>NZ_JAWJEJ010000002.1:654458-981688 GCF_032911445.1 Sphingomonas sp. HF-S4 | reverse complement strand
AGACCAGGAGCCGCCGCCCACATGTCCCTTCATCAATTCAACAATGTCAAAGAGCGCAAAACACCGACGCCCCAGCCTACCCCTTTTTCTCGGGGCGAACCGTGCGCCTGGTTTTTGGTGACCGATGAAGCAGCCCGTGAAGAGCACCGCGTCGGTGGAGTGGCTTCTATGCGCGGCTTCCGATTCGGTCAACAGCGTTTTGAAACTTTCTGTCGCTTTTCCGTAATGCGCCCCCGAAACCCGCAGAAAACCGTGCTTTACCCCATCTCAACAGGTGCCAGCGCATGACACTCCCGTGACCGAATCAACTGCCCCCACCCCGAATCACGGCCTCGAATCGCTCAAGGATCAAGTCCGAAGCGCCGTAATCTGGCGTTCGGGCACCCAGATTGCCGGGCAGCTGCTCACCTGGGGCTCGACCTTCATCGTGATTCGCGTGCTCAGCCCCAGCGATTATGGGCTGTTCGCGATGACCCAGGTCGTGCTGGTGCTGCTCAACATGCTCAATGGCTATGGCCTGGCGAGCGCGCTGATTCAGCGCGGCGATGCCGGGCGCCACGCGCAGCGCCAACTGTTCGGCATGCTGATCCTGCTCAATCTCGGCCTCGGCGCGGTGCAGTTCGCCTGCGCGCCCTATGCCGCGGCCTATTATCGCCAGCCGATGGTGACCGAGCTGCTCCGCGTGCAAGCGCTGCTCTATATCGCGACGCCGTTCATCGCCCTCCCTTATGCGCTGCTCGCGCGCGCGATGGATTTCCGGAAGCAGGCCTGGGTGAACTTCGCCTCGGGCGTGGTCGGCGCGCTGGTCGCGCTCGGCGGCGCGTGGGGCGGGCTCGGGGTGTGGACGCTGGTCGCCGCACCGATCGCGCTGTTCGCGGTGCGCGCCATCGGCATGACCTGGGCCGCCGGTTCGCTGATGTGGCCGAGCTTCGACTTTCGCGGCGCGGGCGACATCGCGCGCTATGGCGGGGTGATGGCGACGGGTCAGATCTTCTGGTTCCTCCAGAGCCAGGCCGATGTGTTCATCGCCGGCCGGCTGTTCGACCCGCACATGCTGGGCATCTATACGACCAGCCTGTTCCTCACCCAGATCTTCGTCTCGAAGTTCGTGCCCCCGCTCAACGAAGTCGCCTTCTCGGCCTATGCGCGATTGAAGGACGACCGCGCGGCGATGGCCGCCGGGTTCGTCAAATCGGCGCGGATCATCTTCGTCGTCGCGATGCCCTTCTATCTCGGGCTCGCGGTGACCGCGCGGCCGCTGGTCGAAGTCGTGCTCGGGCCCAAATGGATCGAGGCCGCGCCGGTGGTCCACTGGCTCGCGCTCGCGATGCCCATGATGACGTTGCAGACGCTCTATTCGCCGGCGAGCGACGCGGCCGGCCGCCCCGGGATCAGCGCGCAGAATGGCATTGTCGGCGCGATCCTGCTCCCCGCGGCATTCCTGGTCGGCGTGCATTGGGGCGTGATGGGACTCGTCGCGGCGTGGTTCGCGGCGTACCCGCTCTACCTTGCCGTCTCGACGTGGCGGACGCTGCCGGTGATCGGGGTGCGGCTGCGCGACCTGGTCGACGGGCTGGCCCCGCCGGTGATCGCCGCGGCGGCGATGGCAGTGCTCGTCTCGCTGCTCGCCCGCGCGTTGCCGCCGCTACCGCCACTGGCGCAACTGGCCCTGCTCGGCGCGGCGGGCGCGACGATCTATGCAGGCTGCCTGGCACTGTTCGCGCGCGATACGCTCAGCGAAGTCGTCGCGCTGGTCCGCAACCGGCGCGGTTAAAGGCCCGCACTCGCTACCCTAAACCGCCTGGATATAGGCGCGCATCGCATCGGCTTCGGATTCGATCCGCTCGATCCGGTACTTCACCAGATCGCCGATCGAAATGAAGCCGGTCAGCCGCCCGCGATCGATGACCGGCAAATGGCGAATCCGCCGCCGCGTCATCAGCGCCAGCGCACCGAGCACCGATTCCCCGGGCGCGACGGTGATCGCCGGCGCGGTCATCACGTCGCGCACCCGGCGATCGAGTCCCGCCGCACCATCGCGCTCTAGGCAGTGGATCACGTCGCGTTCGGAAAAGATGCCGGCGATCGACTCGCCGTCGAGCACGGGCACCGCGCCGATTCGCCGCTCGGCGAGCAGCGCGACGGCCTCCGCGACGGTGCGATCCCCCGCGATCGACACCACGTCGTGCCCTTTTCCCCCCAGGATTGCCGCGATGGTCATCGCATATCTCCGCTTTCGGGTTCAGGCGGTTGTTTCTCCCATGATTCGCACCCAATTGCAAAACCATGGCCATGCCGCGGGAAGATCTCGACGACCCGGAATATGCCGCCTTCGCCTGGGGGCGCTATCGGCGCATTCTCAAATATATGGCGCTGGTATCGCTGCTCACCGTCTGCCTGGCCGAGCTGGTGCTGTGGTGGTCGCTCGGCACGCTCGACTGGGTCACGGCCAGCGCGACCTTTCTCGGCATCTTCTCGACGATGATGCTCGCCGCCGCGCTGATGGGCCTGATGTTCCTGAGTTCGGGCAGTGGCCATGACGCGCGCGTCGAGGACCGATTGAAGGGTGAGATCGATATCGACTAGTCGCGAATCCGGGCAAGGCGGTAGCGCAGCGTGACGCTGCCGTTCGCCGGGATCGTCGCCTTCCAGAGCGGCCATCCGTCCTTGCGGCCGAGCCGCGCGGAGACCTTTTCGATGCGATAATTCCCCTGGTCGAAGCGCACGCTGCCTTCGAAGCGCACCGGCCAGGGATGCGCATTCGCAATCGTCACCGAATACGCACGCGTCGACGCTCCGGCGTTCGATTCGGTCGCGCTGGCCGATAGCCCTTCGGCGTCGCCGAGCGCGATATCCACCTCTTCGCCGACTGCCTTGTCATAGGTCCGCCCCTCACCCGACAAGGCTTGGGTTCCACCGAGCGGCTCGAACACCGCGACCGGCCCCGAAGGCAGCGGGACACCAAGCCCGTCCTCCTTCTTGTTGCGGAAGCGCAGCCCGCGCTCGATGCTGGTCGCGGCCGGGCTGCCGGCATCGATCCAGCCACGATAGAGGATCGCAACCTTTACCTCGGGCTTGAGATACATCGCGACCTGCTTCTGCGCATTCGACGCGACGGTGGTCGGGATCGGCATGCGATAGAGCTTCAAGTCGCCGAGATCCTCGCCGACCACCGTGACCGGCGACGACTTGGCTGACTGCAACGAAGCACGCATGCCCGTCACGACGATGTCGCCTTCCATCATCGGCGCGGCAGGGGCGGGCATCGGCACAGGCTCGAATTCCTCGGGCAACGGCCGGAAGAAGCAGTGCAGCACCAGCGACTGGTCCGGCGTGAAATTGTAGCTCCGGCTCTCTTCGCGATTCACCTCGCCGGCGACCACCGCCATGTCGGCATCGACGAAACTCGTCGGATCGCTGTTGGCGAGCGTCACCCAGGCGGTGAGATCCGCGCGATCGCCGCCTTCGCGCAGGTTGACGACATAATTGGCCTGCCAGTCGAACCCCCAGGCGAGATAGGACAGGCTGAGCGTAACCGTCGCCGCGGCAGGCGAATCGGTCTCGATCGACAGCGTCGGGCGCGGCGAGAGGCCGGCGGGGACGCCCTGATAGACCGGCTGCTCGAACAAGGGGCCGCAATTGATCGCCTCGAACCCGCTCTCCGTCTGGAGTATGGCCGCCCCGTCCTCGCCCGAGCGGATCACCGCGCGTTCCTCGCGCACGGTGCCGGTGTTGGGATCGGTGCGCCGGAGGATCACCGGTCGCCCGAAGGAGCGCGCATAGAGGCTGCGCGGGGAGAGCAGGTCCGCGTCGAGATTCTTCTCGCGCACCCCCGCGGGCAATCCCGTGACGATCGCACTTTCGGGGAGCAGGCCGCCGGCGACGCCTTCGAAGCGGATCACGGCGCGGCCAGAGGGGATCGTTACGGTGCGCTTCTCGGTGACCAGCGCATAGCCCTGGAGCCAGCCGAGATTCATCTGCTCGCCGGGGTCGCGATCCTGCGCACGATAAATGGTCACCGCTACACCCTCGGGCGCGGCCGAGGTCACCACCGGCTGCGCGGCGACGGGCGCCGCGACCAGCAGCAACAGCCAGGCGAGGCTTCGCCAGCGCATCGCGCGATCAGTAACGCGTGTCGAAATCGACGGTGAGGTTGGTCTCGCCGTTGGCAGGGACCGTCACCAGCCACACGCGCTCGTCGGGCGAGCGCTGGGTGCCCTGGATGCTCTCGCTGGGGACGCGGGTGTCGTGCCACCACCAATGGTCGAGCCCACCCTGCACCACTTCGACCGTCACCGGCGTCGGCCGCGCGTTGGTGATGCGGTACTTCATGCTGGTGCGCCAATAGGTGACCGTCTGTTCGATCGTCTTCTCGGTCGTCACGCCGTTCTTGGTGATCCGATAGCGCCCGGTCCGCTCCCATTCGTCGCTCTGGATCCGTTCGCGCTTCTCGACCGTCGGCTGGATCTTCACGTCGAACGCCTCGCCGGTCTTGAGCGCGAGATCGGAGCCCATCGGCGTGTGCGGGATATTGTTCTCGCCGATGAACTGCGGCTGGCCGCGCGCGTCGCGCATATAGACGCGCACCGTGCCGGCCGGCAGCGCGTCGCCGAGGCCGCCCGCGCTCGACGAGGAGAAGCGCAGCACGGTATCGACGCTCGCTGCCTCGGTGCGGCTGCCCAGCCAGTCGTTGCGGAAATAATAGGCCTTGGCCGCCGGCGTGCCGTGGACGTCGAGGAAGCTGACCTGTTTCTGCTGAGCGTTGGCAAGCGTGGTGCGCGCCGCGATCGGATAGACATAATAGTCGCCGAGCCGCTCGCGATTGGCGCTCTCGGTGCCCGGCCGGTTGCCCGAGGGCGGACGCGGCTGGAAGCGGACATTGCCGCCCCCCTGCCCCGGCGCGCCGGCGACGAGCAGGGTGCGCGCATTGGGGAAGCTCGTCCCGCTATTGTTGTTGAGCGTGATCCAGCCCTGGACGTCGATCTTGCCCGCCGCCTCGTCGAACAGGGTGACGTAATCGGCCTTCCAGCCGAAGCCGTTCGAGAGATAGCTGAGCGTCGCCGGGCGCGCGCCACCGCGGCTGGCGTCGAGCGTCACCGACAAGGTCGGCCGTGCGCGCAGGTTGGGCGGGAGCTTGGAGAAGACGACGCGGGCGCCCATCCCACTCAGGACTTCGATACGGTCGCCAACCCGGACAATCGTACCGCCGTTGTTGGCAAGCACCTGCGCGGTCTCGCGTGTTTCCACACCGGTGGCCGGATTGGTGCGGACCAGCCCGACGCTCTGCCCCACTGCCTTGTCCATCAGCTTCTGGGGAGAGAGGAGATCATAGTCGAAATTCTGCTCGACGATCCCGGCATCGTCGGCCGAGAGCGTCACCGTCTCGGGCCGGATCCGGGCCGAGACGTCGGCGAATTCCTGGCGATTGCGCCCCTGGGCGAGGGTGAGCGTGCGCTTGTCCTGCACCAGCGCGAGATCGTTATTGTAGATCGTCACCGAGACGTCGCCCTGGGCATTGGGCTCCTCAGGCGCGGTCTGGGCATGCGCGGCGAGCGGCAGCGCCGCCGCGATGAGAGCCGTCAAACGCAAAGCATCCTCCCCCAGGCTGTTCCCAGGAGAGGATGCTAGCAGTTCCGGTGCGAAGGGCTAGCCCGACGCGCAGAGAAATCAGGCGGCCGGCGGCACCTCGGCGTCGTCGCTCTTCACGCGGCGGCGGCGCGGCTTCTTGGGCGCTTCCTCGGCATCGTTGGCAGCAGTGGCCTCGGTGCCGAAGGCCGGCGGCAGGATCGCGGCGTCGATACCCTGCGGGGCATCGGCCTCGACCGCTTCCTCGCGGCGCGGACGGCCACGGCCGCGCGCCGGGCGAGCGGGACGCTCTTCGGCCTGTTCGGCGAACAGCTCGGGCGCGGGCGCTTCCTGCGCTTCGGCCTGATGGCCATTGGCAAAGCCGTTGGCGTTGCCATTGGGGCGGCGGTCGCGGCGATTCTCGCGGGGCTCGCGATCCTGGCGCGGCTCGCGGTCGGGACGCGCTTCGCGATCCGGGCGGGGTTCGCGATCCTGACGCGGTTCACGATCCTGGCGCGGCTCACGGTCCTGGCGCGGCTCGCGGTCGTCGCGGTCGCGGCGGGCTTCGCGATCCTGCCGGGGCTCACGCTCGTAGCGCGGCTCGCGCTGCTGCGGACGCTCGTCGCGCGATTCGTCGCTGCGATTGCCTTCGGCCTCGAACTCGAAATCCTCGTCGTCGCCGTCGATGTCGTTGCTCGGGCGCGGCTGGCGCTGGTTCGGGTTCTGCTCCTCGAACCGCGCGCGGGTCTCGCTCAGCACGCGGAAATAGTGATCCGCGAACTGGAGATAATATTCGGCGTTGACCCGATCGCCCTGGCGCTGCGCGTCGGAGGCGAGGTTCTTGTACTTCTCGAGCAGCTGCGCCGCGTTTCCGCGCGCACGATTGTCGATGCGGTTGCCATTGCCCTGGTTGGGGTTGCCCCCCTGGCGCTGCTGACCGCCACGACCGCGACGGCGGCCGTTGTTAGCCTGACGATTGTTCATCAAGGTCTGTATGTCCTGTCTACTTAAGCCGTCCGTCGATCCATTCGGGGTCCCGGATGCACGTTACACTTGCGGACAGCACCGAAACGGCGCTTCCGCTCGCCACGGCCGTCGGACTGCAACGGCTCACATGACCATGGAGTGGGCCTTAGCCCTCAGTTTCAACAACTTGGTTGAAAGTGCCTCGCCCCGGCGCTGTCTTAGCCCGTGGAGCACCAATCTCCAAGCACAAATATGGGCCGCGGGGGTGCCGGTTTCAAGTAAGTAGTATCACGCGGGGACGCCCGCCGAGATCGCTGTGGACCGCGGGCAACAGCCCGTGCTGGAGCCCCAGCGCCGACACCGCCTTGGCCTGGGTCCAGCCGATTTCGAGCACCGCCGCGCCGCCGGGCGCCAGCAGCTCGGAAAGCGCAGGGACGATGCGGGCGTAATCGTCGAGGCCGTCGATTCCCGCGAACAACGCCGAGGCGGGTTCGTGCTCGCGCACCTCGGCCGGAAGCTGCTCGTGCGTGCCGATATAGGGCGGGTTGGCGAGGATCAGGTCGAACGGCTCGGCGAGGCCGTCGGTCCAGTCGCCGAGGCGGAACTCGGCGCGGTGCGCCATGCCGAGCCGCTCGGCATTGGCGCGGGCATAGGCCAGCGCCTGTTCGGAAGCATCGATGCCGAGCCCGGTCGCCTGCGGCCATTGGTCGAGCGCGGCGAGCACCAGCGTGCCCGGGCCGGTGCCCAGATCGAGGATGCGTAGCGGCGCCCGCTCGTCGAAATGCTCGATCGCGGCTTCGATCAGGGTTTCGCTGTCGGGCCGCGGGATGAGCGCGCCGGGGCCGACCGCGAGGTCGATCGTCCAAAAGGCGCGCGTGCCGGTGATGTAGGCGACGGGCTCGTGGGTGAGGCGACGCTGGAGGAGCGGAGCGAAGGCTTCGGGGACTGGATCGTCGAGATGGCGGAGGAGCAGGTCGTCGCGCGATACGCCGAGCGCATGCGACATGAGCAGCTCGGCATCGAGGCGCGCGGTGTCGGTAACGCCGGCGAGGCGCTGCGCCGCCTCCGCGAGCGCGATGCGGATCATGAATCCAGCTGCGCCAGGCGATCCGCCTCGTCCTGGGCGACCAGCGCGCCGATCAGCTCGTCCATCTCGCCCTCGAGGATTTCGGGCAGGCGGTGGAGGGTCAGGTTGATGCGGTGGTCGGTCACCCGGCCCTGCGGGAAATTATACGTGCGGATCCGCTCCGAGCGATCGCCGGATCCCACCATCGATTTGCGCGCGCCCGCGCGCTCGGCGTGGAGACGCTCGCGCTCTTGCTCGTACAGGCGGGTGCGCAGCACCTTCATCGCCTTGGCCTTATTCTTGTGCTGCGACTTCTCGTCCTGCTGGATCACCACCAGCCCGGTGGGGATATGGACGATACGCACCGCCGAATCGGTGGTGTTGACCGACTGGCCGCCGGGCCCCGACGAGCGATAGATGTCGATGCGGAGGTCCTTGTCGTCGATCTTGATATCGACTTCCTCGGCCTCGGGCAGCACCGCGACGGTGGCCGCGGAGGTATGAATGCGGCCCTGCGTCTCGGTGGCCGGCACGCGCTGGACGCGGTGGACGCCGCTCTCGAACTTGAGCTTCGCGAACACGCCCTTGCCCTCGAGCGAGGCGATCGCTTCCTTGAAGCCCCCCGAATCGGATGCCGAACTGGAGATCAGCTCGACCTTCCAGCCCTGCCCCTCGGCATATTTCTGGTACATGCGGAACAGGTCGCCCGCGAAGAGCGCCGCCTCGTCCCCGCCGGTGCCGGCGCGGATCTCGAGCATCGCGGCGCGCTCATCGGCGGCGTCGCGCGGCAGCAGCGCCAACGCGAGTCTCCGATCGGCCGCCTCAAGCGCCTCGCCATTGGCGTGCAATTCTTCGCACGCCATCTGCCGAATCTCGTCATCGGCATCCTGCGTCATATGCTGGAGCGACTGCGCCTCGGCGCGCAGCCGCCGCACTTCGCCAGCGGCCAGCGCGACCGGCTCGAGCTCGGCATATTCCTTCGAAACCTGGACGAACTTGTCCCCCGACAAGTCGCCAGTCGCCATCAGCGCCTGCAGTTCGTCGCGCCGCGCCTCGATCGCGGCGATGCGGTCGGCGGGGATCGTGGTCATGCGACGCTACCGCCCCTAACCATCCCCCGCCATCCGCCAGCGAAAAACCGATCGTCTTCAGGATGAAAACGGATACCGATGGCGGCCTCGACTTTGTCTTGAAGCTCGCCGGTACCTTCGGAGCTGCCCCCTAGACGAATTAGATAACGCCCTGCGGGATCCGTAGTCGTTCTATCCAGGGAAATTAGCAGGCGCGGCGATGCCGCCTTAGCCTTCGAGAATCGTTTTCGCGGATTGCCGGACACATAGAGTTCTGTCGCGACACCATTATTACGAAGAAGAGAAGCTACCTCCACGGCAATCCCCTGCCCCTCCGCATTCTCTGCGACGAGCGCCACTTCAATTTGCTCAACCGCCGGCTCGTCGATCAACATCGCCAGCCGCTCGACACCCGCCGCCCAGCCGACGCCCGCCGTCTCGGGCCCGCCCAGCGAGCCGATCAGCCCGTCATAGCGGCCGCCCGCGAGCACGGTGCCCTGCGCACCGAGACGATCGGTGACGAACTCGAACGCGGTATGGCGATAATAATCGAGCCCGCGGACCAGCCGCGAATTGCGCGTCCACTTCACCCCCGCCGCGTCGAGCCCGTCGGTCACCGCCTTGAAGAACGCCGCGGCCTCCTGCGTCAAATACGCGTCGATATCGGGCGCGCTGTCCGCGATCGGGCGGTCGCGCGGGTCCTTCGAATCGAGGATGCGCATCGGGTTCTTGTCGAGCCGGACCTGGCTGTCCTCGGACAGAGCGTCGCGATGCGCCTCGAAATGCGCGACCAGCGCGGTGCGCCACGCATCGCGCGTCTCGGCGTCGCCCAGCGTATTGAGCTGGAGCGTCACGCCCTCATCGATGCCCAGCTCGTGGAGGAGCTGGTCGGCGAGGACGAGCAGTTCGACATCGGCCGCGGGCTCGGCTGCGCCGATGATCTCCGCGTCGATCTGGTGGAACTGACGGAAGCGGCCTTTCTGGGGACGCTCGTAGCGGAACACCGGGCCCGAAGTGACGAGCTTCATCGGCGCATATTGCTGCCAGCCCTCGGTGATGTACGCCCGGGCGATGCCGGCGGTGAATTCGGGGCGCAGCGTGATCGAATCGCCGCCACGGTCCTCGAAGGTGTACATCTCCTTCGAGACGACATCCGAAGTCTCGCCCATCGAGCGGGCGAACACGCCGGTCGCTTCGAACACGGGGATATCGACGCGCTGGAAGCAATAGAGCCGGCGCACCCGATCGAACGCATCGAGCACTGTCGCAAAGCGCCGCTGCTCGTCGCCAAAGATGTCCTGGGTGCCCCGGATCCGCTTGGGGGTTTCGATACGTGCCATTTGGCGGCGGCTTCTAGGGCCTCTAAAAGGCTTGCGCCACTGCGTTTTCCCGCGTGGCTACGCAACCTTTCGTGTTTCCAGCATTTGTCTGACACATCCTGATACATTTATCGGCTGGATGCTGCGTCGCGGCATGCCTATGGCTGGTGTTTCGGAACTGAACTGCGCCTCCCCGAGAGCGCTACGAGCGGGTCTGCGAATTGAATCTGAATCTATCGAACATCGGCGGCCCCTCACGTCTGGCGCTCGTCGCCGGCGCCCTGCTTCTCGCTTCGTGCGGCAGCGGCGGCCAGGACGCGCAGAAAAAGAACGGCCGCGGCCAGAGCGGGCCCGCGCAGGTCGGCTATGTCGTCGTCCAGCCGACCAGCGTGCCGATGGTCGTCGAGCTTTCCGGGCGCGTCACGGCGTTCCAGAGCTCGGAAGTACGGCCGCAGGTCGCCGGGCTCGTCCAGCGGCGCTTCTTCACCGAAGGCGCGATCGTCCGCGCCGGGCAGACGCTCTACCAGATCGATCCGAGCCTCTATCAGGCGCAGGCTTCCGAAGCGCAGGCCAACCTCGAAAGCGCGCGCGCCACGGCTGAGGCTGCCAAGATTCGCGCCGACCGCTACCGCCCGCTCGCCAAGATGGAGGCGGTCAGCCAGCAGGATTATACCGACGCCGCCGCGCAGGCACGCCAGGCCAATGCCGCGGTCGCGCAGAACAACGCCCAGCTCCGCACCGCGCAGATCAACCTGCGCTTCACGCGCGTCCCCGCCCCGATCACCGGGCGGATCGGCCGCTCGCTGGTCACCGAAGGCGCACTGGTCACCACCAACCAGGCCGATCCGATGGCGGTGATCCAGCGGCTCGACCCGATCTTCGTCGACATCCAGCAATCGAGCGCCGAGATGCTCGCGCTCCGGAAGTCGCTCGCCAAGGGCGGGCTCGCTCCGGGCAGCGCCACCGTCCGGCTCAAGCTCGAGGACGGCAGCGATTACGGCCGCACCGGGACGGTCGAGTTCAGCGAAGTGGTGGTCAACGCCAATACCGGCACCGTCACCTTGCGCGCGCGCTTCGAAAATCCCGAGGGACTGCTGCTCCCCGGCATGTTCGCCCGCGCATCGTTCGCGCAGGCGATAGACACCCAGGCCTTCCTGGTGCCCCAAGCCGCCTTGTCACGCGATCCGCGCGGCAACGCGACGGTCTATGTCGTCGGCCCGGGCAACCGCGCGGCGGCGCGCACCGTCGTCGCCAATCGCACGAGCGGCGCGAACTGGGTGGTGACCCAGGGGCTCGCACCGGGCGACAAGGTGATCGTCCAGGGCACCGCCAACCTGCGCCCCGACGCCGAGATCCGTCCGGTCCCCGCCACAACCCCGCAGCGCATCGAGGCGCCCAAGGGCAAGGCCGCGGAAGAAGCCGCCGCCAAGAACAAGGGCGGCTGACCGCCCATGTCACGCATCTTCATCGATCGCCCGATCTTCGCGTGGGTGATCGCGATCATCATCATGCTGATGGGCCTGGGCGCGATTCTGTCGCTGCCGATCGCCCAATATCCCGACGTCGCCCCGCCCCAGGTCAATATCCGCGCTTCCTATCCCGGCGCCTCGGCCGAGACGGTGCAGAATTCGGTCACCCAGGTGATCGAGCAGCAGCTTACCGGAATCGACGGACTGCTCTATTTCAGCTCGTCCTCGACCGCGCGCGGCCAGGTCAACATCTCGGCGACGTTCGAGAAGGGCACCGATCCCGACATCGCGCAGGTCCAGGTCCAGAACCAGGTCCAGCAGGCGCTCACCCGCCTGCCCCAGCAGGTCCAGCAGCAGGGGCTGCGCGTCACCAAGTCCAACCCCGACTTCCTGATGATCGTCGGCGTCTATGACGAGACCGACAAGCGCACCAACCAGGACGTGTCGGACTGGATGGCCTCGAACATGCAGGATCAGCTCGCGCGCACGCCGGGCGTGGGCGACACCAATGTGTTCGGGGCGCCCTATGCGATGCGGATCTGGCTCAATCCCGATCGTCTGGCCAGCTATGCGCTGATGCCCGGCGACGTGGTCACCGCGATCCAGAACCAGAATACCGAAGTCGCCGCCGGCGAGATCGGCGGCCAGCCCCAGCCGAGCACGCAGATGCTCAACGCGACGGTGACCGCGCAGTCGCGCCTCCAGACCCCGGCTCAGTTCGAGCAGATCATCCTGAAGACCGAGACCAGCGGCGCCAACGTGCTGCTGCGCGATGTCGCACGGGTCGAGCTCGGCGCAGAGAGCTACAATGCAGTCAGCCGGGTCAACGGCCATCCCGGCGCGGGCATCGCGATCAGCCTGGCGCCGGCCGCCGACGCGCTCGAGACCGCCGAACTGGTAAAGGCCAAAGTCGAGGAGATTTCGCGCGGTTTCCCGGCCGGGTTCAAGTTCGCGTACGCCAACGACACGACAGCGTTCATCAAGCTCTCGATCGAGGAAGTGGTCAAGACGCTGGTCGAGGCGATCATCCTCGTCGTGATCGTGATGTTCATCTTCCTGCAGAGCTGGCGCGCGACGCTGATCCCGTTCATCGCAGTACCGGTGGTGCTGCTCGGCACCTTCGCGGTGTTCTATGCGCTCGGCTTCTCGATCAACACGCTGACGCTGTTCGGGCTGGTGCTCGCGATCGGCATGCTCGTCGACGACGCGATCGTCGTGGTGGAGAATGTCGAGCGGCTGATGGAGGAGGATCCCGACCTCAGCCCGCGCGACGCGACGATCCAGTCGATGGAGCAGATTCAGTTCGCGCTGGTCGGCATCGGGCTGGTGCTCTCGGCGGTGTTCCTGCCGATGGCGTTCTTCGGCGGCTCGACCGGCGTGATCTACCGCCAGTTCTCGGTGACGATCGTCTCGGCGATGGTGCTCTCGGTGATGGTCGCGCTGATCCTGACGCCTGCGCTCACCGCGACCCTGCTCAAGAAAAAGAGCGAGCACGGCAACGGCTTCATCGAGCGGCGCTTCCCCAAGGTCGGGCACTTCTTCGAGCGCGCGCGCAACGGCTTCAACCGCAACTTCGATCGCGGGGTCGAGCGGTACGTGCGTACCGTCGGAACCGTGGTCGACCGCAAATGGCTGTTCCTGCTGATCTATGCGGGCGTGTGCCTGTTGCTCGTGCTGATGTTCACCCGCCTGCCCACCGGCTTCCTGCCTACCGAGGACCAGGGCGCGGCATCGGTGCAGTTCCGCCTCCCCGCCGGCGCGACGCAGAGCCGCACCCAGGAAGTCCAGCGCGCAGTCGAGAAGTATTTCACCGAGCAGGAAGGCGCGAACACCGCAACGATGTTTACCGTCACCGGCGGTGGCGGGGGTGGCGGCGCCAGCGGCCAGAACACAGGCCAAGGCTTCGTCAACCTCGCCGACTGGTCGCAGCGCAAGGGCAAGGAGAACGGCGCCGAGGCGATCGTCCAGCGCGCCTCGGGTGCGTTCCACAATTTCCGCGACGCGCAGGTCTTCGCGCTGGTGCCCCCGGCGATCCGCGGCCTGGGCCAGTCGAGCGGCTTCACCGTCCAGCTCCAGAATGCCAGCGGGATGTCGCGAGAGGAATTCCTGGCGGCGCGCGACAAGCTGCTCGCCGCGGCGAACAACGATCCCGCGCTCGCGCAGGTGCGACTGTCGGACCTCCCCGACGTCGCCACGCTCAAGGTCGATATCGACCAGCAGAAGCTCGCCGCGCTCGGGCTCGCGCAGGGCGATGTCAATTCGACGCTGTCGACCGCCTGGGGCGGCCGCTACGTCAACGACTTCATCGATCGCGGCCGAGTGAAGCGCGTGTTCGTCCAGGGCGACGCGCAGTATCGCGCCTCCCCGGCGAATATCGACGAATGGTTCGTCCGCACCCGCAGCGGCGAGATGGCGCCCTTCTCCTCCTTCGCGCAGACGAGCTGGGCGACCGCGCCGACGACGATGTCGCGCTTCCAGGGCATCCCCGCCTTCGAGATCCAGGGCCAGGCCGCGCCGGGCACGAGCTCGGGCGAAGCGATGCAGCGGATCGAGGAACTCGCATCGCAGATCCCGGGCACCAGCGTCGCCTGGTCTGGGCTGTCGTTCCAGGAGCGGCTGTCCTCGGGGCAGGCGCCGTATCTCTACGCGGTGTCGTTGCTCGTCGTGTTCCTGTGTCTGGCGGCGCTGTACGAGAGCTGGAGCATTCCGGTGGCGGTGCTGCTGGTGATCCCGTTGGGCCTTGTCGGCGCGGTGTTCGCGGTGACGCTGCGCGGGCTGCAGAACGACGTCTATCTCCAGATCGGGCTGCTCACTACGATGGGCCTGGCGGCGAAGAATGCGATCCTGATGATCGAATTCGCCGAGCGCGCCGAGAAGGAAGGCAAGCGGGTGATCGACGCGGCGCTAGAGGCGGCGCGCATCCGCCTGCGCCCGATCCTGATGACCAGCCTCGCGTTCATCTTCGGCGTGCTTCCGCTGGCGATCTCGACCGGCGCGGGCGCCAACAGCCGCATCGCGATCGGCACCGCGGTGATCGGCGGGATGCTCACCGCGACGATCCTGGCGATCTTCTATATCCCGCTGTTCTTCGTGCTCGTCCGGCGCGGGGTGCGCGACGGCTTGAAGGCAGCGCGGGCTCGGTTTGGACGCAAGCCGGAGGCGCAGGTATGAGGCACGCAGTCCTGTTCCTGGCCGCAACGGCCCTTGCCGGTTGCTCGATGGAGCCGAAATACGTCCAGCCGACCGCCCCGGTGCCGCCGAGCTGGCCGGTGGGCGACGCGTATCTCAGGCAGAACGAAGCCGCGCTGCCCACGGTGACCTATCGCGAAGTCTTCCGCGATCCGCGGCTCCAGAAGCTGATCGAGCAGGCGCTGACGCAGAATAGCGACCTGCGAGTCGCCGCGGCGAACATCCGCGCCGCGCGCGAGCAGTATCGCATCCAGCGCGCCGATCGCTTCCCCGAACTCGCAGCGGGCACCGGCGTGACGGTGTCGGACGGACAGGCCAGCGGCGCCGCTACCGGATCGACCGGATCTGGGCGGCGCACACGCTTCACTGCCGATATCGGCGTCACCGGGTTCGAGCTCGACCTGTTCGGCCGCGTCGCCTCGCTCACCCGCGCCGAGCAGAACCGCTATTTCGCCACCGAAGCGGGCGCGCGGGCGACCTATCTGACGCTGGCCGGCGACATCGCCGAGGCGTGGCTGCGCCATGCCGCCGATGCGAGCCTGCTCGCCATCGCCCAGGACACCGCGGCCAATGCCGAGAACAGCGTCCGGCTTACGCGCGCGCGGCTGGAAGGCGGGATCGCGCCGCGCACCGACCTGCGCCAGGCCGAGCAGGTGCTCGAAGGCGCGCGTGCCGACCTCGCCGAGCAGCGCACCGCGCTGGCGCAGGACGTCAATGCACTTCAACTGCTCGTCGGCGCCCCGATCGATCCCACGCTGTTGCCGGCCTCGCTCGACGAGGCCGCGCCGACGATCGCCGAGCTCCCCGCGGGTATCGATTCAGGCGTGCTGCTGCGCCGCCCCGACGTGGTGCAGACCGAATATGCGCTGCGCGCCGCCAATGCCGAGATCGGCGCGGCGCGGGCGGCACTGTTCCCGCGCATCTCGCTGACCGGGCTGCTCGGGCTGGCGAGCAACGCGCTGACCGGGCTGTTCAGCGGCAACGGGTTCAACTGGTCGGCGGGGGCGAGCGCCGACTATTCGATCTTCCGCGCCGGGGCCGGCCCGGCGGGGGTGCGGCTGAGCGAGGCACAGCGTGACGCCGCAGTGGCAAGCTACGAGCGCGCGATCCAGACCGCCTTCCGCGAAGTCGCCGATGCGCTGGCGCGGCGGGGGACGATCACCGAGCAATTGCGCGCCACCCAGGCCCAGGCCGAGGCGGCGGCGGATACCTATCGGCTCGCCGAGGCGCGCTATCGCGGCGGCATCGACACCTTCCTGTCGAGCCTCGACGCGCAACGCTCGCTTTATTCGGCGCGGCGCACGCTGGTGAACACGCGGCTGGTGCAGGCCAGCAATCTGGTGACCCTGTACCGCACGCTGGGCGGCGATTCGCTGCTCCAGGCGACGCCGCAGGGGCCGGAGGCAGTGACGCCCCAACCCTAAATCCGTTCATGCTGAGCTTGTCGAAGCACCGTTCTTTGCATCCCAAGAAGGACCGCCCTTCGACAAGCTCAGAGCGAACGGAGGATTAAGTGGGCACTCCGCTACGCTTGAGATACGTCGCATAATCCGGCAGCCGCGGGGGAAGCTGCGCAAGCGCAGCGCGCATCGCGACCATGCCCGCCGCCGCGGCGCCCGCCGGCACCGCCTCGGCGCGCGGATCGATCGCCTTCGGCAACACGCCCAGCCCGAGTAGCGCCGACAGCCAGATCTCCTCGAGCAGGCTGTCCTCATCCTCATAGGCGAAACGCCCGCGCCGCTCGAACTGGCGGAGGATGCGCGCCAGGCTCTCGGGCACTTCGATCGGCAGCCCGAGGCGCAGATAGTGCAGCGCCTGGAAGTCGCGCATGCGATCGGCCTCGGCAGCGGAGCGGCGGTTGTATTCGCCGGTCTCGACGGGGTGACAGTCGCGCCCGGGCAGCAGTTCGATCGCACGCGCGATTGCGCTGTGGGCGAGGTGGAGGTTGGGCCAGTGCAGCGGATCGAGCCCGACCGCCGCGTCGCCGATCGCGAGGACGTTACGCACCCAAAGCGTGCGGCGCCGGCCGGGGCGGATCGCGACCGACTCTTCCCACGCGTCGGCATGGATGCGGCCGAGGATCGTCTGCCCGGGAAGCGGCGCGACGAACTGCCAGCCCTGCGCGCCGCCGACAATCGTGTCACTGGGATCGGCGGCGCTCGCCGGCGCGGTGCCGAGCGTGACGCGATCGAAGGGCAGCGTCGCGCGCCAATCGTCAAACCCGGCATCGAGCGCCAGCGGCGCGGCGGGGCCCGAGGAGTCGATATAGAGATCGGCTTCGACTCGTCGTCCGTCGGCAAGCAGCAGCGCGGCGATGCTGCCGTCCTCGCGCCGCTCGACGCCGCCGAAGCTTCCGGACGTGCGCGTGACGCGATGCTGGTCGGCCAGCGCGGCCAACAGTTCGCGATAGCGTTCGGGGTGGAGACGTAGCGCATAGTCGAACGCGGCGAGTGGCGTGCCCGGCTGCGGATGGACGAACCGACCCGCCTCGGCGAGCGCCCCGGCGACGGCGTAAAGGTGCCAGGCCTCGGCATGCCCCGCGCGCCGCGCGCGGGCCCAGAGCTGGTGGAAGGCGATGGCGCCGGCGGGTTCGCCATGCTCGCCATGGACATGGTACCAGCGCGCATCGGGCCAGGTCTCGAAGCGCAGGCCGAGCCGCGGCACCGCCGCGCCCGTGCGGAGCAGCGCCGCCTCGTCGAGACCGATCGCGGCGTGGAATCGATGGATCGATGTCGTCGTGCCCGGCAGCCGATCGGCGAGCGCGGCGGGATCTGGGGGCGTCTCGACCACCGTCACGACGAGCTGGGGCAGCGAGCGCGCGAAGGCGATAGCAGCGGATAGCCCGACGATGCCGCCGCCGAGGATCGCTACGCTGCGGATCGCGCGGTCGCTCATGCCATATGTTCCGGCAGAGTCGCCACTTCGCGCGCGATCTGCGCTCGCAACCGATCCAGTGCTTGGGCCAGCGCGCGCGGATCGGCGGCGTCGGCGCGCTGGTCCCAGCCATCGGGCACCACCCCCTGCCCGATCAGCACTGCGATCCAGCTCGGCGCGAAGAACAGCCCGCGGCTGTAGCGCTGGATGCGCCCCGCGCGGCGGAACAGCGCGATCTTCTCTGCCAGGCTATCGGGCACGGCCATGTGCCGGACGTGGCGCCAGAAGTCCGAATCGTCGCGGCTGCTGGCGTGGTAGTGAAGGATCAGGAAGTCGCGGATGCGGTCATATTCGTAATCGACCTGGGCGTTGAATTCGTCACGGTCGGCATCCTCGATCGCGCCGATCGGGAACAGGTCGATCAGCTGCATGATCGCCGCCTGGACCAGATAGATGCTGGTCGATTCGAGCGGCTCGAGGAACCCCGAGGCGAGCCCGACCGCGATCACGTTGTGCGACCAGCTCCGTTTCCGGCGTCCGGCCTTGAAGCGCAGCACCCGAGGATCGGCGAGCGGCGCGCCCTCGACCGTGCCGAGGATCGCATCGACTGCCGCGTCGTCCGACAGATGCGCGCTCGAATAGACATAGCCATTGCCGACGCGGTGGCGCAGCGGGATGCGCCAGCGCCACCCCGCCGTCATCGCGGTGCAGCGCGTGAACGGCTCGATCACCCCCGGCGGCGATCCGCACGACAAGGCCACGGCGCGGTCGCAGAGCAGCCAGTGCGACCAGTCTTCCCAGGCCTCGCCCAGCGCGTCGCCGAGCAGCAGGCTGCGGAAGCCCGAGCAATCGACGAACAGGTCGCCTTCGATCCGCGCGCCGCTTTCCAGCAGCACCGCGGTCACGTCGCCGGTCTCGCGATGCCGCTCGACCGAGACGATCTTGCCCTCGGTCCGCTGGACGCCCCACGCCTCGGCGTGACCGCGCAGATAGGGGCCGAAGCGCGTCGCATCGAACTGATAGGCATAGCCATAGGCGGCGAGCAGCGCGTCGGGATCGGCCACCGGGGGCGCGAAGCGGCGCTCCCTGGCCATGACGTTCGCCACGCCATAGTCGAAGAGGCTGCCGCCCTGCCCCGCCGCGTGCATCCGCAGCCAATAGGGCAGGAACGGCACGTCGCCGAGCGGCCGGCCGAAATCGGCGAACGGGTGGAGATAGGCGTCGCCCGGCTTGCCGAAATCGCGGAACTCGATGCCAAGCTTGTAGGTGGCGTGGGTCGCCGCCATGAACTCGGCCTCATCTAGCCCGAGCAACTGGAGGAACGCGCGCAGATGCGGCAGCGTCGCCTCGCCCACTCCGACAATGCCGATCTCCGCCGATTCGACCAGCTCGACGCTGGCGGCATGCGGGAGCACCCGGGCGATCGCCGCCGCCGCCATCCAGCCGGCGGTTCCTCCGCCGACGACAACTACTTTCCTGCGTGGTTGCTGCACCGCGCCCCCTCTCCGGGGCGGGTGTAGGCGATTATGCGGTCAGCGTGCCAGCGCCGAAACGAAGGCGCGCGCGCGTTCGCCGACCTGCTCGGCAGTGAGGCCGATCTTGTAGATCGCCGAGCCGAGCCCGAAGCCATTGGCGCCGGCATCCAGCCACGGCGTCATCGTGTCGGGGCCGACGCCGCCGACGGGAAGCAGGCGCAGATCCTTGGGCAGCACGGCGCGCATCGCCTTGAGCACTGCCGGGCTCGAACCCTCGGCAGGGAAGAGCTTCAGGGCGGTCGCGCCGGCATCGAGCGCGGCGAACGCCTCGGTCGGCGTGACCACGCCGGGAAGCGAAGTCATCCCCGCCGCGGCGGTGGCGGCGATCACCTTAACATTGGCGTTGGGCGAGATGATCATCGTGCCGCCGGCCGCGCGGACCTGCTCGACCTGCGCCTCGGTGAGCACGGTGCCCGCGCCGATCACCGCCTTGCCCTCGAGCCGCTTGGCGAGGCGCGCGATGCTGTCGAGCGGGTCGGGCGAATTGAGCGGGACTTCGATCAGGGTGAAGCCGGCCTCGACCAGCGCGTCGCCGATGCCCTCGACCTCATCGGGCTTCACCCCGCGAAGGATCGCGATCAGTGGGCAGGCGGCGAAGGCGGTATCGAAGTTCATTGGCTCACAATCTCGTTGATGCCGGCGATGAACGCGGCGTGGCTGTCGATGAGATAGGCACTTTGCCCATGCGCTTGGATGGCCGCGGCATAGAACCCGCCGAGCACCGGATCGGCGAGGATATGGACCGCATCGTGCTTCGATGCGGCGAGCCGCGCGGCGACATCGGTGCCGATCAGCAGCCCGCTGGCATAGGACGCGGCATCGGCATCGTCGCGCTGGCCCAGCATCTTGGCGGCGCGGATGCCGAACAGCGAGGCGGCGAGATCCTGCCGCTTGCCGTCCTCGACGCCTTCGAGGAACGCCGCACCGAGCGTGACCTCCCCGCCAAGCTGCGCGGCGAGCAGGCCGTGCTTGCGCAGCAAGGCGAACAGTTCGCCGGTCATCGCAGTGACGAAGTCGGCGACCTTGCCGTCCGCCATCTCGACCCATTTGCAGTGCGTGCCGGGCTGGGCGAGCAGTGCATCGCCCGGCACCAGCCCCGCCGCGACCGCGCCGAGCAACTGGACCTCTTCGCCGCGCATCACGTCGGGCCGGCGCCCGACTAGCGTCGAGATGCCGGGGACGATCGCGGTGCGGTCGTCGATCCAGAACAGCCCGGCCGCGAGTTCGGCGACCCCGGCCGGCGCGGCGACATAGGGCGCCACCTGCCAGCCGATGTTCGATCCGACCATCCCCGCGAGCAGCATCGGCAAGTCGCCGAAGCGCGCGCGGATCGCCACCGCCTCGGCGGCGAAATCGTCGACCGAAGTGACGCCCTTGTCGTCACGCTCGGTCTTCGCGACTTGGCCACCCTCGATCAGGAACACGCGCCTGTTGGTCGTGCCCCAATCGACGGCGAGGAAGGGTCCGGCGAAGCTCACCACCAGGTCGCGTACAGTGCGATGAGGATGAGGATCACGCCGATGCCGGCGACGTTGAAGCTGGTCGACGTGCGGAAGCTGACGCCCTCCATCGTCACCCGGTTGGCGTCACCGCGGCCACGCACCAGCAGAGAGACTGCCATTGCGAGGAACAGGCTTACCACGAACACGAACATCATGCGGTTCATGAAGGGCAGCAGGTAGGCGTTGAGCGCGTCGGGCAGGAAGTCCGACGGGATGCCCACCTTGAGGATGTACGACAGCACCACCGAGGTGATCGCCGCGACGATCGCGCCGGCTTCGGTGGCGGGCTTCCAGAACAGGCCCAGCAGGAAGATCACGGTGATGCCGGGCGTGAAGAAGCCCGAGAACTCCTGGATGAACTGGAAGGCCTGGTCCGACTGGCCGATCAGCGGCTTGGCGGCGATGATCGCGATCACCACGGCGATCGCGGCGACGACGCGGCCGACCAGGACGAGGTGCTTCTCCTGCCCTTCGACCACGGCGACGCCGTCTTCGCCGCGCGTCTTCATCCCCCTTGCCTTGGCGTAGAGATCGAGCGTGAAGATCGTCGCGATCGAATTGATCTTGGAGGCGGTCGACGCGATGATCGCCGCGATCAGTGCCGCGAAGACGAGGCCGAGCAAGCCCTGCGGTAGCAGCCGCATCATCGTCGGATAGGCTTCGTCGGGCTTGGCGAGATCGGGCGCGAGGATCACCGCGGCGATGCCCGGGAGCACGATGATCACCGGCATGATCAGCTTGAGGAACGCGGCGAACACCACGCCCTTCTGCGCTTCGCCGAGGTTCTTCGCGGCGAGCGCGCGCTGGATGATGTACTGGTTGAAGCCCCAGTAAGAGAGGTTGGCGATCCACATGCCGCCGACCAGCACCGCGATGCCCGGCAGATCCTTGTAGAACGGATTGTCCTGCTCGAGGATCATGTCGAAGTGGCTCGGCGCGCGCTCGGTGAGCACGTTGAAGCCGGCAAGCACGCCCGCGCCGCCGCCGATCTGGTCGAGCGTGAGATACGATACGACGAGGCCGCCGAGCACGAGCAGCGTGACTTGGACGATGTCGGTCAGCGCCACTGCCTTGAGGCCGCCGTAGAGCTGGTACAACAGTGCGAAGCCGCCGAGCCCGATCAGCGCCGCGGTCTGGTCGACACCGGCCACCTTGTTGACGGCGATCGAGCCGAGCCAGATGATCGAAGTGAGGTTCACGAACACGTAGAGCGCGAGCCAGAACACCGCCATCAGCACCGGGAGCACGCGGCCGAAGCGCTGCTCGAGAAACTGCGGCATCGTGTAGATTTCGTTCTTGAGGAAGATCGGCAGGAAGAACTTGCCGACGATCAGCAGCGTCAGCGCCGCCATCCACTCGTACGACGCGATTGCGAGGCCGATCGCATAGCCGGATCCCGCCATGCCGACGATCTGTTCGGCAGAAATATTCGCGGCGATCAGCGACGCGCCGATCGCCCACCAGGGCAGCGACTTGGATGCGAGGAAATAATCCGACGTATCCTTGGCATGGCCCGCCTTTTCTCGACTAACCCATTGCGCAAGGCCGAATATTCCGATCGCATAGGCGATCACGACGAACAGATCGATGTTCGAGAGACTCGTCATAGCTTCCTCCCTGCCCCGGGCCCCGGCGACTGGTGCCGCACTCTCGTGCCCGCCTGAGACGCCAGATCCGGCGTCGTTGGTTCATTTATCGTATTTATTGGACTTGTCCAGCGCCGCCACTGCGCTAACGTAGCGCAACAATGACGTGGAGAGGGTCCTGACATCGTTGTCGGGATCGATCAAGAGGCGAGCGGGATGGCAGGGAACTACCCGACATTGGGCACCGAGGATGCGCGTCCGCAACTGGGCCGCAACCTGACCTATGGCATGCTCGACAGCCTGGGGCGTGCGATCGTCACCGGGCGTTACGAGAAGGAGGCCTTCCCGACCGAGGCCGAGCTTGCCAAGCAGCATGGCGTCAGCCGCTCGGTGACGCGCGAGGCGGTCAAGATGCTCACCGCGAAGGGGCTGCTCAGCGCGCGCCCGCGCCAGGGCACCGTGGTCCAGCCCGCGACCAACTGGAATCTGTTCGATACCGACGTGCTGCATTGGCTGCTCGAACGGCAATTCTCGGTCGAGCTGCTGCGCCAGTTCAACCAGCTCCGCGTCGCGATCGAGCCCGAAGCGGCGGCATTGGCCGCACGCGTGGGCACCGCCGACGATCTCGCCCGTATCTCGCAGGGGCTCGAGCGGATGGAAGCCGCCGAGCGCGGCGAGGATGATACGCTCGAGGCCGACATCGCCTTTCACGTCGCGATCCTGCGCGCCTCGGGCAACCCCTTCTACGCGCAGTTCCGCGACGTGGTGGGCACCGCGCTGCGCACGTCGATCCGCTTCACCAACCGATTGAAGGGGCGCACCGCCAATGTCGGCGACCATGCCGCGGTGCGCGACGCGATCGCCGCGCGCGATCCTGAAGCCGCCCGGATCGCGATGCGCGCGCTGATCGGCGACGTGCTCGAGTTGATCGAAGTCGAGGGCGGCGAGGCGAAGGATTAACTCCCCTCCCTGCTTGCAGGGAGGGATGATCGGGCCGGCCATGCCCCCGGCATGGCCTGACCAGCGCGGGGCGCTGTTCACCCGATCATGGGTGGGTGCGCGCGTCTGCGCGCTCAAAAAACTCATCGCCAAGCACCTAAGCGCCGAGCAGGGCATCGAGCCCTGCCCGCCGCTGGCCCCACCCCTAGCCCCTCCCTTTGAGGGAGAGGAATGCATTCCTACCCCAGCCCCAGCAATTCCTCCGCCGCCCGCGCGATATTGTGCGTGGTGTACGGCTTTTGCACCACCGCGCGGACGCGGTGTTCGTCGGGCAGATTGGCCTGCTCGCCATAGCCCGAAGCGAAGAAGAACGGCACGCCCGCGTCGTTCAGCCGGTCGGCGATGCCAAAGCTGGTCTGGTCGCCCAGGTTGATGTCGAGGATCGCGAAGTCGGGCTTCCAGTTATCAAGCATGTCGTGCGCCGCCTCGGGGGTCGAGGCGGTCTCGATCCGCGCGCCGAAGCGGACCAGGATGTCCTCGGCATCGAGCGCGATGATCAGGCTGTCCTCGACGAGCAGCACCGACAGTCCAGCGAGCAGGTCGGGCTTGACCGGTGCCTGCGAGGGATGCGGCGGATGACTGACGCGCGGCAGCTTGACCGGTGGCCCCTTGACCACCCGAGGCTCGGAGATGTGCCGCGCGGGGATGCGGAAGCGCGCCTTCACGCCTTCGGGGGCATAGTCGATCTCGGCGTCCCCGCCGAGGTCGTACGGCACCGAGCGCTTGATGATCGTGGTGCCGAAGCCCTTGCGCGTCGGCGCCTTTACCGCCGGGCCGCCGCTCTCGGCCCAGGTGAGGATCATGTCCCCCTTCTCGTCGAGATGCCATTGCAGCTCGACGATGCCCTCGCCCGACAGGCTGCCATATTTGGTCGAGTTGGTGACCAGTTCGTGGATCACGAGTGCCATCGACGAATAGGCCTGGGGGTTGAGCAGCACCGGCGGCCCGTCCGAATGGATCGAGCTTTCCTTGTGCGCGGCAAAGGCGGCAGCCTCGGCATCGATCAGCGCGCGGAACGGCGCGGGGCCCCAATGGTCGTCGGTGATCTGGTTGTGCGCGCGCGCCAGCGAATGGATGCGGCCGTCGACGACGCGAACGAACTCGCGCACGACATCGTCGTCGGGTTGCGACTGGCGGACCAGCCCGCGGATCACGCCCAGGATGTTGCGCACGCGATGGTTGAGCTCGGCGATCAGCAGTTCCTGCCGGGCATTGGCGTGCTGGCGCTGCGCCGCCGCCTCGTCCGCCAGGCGAAGCACGACTTCGATCAGCGTCGCGCGCAGCGTTTCGGCGACGCGCTCCTCCGAGGACGTGAACGGGGTCGAGCGGCCTTCGACCAGTTCGTGCCATTCGGCGAAGCTCTCGCGTGGGGTCAGCCGCGGGCCGTTGGGACCGTATTCGACCGGCTTGTGCGGATCGCCCGCCCAGCGCACGCGCTCGCGCATCTCCGAGCGGAACAGCACGACATAGTCGCGCGGCGAGCGCGAGATCGGAATGGCGAGCAGCCCCGAGGCTTCCTTGGCGAAGCGCTCCGCCCCGTCGACCAGCGAGCCGATGCGATCGGTGGCGAACACCCTGCCCGCCGCGGTGCCGTTGAGCGCGCGGACGATGCGGCGGAAATCGTCGGCCGGCGGCGTGCTGCCCGAAAAGGCGTAGTTGCCGTTGATCCACACGCCGACGCCATCGGCGGGAATCGCGCTGGTCAGGATGTCGGCGAGCCAGTCGGGATCCTTGAGCAAGGTCTCGTCGGAGGCGACCGCACCGAGCAACTGGTCCGAAATGTCGCGCGCGCGGCGCTCATACTCGACCAGCTCGCGGCGCTCGCGGCTCTCGAGCCGCATCGAGAACATCTGGGCGAACAGCTCGGCGACCGAGCGGCGCTCGAAGGTCGGCGAGCGCGGCGCATAATGGTGGCAGGCGAACAGCCCCCATAGCTCGCCGTCGACCAGGATCGAGATCGACAGCGAGGCGCCCACGCCCATGTTCTTGAGATATTCGATATGGATCGTCGAGACCGAGCGCAGCACCGAGAGCGACAGATCGAGCGGCTCGCCCTTGGCGTCGCGTTCGGGGACGATCGGCACCGGCACCTGGTGCACGTCGCGGATCACCCGCACCAGATTGCGCTTGTACAGCGCACGCGCCTGGCGGGGAATGTCGCTCGCCGGATAGTGCAGCCCCATGAACGAGCCGATCCCCGACTTGCACGATTCGGCGACCACCTCGCCCGCGCCGTCGGCCGAGAATTTATAGACCATCACCCGGTCGTAGCCGAGCAGCGCACGGACCTGCCGCGCGCCCTCGCGATAGAATGCGGGAACGTCGGGCTGGCTGTCGAGCCGCGCGATCATCGCGCGGACCGCGCCGCTGGCGTCGCCATTATGCTCGATGCCCGGCTCGAACTCGAGGAGGATCTGCGTGCCGGCGAGATGGATCGCGACGTCGAAACAGGCATCGGCGCCCTCGATCGGTCGGCAGGCGAACAGCCGCTCGACCGCATCGGGCGTCGAGAGCAAGGCGACGCGGTTGCGCAGGTCGTGGATCAGGTGGCCGGGGACGAAGTCGGCAAGCGGGGCCCCGATCATCGCTTCGGGCTCGCTGCCGAGATACCGGCCGATATTGGCCGAGACGCGCGAGACGATCCAGTCCTTGCTGAGCGCGATCAGGAAGCCCACCGGCTGGATCGCTCCGAGGAGATGAATGGGCTCGCGATCGCAGTTGGTAAGATCGACCCGGTTACTGATTTCTGCCACTCTCGACCCTTGCGCCGACGCTGAGGAACTGCGCTGATGCTCGAATTTGGAGGCGATGTCACGCCACCTCGCACAAATGCGTTCGCAAGCTGATCCAAATCAATTCAACGGCTTGGCCACCCCCTGTCCCGATCCGGTCGTGGAACACGCTGGTTAAAATGCCGGGCAAACCCCATCGCGCGGCGCCCTTTTTGGTAAATGCGCATAAGCGATGGAAATAGCGCGGAAATATTGCGGAAACCGCTCCGAAACCGCCCCGCCTAGGGGAATATATCTAGGTTAATCCGCCTCCGGCTCCGGCGGGCTTCCTATGATGCCATTGATAACCGGCGTGGCGAACCCGCGGAAGCGTGGGCGTGTTCGCTTGGCGTCCGCTTCCTGCGGGCGCCGCGCCCAAGCTATTTTGGTACGGAGCCTTTGATGTCTTTGCAGAACATCCCCATTTCCCGCAAACTTGCCGGAGCGTTCGCCGCCCTGATCGTGATCTTCGCTGGTGTCGGCACGCTGATCTTCCTCAACCTGTCGGCGATGGCCGACGCGGGACAGGACAAGGAGCGTTCGCTCCGCGCGCTCGAGCAGACCCAGGCGATGATGACTCAGGTCCTCGAGCAGCAGAATGCCGCCCGCGGCTTCGCCATCCTCGGCAAGGAAGAGTTCGCCAAGACCTATCAGGAGAGCGGCGAGAAGTTCTTCGAGACGGTGAAGAACTTCAAGGAAATTTCGACGCTTGAAGAGCAACACAAGCGCGCCGACCAGTTGGTCGTCGCGGTACAGGAGCTGCGCGGCAAGCTCGACCGCATCATCACGCTGGCGCGCAACCCCGCCACCCGGGCCGAAGCCGGCCAGCTCTCGGGCGTCAAGATGCTTGGCGACATCCGTCCGCTGATCAAGGAAATCGGCAAGGCGCAGGAAGAGCGCGTCGAAGCGCGCGTTGCAGCTGAAGCGGAAGCGATCGCGTCGTCGAAGATGGCGATCTATATCGGTGGCGCCTTCGCCGTCGGCCTCTCGATCCTGCTCGGCTGGCTGCTGTCGCGCGGCATCGCGGCACCGGTTGCCCAGATGACCGGCGTGATGAACACGCTCGCCAGCGGCAACAACAAGGTCGACGTCCCCGGCACCGACCGCGGCGACGAGATCGGCGCGATGGCCAAGGCGGTGCTCGTGTTCCGCGAAGCCGCGATCGAGAAGCAAAAGACCGATGCGGCCAAGAAGATCTCGGACGCTGAGCAGCAGCGCGTGGTCTCGACGCTCGAAGTCAATCTGAGCAAGCTGGCGCTGGGCGACCTGACCAGCGAGATCAACGAGGCGTTCTCGCCCGAATATGAATCGGTCAAGATCAACTTCAACGCCGCCGTCAACGAGCTGCGCAGCCTGATCGGCACGGTCACCGAAAGCGCGCTGACCATCCGCACGGGTTCGGGTGAGATCGCCCAGGCCTCCGAGGATCTGGCGCGCCGCACCGAAGCCAATGCCGCAAGCCTCGAAGAGACGTCGGCAGCGGTGACCCAGATGGACGGCCGCCTCAAGGCGACCGCCGCCTCGGCGAGCCGGACCGTCGAGCGCGCCGATGGCGCCATCGCCACCGTCTCGGGTGGTCGCGCGGTCGCCGACGAAGCAGTCCAGGCGATGAGCCGGGTCGCCGACGGCGCCAAGGGCATCGACAGCGTGATCGAAGGCCTCGACAAGATCGCGTTCCAGACCCGCGTCCTCGCGATGAACGCCGCAGTCGAAGCCGGCCGCGCCGGTGAAGCGGGCCGCGGCTTCGCGGTCGTCGCCGACCTCGTCTCGGCCCTCGCAATGCGCTCGGAGGAAGAAGCCGCCCGTGCCCGCGATCAGCTGACCGCCACCCAGACCGATATCGTCTCGGCAGTGGAGATGGTCCAGAAGGTCGACAGCGCGCTCGCCGACATCGCCGGCGACGTCGGCGAGGTCCACGGCCTGCTCGGCCAGATGGCGGCCGACAACCAGGCGCAGTCGACGGCTATCACCGAAATCTCGGTGGCGATCGGCACGATGGACCAGTCGACCCAGCAGAACGCCGCGATGGTCGAGCAGACTTCGGCTGCCGCGCGCAACCTGAGCGGCGAAGTCGCCGCGCTGAGCGAGCAGGCGTCGAAGTTCAACGTCGGCAATGCCGCCCGCCCGGCCGCGCGGACCAGCGCCCCGGCTGCCAAGGCGGCGGCTCCGGCCAAGTCGAACGGCTATGTCTCGCCGGTCAAGGCACTGCCGGTGACGGCGATGGCGAGCAGCGGCGGCGACGATTGGGCTTCGTTCTAAGCCCTGTCGCCGGAAAGAAAGAGGGGCGTCGCGGCAAATCCGCGGCGCCCCTTTTCTATTCCAAGGACGGCACCCCACCCCGTGGGAGGTTGAGCCCTCCCCCGCTGCCGACGGAGAAATTCACTTCATCTTGATCGTCTCGATCACCCCGTCCGCCCGATACTGGATCGGCTGGATCGCGACGCGGCGGCTGCCGTTGTACGGCCCGTTGCCGGCCTGCCCTTCCCAGCGGTGATAGGCGATGTACCACTTCCCGTCCTTGGGATCCTCGAAGAACGAATGGTGCCCCGGCCCCTTGTAGCGCGTGTCGCCGACGAGCAGCGGCCCGCCATAGCGCCACGGCCCGGTGGGCGAGAGCGCGACGGCATAATGGACCTGGTAGTTCGACATGTTCCACTGCCCCGCCGAATAGGACAGGTAATAGATGCCTTTCCGGTAGTGCATGAACGCACCCTCGGTGAAGTTGGTCGGCGTCTCGACCTTCACTTCCTCCGCGATGCTGACCATGTCGGGCTTGAGCTTCCAGACGCGCAAGGTCGCGCCGGCGCTGCCGCCGGCGTAGAGATACGGCACCTTGGTCTTGGGATCGACGAACACCATCGGGTCGATCGCCTCGAAGCCCTTGCCGCCGGTGACCAGCGGCTTGCCGCTGTCGGTGCAGGGACCGGCCGGTCCCTCGCATGTCGCGACGCCGATGCGGCTGGGGGTCGGGTTCTGCGGCCCGATCGAATAATAGAAGTACCAGCCGCCATTCGCCTGGACCATGTCGGGCGCCCAGAGGAAATGGACCGGCGCGCGATCGTCATCGACCCAGCCGATGTCCTTGAGGCGGAGCAGGGTCTCGCCTTTGGTCCATTTCGCCATGTCGGGCGAGGACCAGACCGACAGCCCGTCGCCGCCGGTCGGGTAGATCCAATACCGGCCCTGAGCGGCTTCGATATCGGGGTCGGCGCCATTCAGCACCGACTTCACTTCGTGCGCGGACGCTGCCGACGGGAAACCCGCCAGCAGCGCCGCAATCAGAACCGCCTTCACTTGCCCGAAGCTGGGACCACGCCCTTGGGCGCCGCTGCCAGCCGCTTGATCAGATCGACCTCCGCCTGGCGATAGGGCTTGCCGTCGAAGTGCAGGATGTCGTGGAACCAGATCGTCGGCTCCTCATAGGTGTAGGGCTTCTTCCAGCTGTCCCACGGGAAGCGCGTCTGCATCTTGCCGTCGACGAAGCCCCAATTGTACATCGCGATGTTGAGCTTCTTCGCGATCGGCAGCGTGTTGTCGAACGTCGAGCCGTTGCCGCGCGCCATATATTCGGTGCACCACACCGGGCGGCCATAGCTCAGCATCTGCTTGGCGCGGACCTCGAACTTCTCGGCCCAGCTATAGTCGTGGAAGCTCAGGATATCGGACTCGCGGATCTGGATCTTCTCGACCGCATCGAGCTTGGTCTGATCGTCCCAATGTTCGCCGATCCACACGCCCGAGGTGAGCGGCTGGACCGGATCGGCGGCGCGCGCCGCGGCGAAGAAGCGCGGCAGTAGCAGCGCGACATATTTGTTCTTGTCCTTGGTCGGCGTGTAGTGGCCGCCGCCGCCATTGTTCGGCTCGTTCCAGATGTCCCAGCCGATGACGCGGTCGTCCTTGGCGAAGGTGGTAACCAGATCCTTCACATAGGCTTCGAGCTTGCCGTATTGCGACGCGTCCTTGAGGCGATCGGCACCCGGCGACTGCACAGAGCCCGAATTGTGAACACCCGGAATCGGCGGATGCTGCGGGCCGGCAACGGGGTTCGGATCCCAGCAGCTGTCGAAGAAGATCCACAGCGTCTTGATCTTGTGCTTGGCCGCGATCGTCATGAACTCGTCCATGCGGCGCTTGAGCCCGGCTGCGTCGGTTTCCCATAGCAGGTGGTGCAGGTTCACCCGCATCACGTTCATCCCCATCGCCGCGGCCCAGCCGAGCTCGAGATCGATGCGCTGGGGATCCCAGGTCTCGGCCTGGAACATCTCGAGCTGGTTGATCGCAGTGGCAGGCGTGTAGTTCGCGCCGACCTGCCAGGGCTGCTTGGCGTGCCAGCTATTGGCCTGCGCCTTGGTCCACTGGTCGCGCGCTCGCGCCGGCGACACGGCGGCAGTCATCGCCAGCGCCGCGCCGGCGAGGAGGAAGGTTCTGCGGATCATGCTTTTACTCCAGTTTTTATGCGTATTCAGCGCTTCTTGGGGGCCGCGGTCCCGCTGCTGCTCAGCTTGTACGTCATCACGTTGTGATAGGTCTGGCCGGGCTCCAGCCGGGCCTCGGGGAAGCCCTTTTGGTTGATCGCATCCGGGAAGATCTGCGGTTCCATGACGATCGCGTCGCCCTGGCGATAGAAGCGCTTGGACTTGCCGGCGAACTTGCCGTCCATGAAATTGCCCGAATAGAATTGCAGCCCGGGCTGGTTCGACCAGATTTCGAAGCTGCGGCCGGACTTGGGATCGCTCACGCGCGCCATCAGCTGCGTGCCGTCGATGACCTTGCGGCCGATCACCCAATTATGATCATAGCCGCGACCGTAGACGATCTGCTGGTCGCGGGTGTCGCGCACGCGATCGCCGATCGCGCGCGGCGTGCGGAAGTCGAACACGGTACCGGCGACCGGGCGGAACTGGCCGGTCGGGATCAGCGTCTCGTTGACCGGCGTGATCGACTGCGCCGGGATCGTCACGATATGATCCATCGCGCTGCCCGAGCCTTCGCCGCCCAGGTTCCAATAGGCATGGTTGGAAATGTTGACGATCGTCGTCTTGTCGGTGGTCGCCCTATAGTCGATCGTCAGATTGTTGGCCTCGTCGAGCGAATAGGTCGCGTCGACGGTAAGCGTGCCCGGATAGCCCTGGTCGCCATCGGGGCTGACATAGCGCAGCGTGACCGAAGCGGTCGGACCGTTCTTCACCGAGACGACGTCCCACAGCACCTTGTCGAAGCCCATCGTGCCGCCATGCAGCGAGTTGGTACCGTCATTGAGGGGGGTCTGGTATTCGCGGCCGTTCAGCGTGAAGCGCCCGCCGTCGATGCGGTTGGCGAAGCGGCCGACCGTGGAGCCGATGAAATTGGGGTATTTGAGGTAGCCTTCCATGTCGTCATGGCCGAGTGCAATGTCGGCCTTCTTGCCGGTGCGATCGGGCATCACCAGCGACTGGATCGACGCGCCATAGGCGATGATGTTCGCCGATACGCCGCGATTGTTGGTCAGCAGGACCGCCTCGACGCTGCGGCCGTCGGGAAGCTTGCCGAAGCTGCCCCGCTTGGCGGTGGCGGCGTCGGCGGCGGGCGCGGCGATCGCCATCGCGGCGATCGCACCCAGAGCTGTCATCGTCTTCATCGTCTCTCTCCCTCCAAGGCGTGTTCCGGTCGATGCCGGATTAATGACTGTCGCGCGGAATGCCCTTGGTCTGCGCGATACGCTGATACTTTACGGCATTTTCGAGCACTGCGCCGGTATCGAATTGGCCGACCAGGCTGCGATGGATTTCCTGCCAGGGCGTCTGGCTCTCGGGCACGTAATCGACCGCGAGCGCCGCGCGGCGCTCGGCAAGCTCGGCCTCGTCGACCAGCAGGTCGACTTTGCGGGTGCCCAGATCGATGCGGACGCGGTCGCCGGTCCTGACCAGCGCCAGCGTGCCGCCGACCGCCGCCTCGGGCGCGGCGTTGAGGATCGAAGGCGACCCCGACGTGCCCGACTGGCGCCCATCGCCCAGGCACGGCAGCGCGTGGATACCGGCCTGGATCAGCGCCGCGGGCGGACGCATGTTGACCACTTCTGCGCCGCCCGGATAGCCGACCGGCCCGGCGCCGCGCATGATCAGGATCGAACGCTCGTCGATGCCGAGCGACGGATCGTCGATGCGATGGTGATAATCCTCAGGGCCATCGAACACGACAACCTTGCCGGTGAACGCCTCGGGGTCCGCAGGATCGGAAAGGTAACGCTCGCGGAACTCGTCCGAGATCACGCTCAACTTCATCACGGCGTTGTCGAACAGATTGCCCGAAAGCACGCTGAGGCCGGCATGCGCCTTCATCGGCGCGTCGAGCGGCCAGATCACCTTGGGATCCTCGACCTCGACGGTGCCGACATTCTCCTCGACGGTCTTGCCGTTGACGGTGAGCGCGCTGCCGTCGATCAGCCCGGCGCGGAACAGCTGGCCCATCACCGCGGGGACGCCGCCGGCGCGGTAATAGTCCTCGCCTAGATATTCGCCCGCGGGCTGGAGGTTGACGATCAGCGGGATCTCGGCGCCGTGGTCTTCCCAGTCGGACAGGTTGAGCTCGACGCCCATGTGGCGCGCGATCGCGTTCAAGTGGATCGGCGCGTTCGTCGAACCGCCGATCGCCGAATTGACCCGGATCGCGTTCATGAAGGCGGTGCGGGTCAGCACGTCGCTGGGCTTGCGGTCGGCATGGACCATCTCGACGATGGCGAGGCCGGTGCGGTAGGCATTCTCCTGGCGGTCACGATACGGCGCGGGGATCGCAGCCGAGCCCGGCAGCGACATGCCGAGCGCCTCGCACAGCGAGTTCATCGTCGTCGCCGTGCCCATCGTGTTGCACCAGCCGGTCGATGGCGCCGAGCTGGCGACCAGCTCCATGAAGCCCTTATAGTCGATCTCGCCGGCAGCGAGCATCTCGCGCGCCTTCCACACGATCGTGCCGGAGCCCGTGCGCTCGCCCTTGAACCAGCCGTTGAGCATCGGGCCGACCGACAGCGCGATCGACGGGATGTTGACCGTCGCGGCGGCCATCAGCGCGGCGGGCGTGGTCTTGTCGCAGCCGATCGTGAACACGACGCCGTCCATCGGATAGCCGTAGACCGATTCGACCAGGCTCAGATATTGCAGGTTGCGGTCGAGCCCCGCGGTTGGGCGCTTGCCGGTCTCCTGGATCGGGTGCGTGCCGAATTCGAGCGCGATGCCGCCCGCGTCGCGGATCCCCTCGCGCACGCGCTTGGCGAGCTCGAGATGGTGGCGGTTGCAGGGGGAAAGGTCGCTGCCGGTCTGCGCGATGCCGATGATCGGCCGGCCCGACTGGATTTCCTCCAGGCTGATGCCGAAGTTCAGATAGCGCTCGACATAGAGCGCCGTCATGTCCGGATTGGCGGGGTTGTCGAACCAGGCGCGCGACCTCAGGGGCGGGCGTCCGCCGTTCGTACCGTTCTCCGCGTCGCTCATTCACCTCTCCGGTGGGGTAATTTGCCTTTACAACGGCACCGCTTTTTGTTGGCCCCAGCACTGCCGTGCAGGCTTGATACCGGCACTGCGCGGCAATAGGAAGAGCATATATATCTTATAAAAGGAAATCGTGAGGATGACGGAAAACGGCACGCAGCGAATCCGGCTGGGGCTGGTGGGGATCGGCAAGATCGCGCGCGACCAGCACCTCCCCGCGCTGGCAGCCGATGGCCGCTTCGATCTGGTCGCGACCGCGAGCCGCAACGCGAGCGTGGACGGCGTCCCCGGCCACCCGGACATCGCCGCGCTGATCGCGGGCGACCACAAGCTTGACGCCGTTTCGCTGTGCACCCCGCCCGAGGGCCGCTACGAACAGGCCGTCGCGGCGATCGACGCCGGGCTCCACGTCATGCTCGAAAAGCCGCCCGCCGCGACGATCAGCGAGATCGCCGCGCTGGCCGATCGCGCCGAGGCCAAGGGCGTCGTCCTGTTCACCACTTGGCATTCGCGCGAGGCTGCGGGCGTCGAGCCGGCCAAGGCGTGGCTCCAGGGCAAGCAGATCCTTGCGGTCCGGATCACCTGGAAGGAAGACATCCGCCGCTGGCATCCCGGGCAGGAATGGATCCTGGCGGCCGGCGGCTTCGGCGTGTTCGATCCCGGCATCAACGCGCTGTCGATCGCGACCAAGATACTCCCCGATCCGATGCTGCTGCAAAAGGCGTGGATGGAGGTCCCGGAGGGTCGCGCCTCCCCCCTTGCCGCCGAGCTCGAGATGCGCAGCGGCACCGCACCGGTGACCGTGTCGCTCGACTTCCTCCAGACCGGTCCGCAGACCTGGGACATCGAGATCGACACCGATGCCGGCACGCTCCGCCTTGGCCTGGGCGGCAGTGTCCTTCAACTCCCCGGTGAGGACGAGCAGAAGGCGCCCGACCAGGAATATGCCCGGCTCTACGCCCGCTTTGCCGAACTGGTCGCGGCAGGAACGAGCGACGTCGACATCCGCCCGCTCCAAATCGTCGCCGACGCCTTCATGATGGCCGAGCGCCGGGTGACCGCGCCGTTCGCATTCTAAAGATAATGCGGGGCCGATCCCATTTGACTGGATCGGCCCCGCACGGGCGCGAACATCCGGGACGATCGAAAACGAACTCCCACCATGTGTCCGAAGTGTGTCTTCTTGGTCACGGTTCCCTAAATTCGATACTCGCCGTCTTATTGATATGATTAATCACTTGGCAGCAACATAAGCGCGACCCCATAGGCGCGAATACAGAGAGGCTCAGCAAAGAGTCCTCGCATTCGCCAAGGGGAGGTTTCGCGATGCGCCTGAAATCGGTAATTCTAGCTTCGACTTCGTTTCTCATTCTCGCGGGGGCTGCTCCCGCTTTTGCCCAGACCGATGCCGATACGGCCAGTCAGGACGCTGCGGTCGCCGCTGCCGATGCGGGCACCCAGCAGGAAGACGCGATCGTCGTCACCGGGTTGCGCCGCAGCCTCGAGACCTCGCAGCGGATCAAGCGCGAATCCGAAGGCATCGTCGACGCGATCGTCGCCGAGGATATCGGCAAGCTGCCAGACACCTTCGCCTCCTCCGCGCTCCAGCGCGTCCCCGGCGTCAACGTCACCCGCGGCGGCGGCGAGTCGGCGGGCGTCACCGTCCGCGGCCTGCCCAACCTCACTACCACCTACAACAACCGTGAGATCTTCACCGCCGAGGGTCGATTCGTCGCGATCCAGGACTTCCCCGCCGGCACCGTCGCCGCGCTCGAAGTCTACAAGTCGGGCCTCGCCAACCAAGTCGAAGGCGGCATCGCCGGCGCGGTCAACGTCCGCGGCCGCAAGCCCTTCGACTTCGACGGCTTCGAATTGTCGGGCTCGCTCAACTATGTCCATTCCGAGCAGGCGCAGCGCGAAGCCCCGAATGGCAATCTGCTGATCAGCGACCGCTGGGACACCGGCATCGGCGAGATGGGCCTGCTGGTGAACGCCTCCTATGTCGGCATCGAGTTCCTCGATTCGACTCGCGAGCAGTCGCTGGTGATCGGCACGACCGATGCCACCAACGCGCCAGGCAATGCCGGGCTGCGCTTCCCCGACGCGCAGGGCAATTTTCTCGGCTACGGCAAGCGCTGGCGCCCCTCGGCCAACGCCGCCTTCCAGTGGAAGCCTACCCCCGAGCTCGAGATCTATCTCGATGGCCTCTACCAGGGCTTCCGTTCGCAGGATTACAACCGCTGGATGTTCATCCCGATCTTCGGTCAGGGCATGACGCTGTCGAACATCCAGAAAATTCCGGGCACCAACCAGATCTCGTCGATGACCGTCAGCGGCGCCGCTCGCCCCGACGGCTATGCCGGATCGTTCAACGGCCACACCGACACCTATCAGGGCGGCGGCGGCCTGATCTGGACCAGGGATCGGCTGCGGCTCTCGGCCGATGTCGCCTATACCGACAGCCAGTACACGACGAGCGTGATGAACGTCGATTATGCGATGGCGAGTTCGCCGGTGCGCAACGTCGTGTTCAATGCCCCGCAAGACGATGGCCCCACCCAGACCTTCGTCAATTTCAACATCAACGATCCCGCCAACTACATCAGCCGCGGCCTCTGGCAGGAGCGGCTGGTCGTCAACGGCAAGGACTGGCAGGCGCGCACCGACCTGTCCTACGATATCGGCGAAGGCTTCCTGAAGCGGATCGATGTCGGCTTGCGCTACACCAATCGCAAAGCGGGTCGCGATCTGGGCAATCTCTACATCAACAACGAAGGCGCGCGCGTGCCGCTGACCTCGCTGCCGGGTCTGGACGTCCGCTCCACCCAGCCGGGCTTCCAGTACAACAACGTCCAGCCCAACGTCTTCTTCGCGACGCCCACCCGCGACAGCATCCGCGACAACATCACGCAGCTGCGCACGTTCTTCGGGGTGCCCGCCGGCATGCCGCCCTATAATCCGGCCGAGAATTTCCGCGCCAACGAGAAGTCCTACGCCGCCTATGCGCAGCTGAAGTACGGCTTCGACCTGGGCGGGACCGTCATCGACGGCGTCGTCGGGCTGCGCGCGGTCAAGACCAAGCTCAACATCGACGGCTTCTCCCGCGTCGAAGCGACCGGCGGCGCCGTCACGTTCCCGGCCGCCAGCGCCGAAAGCGAATATACCGACTATCTGCCGAACGTCAGCGCGCGCATCGCCCTCACCGACAAGCTCCAGGCGCGCCTCGCATTCACCGAGACGCGTACCCGGCCGAACTTCTTCGATCTTCGTCCGAATACGTCGCTGGGCCAGCCGGTGATCCTTGCGCCGGGCGATCCGTGCCTTGTCACGCCGACCACGCCCGAGTGCGTCGAGCGCCTCCGCCGCGGCGGTTCGGCCGGCAATCCGGATCTGCGTCCGCTCACCTCCAACAATTACGATGTGAGCCTCGAATATTATTTCTCGCGCACTGGATCGATCACCGCGGCGGTCTTCCGGCACGACGCCGACGGGTTCCTGGCAACGCTGGACGATCGTAACACCCCCGGCCTCCGCCTCGCGCGGCCGGTCAACCTCGGCCAGACCCGGCTCCAGGGTGCGGAAGTCACCTTCACCAGCTTCCTCGATATCGAGGGGCTGCCCGAATGGACGAAGGGCTTCGGGCTTCAGGCCAACGGCACCTATATCGATGCGAAGGGCGATCTGATCCCGAACCTGGCCGCATCGCTCAACAACGAGCAGCAGCCGTTCCCGGGCGTGTCGAAATGGTCGTACAATCTCGTCGCGCTGTACGAAAAGCCGCAATTCTCGGCGCGTCTTGCCTATAACTACCGCTCTTCGTTCGTGAACTATTACAGCCTCGAACCGCTCGATCCGACCACGCACGCAGTGAAGGAACGGGGCCGCGGTCAGCTCGACTTCTCGACCTCGATTACGCCGATACCGAACATCACGCTGGCGTTCGACATCGCGAACCTGCTGGGCAATCCGCTGCAACGCGATCGCCAGTACAACACCGCCGGCGACAGCTATGCACGGCAGATCCTGTATCTCGAGCGCAGCTACTCGCTCGGCATTCGCTTCCGCTTCTGACGGTAGCAGCCGCACGGCGTGAACGGAGGCCGGGGGACGCAAGTCCGCCGGCCTTCTTCTTTTCCGGCGCGGCTTTGCTATGACCCTTCCCAAATAACGGAGAGGGTCCCCATATGTCGCTACGCACCGCCTTGCTTGTGCTGGCTGCGATGCCCGGCGCGGCGTTTGCCCAGGCCCCCGACGCCAGCCCGCGCGCGGCGATCGACACCGCCACCAAGCTCGCGCGCTGGCAGCTTCAGCGGATGACCGACACCAGCCACATCGCCCGCGCCGGCGGTGAGACCGGCAATCCGCGCGCTTGGGAGCAGGCGGCGTTCTGGGTCGGCATGACCGCGCTCGCCGATCACGGCGCGCCTCCGGACATCGGCAAGGCGATCCTCGACATGGGCGCCGCCAACCAGTGGCGGCCCGGCCGCCTGCCCTTCTTCGCCGACGATCACGCGATCACCCAGAGCTATCTCTGGGCGGCCAGGCACGGGGCCGGCACCGCACCGGTGCAATCGGTGCGCCGCGTGTTCGACAATGTCGTCGCCAACGCGCCGCGCGTGACGCTCGCCTTCGTGGTCCCCGAAAAGGGCGGGTACGGCGCCACCGAATGCCTGGCGCGGTGGTGCTGGTGCGACGCGCTGTTCATGGCGCCGCCGGCGATGCTCGAACTCGCCGATCAGACCGGCGACCGACGGTATAGGGACTACGCGCTGCGCGAGATCTGGGCGACGGTGAACTTCCTCTACGACCCCGCCGAGCGGCTTTTCTATCGCGACAGCCGCTTCTTCGATCGCCGCGACGCCAAGGGGCGGAAGATGTTCTGGAGCCGCGGCAATGGCTGGGTGGTCGCCGGCCTAGCGCTGATGATTCCCAAGCTGCCCAAGGGCCCGGAGCGCAGCAAGCTCGAGGCCCTGTTCGTCGAGATGGCGGGCAAGGTGAAGGCGCTCCAGAAGCCCGACGGCTATTGGGCGCCCTCGCTGCTTGCCCCCGAGGAATCGCCCCCCGAATCGAGCGGCACCGGCTTCTTCACCTATGGCCTCGCCTGGGGGATCAAGGCCGGACTCCTCCCCCGCGCCGAATACGAGCCCGTGGTGCGCAAAGGCTGGGCGGCGCTCAACCGCGCGCTCCAGCCCGACGGCCGGCTCGGCTATGTCCAGCAGGTCAGCGACCGCCCCGAGCAGGTGCTCGCCAGCGACACCCAATATTACGGCACCGGCGCCTTCCTGCTCGCGGCGAGCGCGGTCGCCGATCTCAAGCTCGACTGATGCTGAAGCTGCTGGCGCCGCTCGCGCTCGCCTGCGCGGTGCCGGCCGCGGCGCAGACCGCCGAGCCGATCGATCGTGTCTGGGCCGGGCACGACGCCGCCTTCGCGCTCGTCGTCACCGATGCGCGGATCTATGTCGGCTATTACGATGCCGAGCGCCGGCTCACCATCGCCAGCCGCCCGCGCAAATCGTCGCGCTGGCGCTACGCCCGGCTGCCGACCCGGGTCGGCTGGGACGCACACAACCGCATCGCGATGGCGCTCGACGCGCAGGGCCGGCTCCATGTCGCGGCGAACATGCACAATGATCCGCTGGTCTATTTCCGCACGCGCACGCCAAACGACCTGGGCAGCTTCACGCGCGTGGCGGTGATGGTCGATCGCGCCGCCGAACGCAGCATGACCTATCCCGAATTCCTGAAAGGTGCCGATGGCCGGCTGATCTTCAAGTATCGCGACGGCGGCAGCGGGCGCGGACGCGAGATCTACAATGTGCTGGACGGGTCCGAATGGAAGCGCCTGCTCGACGCGCCGCTCGCCGATGGCGAGGGCAAGCGCAGCGCCTATTTCGTCGGCCCGGTGGTCGGGCCCGACGGCTGGTTCCATTTGACCTGGGTGTGGCGCGACACCCCCGACGCCGCCACCAACCACGACCTTTCCTACGCCCGCAGCCGCGACCTGGTGCACTGGCAGCGCTCGGACGGCACGCCGCTCGCGCTGCCGATCCGGCTCGGCGATGCAGAGATCGTCGATCCGGTGGCGGTGGGCGACGGGATGATCAACAATAACACCGTCCCCGGCTTCGACGCCGCCGGCCGCGTGGTGATCGCCTTCCACAAGTTCGACGGCGCGGGAAACACCCAGGTCTTCCTCGCCCGCCGCGAAGTCACCGGCTGGCGCATCGTGCCGGCGAGCGACTGGAAGCACTTCCGCTGGGAGTTCGGGGGCAATGGCTCGCTCGATTTCCGCCTGCGCCTGGGCACCCCGAAGGTGGAGGGCGATCTGCTAGTCCTGCCCGTGGTCCGCGACGGCAAGCCGATCGACCTGCTGCTCGACGCCGCCACGCTGGCACGCAAAGGCGAGCGCCCCGGCAGGCGGCTTGGCGAGATAGCGGTGCCGCCGGGGATGCAGCGCAACACCGTCGAGGACGCCTCCGGCATCGCCCTCGCCTGGCCGAGCCTCCCGCCCAACCGCGACGTGCCGCGCGATCAAGTGCCCGAGCCGCAGGTACTTCGGCTGATAGTGCCGGACTAACCCCACTACGCTCGTGCTGAACGGGATTGGGTGGGCTTCCAATGTTGGAAATTCCATGCGAGCCTCTGAAACGGCTCTTTGAACTGTCGAAATACGCAGATTCCGACCGCGCAACAATCCTGCTCAGCCGCGCAACTTATAAAAAGATTAAATGCGCAAAGTGCGAAGTTAAGCCGCGCATTTCCTACAAGTCAGCACTCCAGTTTCCGCTCGGTCGGCGTATGCGGCTGGACGCACGGGTGAGTCGGATAGGCTTCGAGATCGAGTTCGGTCGCCTCGCGCACCACCTCCACCCGATCGCCGCTGTCCCTCATTTCGTAGAGCTTGCCCAGCGCCAGCGTGAACGGCCGGTGGAGCACCATCATCAGCCGGCCGTCGAACGCCCGGAATAGCATCCCATGGCCGCTGTCGCGCCGCACCAGCGGGTCGAGCTGCTCCCACGGCCCGTCGAGGCTGCCGGACTTCGAGCGCGCGATCGACTGGACATAGCCGCGCTCGCCATAGCTCGACCACAGCATCACCAGCGTGCCCGTGGAGGTGCGGTGGAACTCCGGCCCGTCGGTGACGAAGACGGTATCGCCATCGGCCTGGCGCTGCCCCCTGGCCCAGGGCGCCTCGTCGGCGCGGAACAGCACCCGCGGCTTGCCTGCGGCCGACAGGTCGTCGTTCAGCGGGATCGCCTCGATCGTGCCCACCGTGGTCTGCAGCCACTCGTGCGCATAGACCAGCCACGGCTTGCCCTTGGCATCGACGTGCAGCGTGCCGTCGAGCGTCATCAGCGCCTTGTCGACGATCGGCTCGCCGCCCCGCACCACCCGATACGGTCCGTCGACCTTGTCGGCGACCGCGAGGATCGTGCCGCGGCGATAGAGCTTGCGGGTGCCTGGGGAGGGTAGCGCCGCAGCCTCGTTATGGAAGGTGGTGAACAGATACCATTTGCCCTTCCACGGGTGCACCTCGGGTGCCCACGCTCCGTTCTTCGCCCAGGTCCCCTCGGGCAGCGCAAAGACGACGCGCGGGCGGGTCCAGTGCTTCAGGTCCTTGCTGGTATAGACCATCGTCCCGAGCCGACGGTCGCCGGTCATCGCGGTCTCGTTGCGGGTGAACAGATAATAGGTCTTCGTGGCCTTGTCGGCGACGATGAAGGGATCGTGGAGCTGCATCTGCGGGAGCAGCAGCGGCGCCGGATCGGCCTTGGGCTGCGCCGCAGCGGGTATAGCGAGCGATACGGCGAGCGCCGCGATCAGTGCCTTCAGCATGTCACCCGCGCTCCGCCGCGATCGCCTCGAGCGACTTGCCTTCGTTGCGCGGCGCCCAGATCAGCCCGATCGCGCCCGAGGCGACCAGGAAGCCGGTGAGAATCCACGCCAGCGTGGTGTAGTTGGTCGCGGCGAGCCACGGCACGAAAAAGCTCCAGATGCCTAGGCCCACGCGTACGATCGCGAAGGTAAGGCCCTGTGCGGTCGATCGGATCGCGGTCGGGAACAGCTCTGCCGACCAGAGCTGGAAGAAGCTCTGCGCGCCGAAGCCGCCGGCCACCCCCATGATCACGACATGGGCGATATACACTTCCAGCGTGAAGCCGAAGATCGCCAGGATCGCCATGCCCACGACGTGCAAGCCAGCGGAGATGCCGAACAGCAGCCGCTGGTTGACCTTGTCCGACAGCGTCATGAAAATCGTCAGGATCGAGATCATCCCGATGAGGAAATAGCTCGCCGGCATGATCGTCTCGACCCAGGCGGGGAGGTTGTGCGCCTTGACGAGATAGGGCGTGAAGAAGCCGTTGAAGCCCGCCCACAGGTTCCAGAAGCCATACATCGCGGCGAGGAACAGGATCGCGCCGAAATAGCGCGGGCTGAACAGCTCGCGCCATTGCGTCACCTGCCCCGACGCCTTGCTCTCCTCCCACCGCTCGGACTCGCGCATCCGCGAGCGCAGGAAGGTCAGCGCGATCGCCAGCACCGCGAGATGCGCGAAGATCCAGCGCACGCCGGTGATGCCCCAGGGCTGGAGGAAATAGGCTGCGACCAGCACCGCGACGGGCCCGAGATACCAGAGCAACTGCGCGACCCCGGAATGGGCACCGCGCTTGTCGTCGGGCGCCTGCTCGGCGATCAGCGACCACGAAGCGGGGATGTCCGCCCCCACCGCGAGCCCGACCAGCACGAAGCCCAGCACGATCATCCACGGCGCCGAGGCGAAGACGAGGAAGCACATGCCGAACGCGTAGAACAGCATGTCGTACTGGTAGATCTTCTTCCGCCCGAACTTGTCGCACAGGATCCCGCCGATCAGCGCGCCGACGCCCGCGGATATGGCATTCGCGCTGAACGCCCCGATCAGCCCGATAAAGCTGTCAGACAGCCCGTAAATCTCGCGCCACAGCGCCAGCGCCACCGATCCGGCGACGATCGACCCCGCGTCGATGTAATTGGCGAGGCCGGCAAGGATCGTGTTGCGCCAGCCATGATTCTGGGTATCGCTCATGGTGTTCCTCAGATGCCCAGCCCGAGCCGGTAGATGCGATCGGCGTTGCGGCCCCACAGGCCACGGCGCTCGTCCTCGCTGAAGTCGCTGGTGATGGTGTCGTACGCGTCGAGATGCTGCGCGAAGCTGCCGAACAATTTGTCGGTTGGAAAGTCGCTCGCGAACATCGCGCGATCGGTGCCGAACATCTCGATCGCCTCGAGGATATAGGGACGCGCCTGATCCAGCGTCCACGGCCGATGCGTGAATCCCATCCCCGACAGCTTGGTCGCAACATTGGGGAGTTCGGCAAGTGCGGCCATGCCGACACGCCACTGGTCCCATTCGCCAGGGACCGCCATGCCGGTATGGTTGATGATGACCTGCGTCTCGGGATGCTTCGCGATCAGCTTGGCGAGCGCGGAAAACTGGCCGGGATAGGCCTGGAGATCGAAGCTCAGCCCGTATTTGCCGAGCAGCGCGAAGCCGCGCGCCCAGGCTTCCTCTTGGGTGACGTCGCGCGGGCCATAGGTGCGGCGGGGATCGGAATGCCAGTTGACGATATGGCGGATGCCGCGGACGGCGTGGTGCGCGGCGTGTTGGTCGAGCAGCGCCTCGACATCGGGATCGTCGAGCGCGGCGAAGGCAACGATCGCATTGGGCAGGCCGCGCGCGTCGTGCAGCCCCTGGAGCCATTCGGTCTCGGCAAGCGCCGCCGAGGCGTCGGCGCCGGCATCGACATGGACGATGCCGCGGACGTCCCAGCCCTGCGCATCCGCCAAGTAATCGTCGAGCAGATAGGTCCGGGCAATCGGCTCGACGCTGCCGTTGGGGCCGTCATCGGCGAAGGGCGGCGTCAGCCAGGGATAGGCGATGCGGGCGAGGTCCCAGAGATGCACATGGACATCGATGAACGGCAGATCGCGCGCCAATTTTGCTGTCCCTCCTATCAAGCCCCTCCCCTTCAGGGGAGGGGTTGGGGGTGGGGCTTGTCAACAAGCGATGGTCTCGGTGAGACGGACATGCCCCACCCCAACCCCTCCCCTAAAGGGGAGGGGCTAAGTTTCGTCAGTACGTCGTACGCCCGCCCGAAGTGTCGAAGGTCGAGGCGGTGGTGAAGCTGCACTCCTCGCTCGCCATGAACAGGATCATCGCGGCGCTTTCCTCGGCTTCGCCCAGCCGGCCCATCGGGATCTTCGAGCGCATATAGTCGACTTGGCTCGGCGGAAGCTGCTCGAGGATCGGGCTTTCGAAAGTCGCCGGGGTAAGCGCGTTTGCGATGATGCCCTTGCCCGCCAGCTCCTTGCCGAGCGACTTGGTCAGGCCGATCACCCCCGCCTTCGACGCCGAATAGGCGCTGGCGTTAGGATTGCCTTCCTTGCCCGCCACCGACGAGACGTTGACGATGCGGCCATAACCGTTCGCCAGCATGTGCGGCACCACCGAACGGCAGCAATAGAACAGCCCGTTCAAGTTGATGTCGATCACGCGCTGCCAGCTGTCGATCGGGAATTCATGCACCGGGACGGTCGCCCCGGTGATCCCGGCCGAATTGACCAGCACGTCGATCCGGCCGAGTGCGGCAGCGCTGTCATCGGCGGCGCGCGCCACTGCCGCCGGATCGGCGACGTCGAGCGCCACGACATGCTTCGCCCCGATTTCCCCGGCGACCTTGGCCAGCGCCTCGGCGTTCAGATCCCAAAGTGCGACCTGGCCGCCCTCGGCGATGAAGCGCTTGGCCACAGCGAGGCCGAGCCCCCCGGTACCGCCGGTGATGACCGCGGTGCGGCCTTCGAAACGACCCGCGTACGCGCTCACTTTGCCGCCCATGCAACGAAGTCCTGGCGCTGCTGGCCGAGCTTCTCGATGCCGAGTTCGACGACGTCGCCGGCCTTGAGATACCAGGGCTCGGGCTTCTGGCCGAGGCCGACGCCGGGAGGCGTGCCGGTAGTGATCACGTCACCGGGCAGCAGCGTCATGATCTGCGAGAGGTACGCTACGATCTGCTGGACGTTGAAGATCATCGTCTTGGTATTGCCGTCCTGGACGCGTCTGCCGTTGACCGACAGCCACATCGACAGGTCCTGGACGTCGCCTACTTCATCCTTGGTAACCATCCACGGGCCGATGGGACCGAAGGTCGGGAAGCCCTTGCCCTTGTCCCAGGTCATGCCGCGCTCGGTCTGCCAGTGGCGCTCGGACACGTCGTTGATCACGCAATAGCCGGCGACATGGTTGAGCGCGTCGGCTTCCGACAGGTTGTTCGCCGCAGTGCCGATGACGATGCCGAGCTCGACTTCCCAATCGGTCTTCTTCGAATCCTTGGGGATCGTCACCGGATCATTCGGCCCCTGGATGCAGCTCACCCACTTCTGGAACACCACCGGCTCCTCGGGGATCGGCAGGTTCGATTCATGCGCGTGATCGACGAAGTTCAGGCCGATCGCAACGAACTGGCGCGTGCCGGTGACGCAGGCGCCATAGCGCGGATTGCCTTCGACCTTGGGGAGCGAAGCCGGATCGATCGCGGCGAGCTTGGCGAGGCTCTCCGCCGAAAGCTCGGCGGGGCCCACATCGGAGATCACGCCGGACAAGTCGCGGATCGCGCCGTCGGCATCGATCAGGCCGGGCTTCTCGCTACCGGCAGGTCCAAATCGGCAGAGTTTCATCTGGGGTCTCTCGCTCTCAATGCGTGTAGGGGCGGTGCATCGGCAGGTCGCGATTGAGCTCGACCCCGAAGCCGGGCTTGTCGAGCGCGCTCACGTGCAGGCGCCCGTTCTGGGGCACCGGCTCGCCAATCAATTGCGGGTGGAACATCGGCACGACCTCGGTCGGCCCGGGATGCATCATCAGGAACTCGGCGAAGGGCGAGTTATGCCGGGTGATGACGAAGTGGTAGCTGTACACGCTCGAGCCGTGCGGGATCATCAGCACGCCCTTGCTGTCGGCATAATTGGCGATCTTGATCAGTTCGGTGACGCCGCCGCACCAGCCCACATCGGGCTGGATGATGTCGCAGCAGTCCATGTCCATCAGCATGCGGAAGCCCCAACGCGTCGCCTCATGCTCGCCGGTGGTGACCAGCAGCCCCTTGGGCGCATTCTTCTTGAGCGCGGCGTAGGCCCAGTAATCGTCGGGGCTCAGCGCCTCCTCGATCCACTTGAGCCCGCACTCCTCGTACGCGCGGTGCGCCAGGCGGGTGGCATAGTCGAGGTCGAGGCTCATCCAGCAATCGAGCATCAGCCAGAAATCGTCGCCGACTTTGGAACGCATGTCGGCCAATTCGGCGATGTTCTTATGCAGCCCTTCCAGACCTTCGGCCGGGCCATGATGCAGCGGCAGCTTGCCGCCGATAAAGCCGAGCTCCTTGGCAACGTCGGGTCGTGCGCCGGTGGCGTAGAATTGCAGCTCGTCGCGCACTGCGCCGCCCAGCATCTGGTACACCGGCTCGCCGCGCAGCTTGCCCAGCAGGTCCCACAACGCCAGGTCGACGCCCGAGATGGCGTTCACGACCAGGCCCTTGCGGCCATAATATTGCGTCGAGAAATACATCTGGTCCCAGATCTTCTCGACCTCGCGCGGGTCACGCCCTTCGAGGAAGCGCGCGAGATGCTTCTCGACGATGAAGGCGGCCGGCTCGCCGCCGGTGGTCACCGCGAAGCCGATCGTGCCGTCCTCGGCCTCGATCTCGACGATTAGCGTGCCGAGCACGTTGATCCCGAAGCTCTGCCGCGACTGGCGATATTCGGGATAGCGCGCCATCGGCGTGGCGATGTGATTGTCGATCCAATGACCTTCGCCCTGGTCGTGATAATCGGCACCGCCGCCGCGGACGGTGAAGGCTCGGACATGCTTGATCTTCGAAAGGCCGGCTGCCGCCACGTCTTCTGGTCCCTTCTATGGCAACTGTGCCACATCTGGGCACGGCGCCTGAGAATGTGAAAAATCACGCGCAACGCATACCATCATGTGATACGCCGCCACGCGATGCCTGACTGAATGGGTGTGGCGGGTGCCGAAATGCCCCGCCGCCTTGCACCCCTCCTGATGCTTTACTTTCTCACTTTATGGGATAGGATGTTACGTGATGAGACGCGACACGTCAAACGCTGAATCGGAACCGGCCGAGAAGAAGGCGGGGCCCAAGGTGCAGGGCAGCCAGACGCTGATCCGCGGGCTCGACATGCTCGACAAGGTGATCGACGGCCCGATCAAGCTCGCCGAACTCTCGGCGCGGATGAGCCTCACCCGCTCGACTACGCACCGCCTCGCCAATGCGTTGATCGATCGCGGCTTTCTCACCTATCTGCCCCGCGACGGCTATCAGCTCGGCCCCAAGCTAATCCAGCTGGGTTTCTTGGCGCAAAGCCAGGCCGACATCGTCCAGATCGCGCGCCCGCGCATGGAAGAACTCGCCGCCGCCTCGGAGGACACGGTGCATCTCGGCCGGATGGACGGCGACCTCGCGCTCTATCTCGACAAGATCCCCGGCCGCCGCCGCGTCGAGATTTCGAGCCGAATCGGCGATCGCCAGCCGCTCACGTCGACCGGCCTGGGCAAGGCGCTGCTTGTCGATGGCAGCGAAGCCGAATGGACCCGACTGTTCGACGCCGACCAGGCACATGGCGCGCCCCGTGCCGATCGCGAAATCTGGTTCGATCGGATGCGTGGCTATGCCGAGGCGGGCCATGCCTATGACCTGGAAGAGAATGAGGACCAGATCCGCTGCGTCGCCGCCCCGGTGCGCGACGTCTCCGGCAAGATCGTCGCGGCGATCAGCGTCTCGAGCGCCGCGCAATATATGGACGACGAGCGGATGGAGACGCTGAGCGCCGAAGTCCGCGAGACCGCGCAGCGGATCAGCACCGATCTGGGCTGGAGCCCCGACGTGCGACCACCGCGGCGCGCGCGCAGATAGACCAGGAGAGACAAGTGAAGTTGTTGGCAGGCAAGACCGTGCTCGTCACGGGCGCATCGACGGGCATCGGACGCGCGGCGGCAGTGGGCGTCGCCCAGGCCGGCGCCGACGTGGTGATCAACTATCACAGCCGCGACGACGACGCCGCGGCGTGCGTCGCCGAGATCGAGGCGGCCGGCCAGCGTGGGCTCGCAGTGAAAGGCGACGTCGCCGCGCCCGAGACCGCGACCGAGTTCGTCACCAAGGCGGTCGAGGCGTTCGGCAAGGTCGACGTGATGGTCTCGAACGCCGGGATCTGTCCATTCCATTCGTTCCTCGACATGCCGGTCGAGACCGTCCAGCGCACGATGCAGGTCAATCTGCTCGGCGGCTATTTCATGTGCCAGGCGGCCGCCAACCAGATGGTAAAGCAGGGGCATGGCGGCGCGCTGATCGCGGTCTCGTCGATCTCGGCGCTCGTCGGCGGCGAATACCAGACGCACTACACGCCGACCAAGGCCGGGCTCCACTCGTTGATGCAGTCGACTGCGATCGCGCTCGGCAAGCACAAGATCCGCTGCAATTCGGTTCTTCCGGGCACGATCCTCACCGAGATCAACAAGGAAGACCTCGCCGACGTCGAGAAGCGCAAATACATGGAGGCCCGCATCCCGCTCGGCCGCCTCGGCCAGGCCGAGGATCTTGCTGGCCCGATCGTCTTCCTCGCCTCGGACATGGCGGCCTATGTTACCGGCGCGGCGCTGCTCGTCGATGGCGGCGCGTTCGTGAACCTGCAATGAGGGCACTGCTCGCCGCCGGCGTCGTGCTGCTCGCCACCGCGTTGCCGGCCAACGCGCAGCAGCGCATCCTGATCGCCAGCGACTCGACCGCGGCCAACTATGGCATCGACAAATATCCCCAGCTCGGCTGGGGGATGATGCTCAAATGCGGACTTCAGCCGGGCGTCGAGGTGGTCAACCGCGCGGTCGGCGGACGCAGCACCCGCACCTTCATTTCCGAAGGCAGATGGGACGCATTGATCGCCGAGTCGAAGCCGGGCGACACTGTACTCATCCAGTTCGCGCATAACGACGCCAGCGTCTCGCGCCCCGAGCGGTATGCTCCCGCCGCGACGCTGTATCGCGACAGCCTCATCCGGATGATCTGGGAAGCCCGTGGCCGAGGGCTGGTGCCCGTCTTGGTCACGCCCCCTGCCCGCCGCTCGTTCGACGGCGCCCGCGCCAAGGCCGATTTCGCCGCCTATTCAGGCGTGATGCGCGAGTTGGTGGTCACGACCAACACCCCGCTGATCGACCTCGAGGCGCGGTCGCTCGATCTGGTCAGCCAGGCCGGCGAGGCGGGATCGAAGAAGTACTTCCTCCACTATACCCCCGCCGACAAGATCGCCGCCTATCCGAACGGCATCGCCGACGATACCCATTTCAGCGAGCTCGGCGCCCGGGCGATGGCCAATCTGGTCGCACAGGAACTCAAGGGGCTCAAGATCCCGGTGGCCGAGCAAGTGCTTGCCGATCGCCCCGACCTGATCCGCACCAAACCGCTAGGCAGCGCCGCCTGCCACTGACACCGGAGGGCAAGAACAATCTTGTCGAATTAAATTGACACCGGTATCATAGGGGCAACGCAATCAGACGCCTTGTGTCTGGGGTGTGACCGAAACTCCACATCGCCCCGCAAACCCGAAATGGGGGGATTGGCGGAACGTTTCAGTTACGTCATAGATATTGGGAAATAAGAACAAGAAATGAGACTCGTCAGCGCACAACGCGCGGCGGGAGGTCGATCAGAGGAGGGGAATAGCATGAAGGCTTTCACGTATCCGCGTGCCCGCAACGCCGGCATCTCGACCGGCGCGCTCGCTTTGGCGCTGGCGTGGACACCGGTGGCAATGGCGCAGGACGCCCCCGCCGATCCTGCCGCGCAGGCGCCCGGTGAAGAAACCGAAATCGTCGTCCAGGGCTTCCGCGCCTCGCTCGCCACCGCGCTCAACCAGAAGCGCGAGGAGACCGCTGCGGTCGATGCGATCGTCGCCGAGGACATCGGCAAGTTCCCCGACTCGAACCTGGCCGAATCGATGCAGCGCGTCCCCGGCGTGGCATTGTCGCGCGGCGACGGCGGCGAAGGCCGCAACATCTCGGTGCGCGGCCTCGGCGCGGGCTTCACCCGCGTCCGCATCAACGGCATGGAAGGTACGTCGCAGACCGGATCGTCGGACATCTATGGTGCCGGCAATTCGGGCCGCAGCTTCGACTTCAATGCCTTCCCCACCGAGATCTTCTCGTCGCTGGCGGTGCGCAAGACGCCCTCGGCCGATGTCGAGGAAGGCTCGCTCGGCGCCACCGTCGATCTCAAGGCGCCGCACCCGCTCGATTACGACAAGGACTTCGTGCTGAGCGCGACCGCCCGGGGTGTCTACAACCAGGTCAGCAAGAAGCTCGATCCGCGCGCCTCGGCGATAATCTCGAAGCAGTTCGCCGACGGCACGTTCGGCGTGCTGCTCTCGGGCGCCTATCAGAAACGTCACCTGCGGGAGGCGGGCTATTCGGCGGTGGACATCCTGTCCTCGACGCTGGGCGGCAACCAGTTGGGCACCGGCGCCGCCGCGCAGCCTTTCTGCACGCCGATCGGCTACACCCCGATAAGCCCGTCGCCTGTGACCTATGCCGGCCGTGGTGCCTCTGCGACCATGTGCAGCACGGGCAACCCGCGCACCGGCACGATCGCAGCGTACAACACGATCATGGCGCTGCGCAGCAACTTCAGCGCCGCCGCGGCCGCCACGCCGGGCAGCGGCGCGTTCTTCCCCCGCATCCCGCGCTATGTGAACTCGGAGCAGGATACCGAACGCCTGGGCGGCACCGCCACGATCCAGTGGAAGCCGACCGAGAATACCGACATCTCGATCGACGGCCTCTATTCGCGCCTCAACGTCGAGCGCCGCGACAATTACATCGCGCTGCTCTCGTTCGCGCGCAACATCAACAATAACGGCCAGCCAATGGTATCGGTGCGCGACATCGAGTTCGATCAGAACGGCTCGCTGGTCTATGGCCTGTTCGACGGCGTCGACATCCGCTCGGAGGGCCTGGTCGATACCTTCGTGTCGACCTTCAAGCAGGCCAATTTCAACTTCCGCCACCGTTTCTCCGACAGCTTCGAAGTCACCGCGCTGGCCGGCATTTCGAACTCGCTATGGGACGGCAAGGAACGCCTGCAGACGTTCATCGACGCGATCGACGCGGACGGCGTGACGATCGATTTCCGGGGTGGCGGCTATAATCCCGTGATCGGCTTCGGCATCGACGTGGCGAACCCCGCCAACTTCGCTTATGCGCCCAGCCCCGATGGCGGCGTGACGTTCCTCGGCGGGTTCAGCACCCAGGGCAAGCCTTCGCGCAACGAGACCAAGAACAAGACCTTCGAGCTCAACACCAGGTGGGACGTCACGCCAGGCTTCACGGTCAAGGTGGGCGGCCAGTTCCGCGAGAGCGACTATAGCGCGCGCGGCGCCACCCAATATACCGGCCAGAACGTCACGCGCGCGCTGCCCGCCGGCACCAGCCTTTCCAGCATCACGCGCCAGATCACCGGCGTCGATGACATCTTCGGCACGGGGGCGCCGGCGAGCTGGGTCGCAGTCGATCCAGTCAAGTGGCGCGCGGCGTTCAACTTCCCTAACGGGTTCGACTTCTGCATCGACGCCTCGTGCGGCGTCGGCACGTCGCGGATCCGCGAGCGGATCAAGAGCGGCTATCTGATGGTCAATTTCGACACCTCCGAGACGTTGCCCTTCACGCTGCGTGGCGATGCAGGCGTGCGCTATGTCAAGACAGACATGCGCGCGGTCGGCTTCCTGAGCCGTTCGCTGGCCACCAGCCCGACCGGCGTCACCGCCACGGCCAACGTCGTCGATCGCGACTATGAGGACTTCCTGCCATCGGTGAACGTGGTCGGTGAGATCACTCCCGACCTGCTGGTCCGCGCCTCGATGGCACGCGTCATCTCGCGACCCGAGCTGGGCGTGATGATACCGGGGTCGCCGACGATCACCGCAACGACCCGCAATGCGAGCACGAACAACCCGTTCCTGAACCCCATCCGCGCCAACACGCTCGATCTGGCGCTGGAATGGTATTTCAAGCCCGGGTCGCTGCTCTCGGTGGCGTATTTCTACAAGGACATCGAAACCTATATCCAGAACGCCACGGCAAATATCCCGTTCAACCAGTTGGGGCTTCCCGATGCGTTGCTCGCCGGCACCAACACCATTCCGACCGATATTTTCACGGTCCGGCGTCCGCTGAATACCCCCGGCGGCCCGCTGAAGGGATTCGAGGTCAATGCCCAGATCCAGTTCGATTTCCTGCCGGGGTTCCTTTCACACTTCGGTGCGCTGGGCAGCTACACCCGGGTTACCTCCAAGATCGACTACATCACCGGCACCAATACGATCTTCACCTCGGATCTGATCGACCTTTCGAAAAACTCGGCAAGCGGCACGCTCTATTACGAGGATGATCGCTTCAGCATCCGTGGAACAGCCACCTATCGCGACCGCTACACCCGTGCGATCATCGCGGCGAACGGCAGTGATATCCGTGCAAACCAGCCGAACACGTTCGTGGACGCCTCGGCATCGTACAAGCTAACCGACAATTTCAAGCTGATCCTCGAGGCGCAGAACCTCACCGATGCGCGCAACACGCTGTATATCGACAGCGTCCGCCAGGACACGCTGTTCCAGACCCGCATCGGCCGCACCTTCACCTTCGGCATCAACGCGCAGTTCTGAAGCATCCGGATAAAGGGGAAACGGGTTGCGGTCGCGAGACCGCGGCCCGTTTTCCGTTTGCGCCGAGCGGTAATGCTCCCGAAATGTAAATCACCGTGCCAATTGCTGGGACGATATTGACTTCGCCGCCTACCCGGCGCAGCGTCGGGCAAAAGCAATCGGGGAGAGATTCATGCTCGCGGCACTCATCATCGCGTCGGCGATCCCGGCGCAGGCGGTCCCTATCGTGACGGGGCGCCAGGTCGAGCGGCTCGATCGCGCGCTGGTCGCGGTGCCCGCGGTCGGCGGCGGCAACCATGTCTCGTGGCGGCTGCTCGGCACCGACCGCAAGGGTGCACGCTTCACCCTCTACCGCGACGGCAAGCCGATCGCGAAGATCGCCGGCAACCAGGCGACCAGCTTCCTCGACAAGAGCGGCACCGCGACTTCGCGTTACGCTCTGTCCGCGCGCGGCGCCGGCGTCGCTGCCTGGGCCAACGGCTACCTCCCCATCCCGCTCGACAAGCCCGCCGGTGGCCGCACCCCGGATGGCGAGGAATACAGCTATACAGCCAACGATGCCTCGGTCGGCGACCTCGACGGCGACGGGCGCTATGAACTCATCGTCAAATGGTATCCGACGATCGCCAAGGATAATGCGTTCTCTGGCTATACCGGCGAGACCTTGCTCGACGCCTACACGCTCGAAGGCAAGAAGCTGTGGCGGATCAACCTGGGGCCTAACATCCGCTCGGGTGCGCACTACACCCAGTTCATGGTTTACGACCTCGACGGCGACGGCCACGCCGAGATCGCGATGAAGACCGCCGACGGCACGATCGACGGCACGAACCGCGTGCTCGGCGATCCGAACGCCCGCTGGACCAGCAGCGAGGGCGAAGTCGATATCGACGACCGTACCGGCGCGAAGATACTGCCCGACGGCAAGAAGGTGTCCGAGCTCAAGGGCCGAATCCTAAAGGGCCCCGAATACCTGACCGTGTTCGACGGCCGGACCGGCCGCGCGCTCGCCTCCGCCCCCTATGCCCCGTCGCGCGACCCGAGCGGCGACAACCCGACCTACGAACAGATGAAGGCGACCTGGGGCGACGGATACGGCAATCGCTCCGAGCGCTATCTCGCCGGCGTCGCCTATCTCGACGGCCGCAAGCCGAGCCTGGTGTTCGGTCGCGGCTATTATGCGCGCTCGACCGTCGCGGCATGGGATTATCGGAACGGCAAGCTGACCCGGCGCTGGCTGTTCGACAGCGCCACCCCAGGCAACGAGACGTTCGGCGGCCAGGGCAACCACCAGCTCTCGGTCGCCGATGTCGATGGCGATGGCCGCGACGAAGTATTCTACGGATCGATGGTGATCGACGACAACGGCAAGGGGCTGTGGTCCTCCGGGCTCGGCCATGGCGATGCGATGCACCTCTCCGACCTCGATCCGACCCGGCCGGGGCTCGAAAAGTTCGGCGTGCACGAGAATATGCGGATGAGCGGCAATCGCGGCGCGGCGATGCTCGACGCCAAAACCGGCGCGATCCTGTGGTCGACACCCGCCGACAAGGACACCGGTCGCGGCATCGCAATCGACATCGATCCGCGCCACCCCGGCGCCGAGGCCTGGGCGAGCAACTCGCCCGACCTCTATGATGCCAAGGGCAATGTCATTCCCGGCGGGCACCCGCGCGCGGCGAACTTCGCGATCTGGTGGGACGGCGATCGCCTGCGCGAACTGCTCGACGGCAAGAAGATCGGCAAGTGGAATTGGACCACCGGCACCGAGACGGTGCTGCTCGATCCCGCCGGCGTGGTCTCGAACAACGGGACCAAGGCAAACCCGTCGCTCTCGGCGGACATTCTCGGCGACTGGCGCGAGGAACTGGTGGTGCCGAATGCCGACAGCACCGAGTTGCGCATCTACGCCACGCCCTTCCCTACCGAGGAGCGTATCGTGACCCTGATGCACGATCCGGTCTATCGCCTCGGCGTGGCGTGGCAGAATACGGCGTACAACCAGCCGCCGCACACATCGTATTTCCTGGGAGCGAAGTGAAACGATGCTGCTCGCGGCGATGCTGATGGCGACGACCGGCCCCATATTGCGCTTCGATCTCGAGCCGCCCAAGCGCGCCACCGGCCGAGTCGTGGTAGCTGCGGACAAGCCGTACGAGGCGGGTGGCTACGGCTATGAGCCCGATCGCCGGGGCAAGGAATTCCTGTTCTCGGCGGCGGTGCCCGAGGGCAATTACAAGGTCACCATCCGCGTGAGCGGCCGCGTCACGGTCAAGGCCGAGCAGCGCCGCCTGATGCTGCGCGACATCGCGACCAAGCCCGGCCAATACGTCACCGCGAGCTTCGTCGTGAATGTGCACGGCCCCGCGCTGGCCCCGCCCGAGAAGAATGCCCCCGGCGGCAATGCGGTCCGACTGTTCGACCGCGAGATCGCCACGCAGAATTGGGACGACAAGCTCACGCTCGAATTCCTCGGGGATCCGCGCGTCGCCTCGATCGACATCGAACCAGTCGACGTCCCGACCGCCTACCTCACCGGCGATTCGACCGTCACCGACAACCGCGCCGAGCCCGGCGCAAGCTGGGGCCAGATGTTCACCGCGATGTTCGATGGCGGCATCGCGGTGGCGAACCACGCCGAATCGGGCGAGACGCTCAAGTCCTTCCTCACCGGGCTGCGCTTCGACAAGGTGCTGCAGGGAATGAAGCAGGGCGACTTCCTGTTCATCCAGTTCGGCCATAACGACCAGAAGAAGCAGTGGCCGCAGACCTATGTCGATGCGGACCTGACCTATCCCGCCTATCTGCGCGCCTATATCGCCGAGGCGAAGCGGCGCGGCGCCACCCCGGTGCTGGTCACTTCGCCCGAGCGGCGCAATTTCGAGAATGGCCGCATCCGCCCCAGTCTGCTCGATTATGCCGAGGCGATGCGGAAGGTGGCGCGCGAGGACAATATCGCGCTGGTCGACCTCCAGCCGCAGACGATCGCGCTCTACGAGGCGCTCGGCCCGGACAAGGCGCCGAGCCTGTTCGGCGCCGACGGCAAGGACGCCACGCACCACAACAATGCCGGTGCCTGGCTGCTCGCCCGTGCGGTGGCGAGCGGGGTTGCCACGCAGGTGCCTGCGCTCGCGGCGCACCTCAAGCCGGGAATGCGCAGCTTCGATGCCGCGCGTCCGAACCTTGCCGAAACGGCGATCGCGCCGAGCCTCCAGCGCAGCAATGCGCGGCCGGCGGGGAATTGATGCGCGCTCCTTCCGTCATCCTGGCGAACGCCGGATCGCGTGGCCCAGGCCGTGCACTCGACCGCCTGAAATACCGGCGTTCGCCGGGATGACGGTTTAGCATGCGTACCGGTCACGTCTTCGACGTCCGCGACCACGGCGCGCGCGGCGACGGCGTCGCACTCGACAGCCCCGCGATCAACGCTGCGATCCTCGCCGCCGAGAAGGCCGGCGGCGGTCTCGTCCTCCTGCCGCCGGGCAGCTATCTCAGCTTCTCGCTCCGCCTGAAGAGCCGCGTCACGCTGGTGATCGAAGACGGCGCCACCCTCATCGCTGCCGAAAGGGGACCACTCGGCGCCTATGACCTTCCCGAGGAGCGTGGACCGCAGCTCTACCAGGATTTCGGCCACAGCCACTGGCACAACAGCCTGATCTGGGCCGAGCATGCCGAGGACGTCGCGGTCATCGGCAAGGGCCGGATCGACGGGCGCGGGCTCACCCGCAACGGCCCCGGCACGCCTTGGAGCAAGCAAGCCGGCGAACGGCCGCTGTCGATGGCGGCGATGCCGGCGGCGGATATCGGCAAGCTCGAGCGGTCGACCGAAGCGATGCGGGGCATGGGCAACAAGGCGATCGCGCTGGCACATTGCAAGCGAGTGAAGCTCGACGGCTTCACGATCTTCAAGGGCGGCCATTTCGCACTGCTTGCCAGCGAAGTCGACGGGCTCGATATCAGCGATCTCGCCATAGACACCAATCGCGACGGGCTCGACCTCGATTGCGTTCGCAACGCCCGCGTCGAGCGCTGCCGGGTCAACACCCCCAATGACGACGCAATCGTGCTCAAGACGTCGCTCGGCCTCGGCAAACGGTCCAACTGCGAAGACATCGCGATCCGCGACTGCACCGTCAGCGGCTTCGACCTCGGTACGATGCTCGACGGCACCCACCAGCGTACCCAGGAACTCTCGCCCGACCGCGACCGCGTCACCGGGCGAATCAAGATCGGCACCGAGAGCAATGGCGACTTCCGCCGCATCCGCATCGCCAATTGCCGCTTCGAGCGCAGCCGCGGGCTCGCGCTCGAGACCGTCGACGGCGGCACGATCGAGGACGTGCTTGCCGAGAATATCGCGATGGAAGAGGTGACCACCGCGCCGCTGTTTCTCCGGCTCGGCGCGCGGCTGCGCGGCCCCGAGGGTACCCGGCCAGGGGCGATGCGGAACGTCGAAGTGCGCGGGCTCACCGCGACGGGCATCGACCCGCGCTTCGCCGCGATCCTTGCCGGCTTGCCCGACCACCCAATCGAGTGCGTCCAGCTCCGCGACATCGACTTGGCATTCCGCGGCGGCCTCGACGAAATCCCCCCGCACCCGCCCGAACTGGCCGATGCCTATCCCGAGCCGAGTATGTTCGGCCCCACCCCCGCCTGGGGCTTGTGGGCCCGCCATGTGACCGGTCTCGAAGTGAAGACGCTGCGGCTGGCGCGCGAAGCGGGCGATCGTCGCCCGCCCGTGCTGCTCGACAATGCCCATGCCCGCGCTGAGGACGTGCAATATTGGCCGCGCGAGGTTTGACGCCGGGACCCACTTAGACTATCCAAATGTTGCATTACGATCCCACATAATGGGCTTCAGGAGAGGGCATGACCACCACCCACGCATTCCGGATGCAGCTGAAGCCCGGCGTCATCGACGAATACAAGGCGCGCCATGACGCGATCTGGCCCGAGCTCGCCACGCTGCTCCATGACAGCGGCATCCGCGACTATTCGATCTTCCTCGACGAGGAGACGCTGTCGCTGTTCGCGGTGCTCAAGCTGACCGACGACAACAATCGCGAGGCGCTTCCGGGACATCCGGTCATGCAGAAATGGTGGGACCATATGGCGCCGCTGATGGAAGTCGAACCTGGCAACAAGCCGAAGGAATGGCCCCTCAAGCCGGTGTTCCACCTCGCATGATTCGCACGGCCCTCCTCGCCGCTTCGGCGCTGCTCGCCCTCCCCGCCACCGCGCAGGAAGCCCGCCAGACCGCCAACTTCAACGCGCCGGTCAAGAGCTTCGGCCGGGTCTCCTACGACGCGCGGTCGCTGATGATCGACGGCAAGCGGCTGGTGGTGTGGTCGAGCGAGATGCACGCCTTCCGCCTGCCTTCGCCCGATCTGTGGCGGGACGTGCTCCAGAAGATGAAGGCGAGCGGGTTCAACACCGTCGCGCTCTATTTCGACTGGGGCTTTCACAGCCCGAAAAAGGGCGTCTACGATTTCAGCGGCATCCGCGACATCGATCGCCTGCTGACGATGGCCGAGGAAGAAGGGCTGTGGGTGATGACCCGCGCCGGCCCTTATGTGAATGCCGAGCTCACCCGCGGCGGCTTCCCCGGCTGGCTGGTCAACCAGCGCGGCCGCGCGCGCACCGACGATCCCGAGTATCTCGCCGCCTCCGACGAATGGCTGACCCGGATCAACGCAATCATCGCGCGCCATCAGATCAACGGCGACGGCAAGGGCAATCGCGGCACCGTGATCCTGCACCAGATCGAGAACGAACTGGCGCTGACCACGCCTGCCCAGCGCCGCTACATGGATCACCTGTACGCCAAGGCGCGGGCGGACGGCATCACCGTGCCGATCTTCCACAACGACCAGGGCCGCAACGGCTATTGGGTGCCCGAGGACAGCAAGGTCGAGAAGACCGTGCCCGGCCCCAACGACATGTACGCGTTCGACGGCTATCCCGGCGGCACCTGCACCGTCACGGGGCAGCCTACCCGCGGCAGCGCGGCGCCCGACTGGGGTTATTATGGCCCGGGCGGCGCCAAGGGCGGCGCCTCCGCCTCGCCCAACACGCCGGGCTTCCTGGCGGAGTTCGGCGGCGGCTGGTTCGACTATTGGGGCTCGAACGGGGGATACGAGTGCAACGCGATCCAGCGCGGCAAGCGCTTCCAGCGCGTGTTCTACGGCACCAATCTCGCCAACGGTATCCAGATCCAGAGCTTCTACATGGGCTTTGGCGGGACGAGTTGGGGCTGGCTCCCCGCGCCCGTGGTGTTCACGAGCTATGACTACGGCTCGGCGCTGTCCGAGGCGCGGGAGGTCCGCCCAAAGGCCGAGGAGCTCAAGCAGCTCGGCGGGCTGATCGCTGCGGTGCCCGATCTCGCGGGGATGATCCCGGCAGGCAAGCCCGAAATCTCGTCGGACCGTATCCAAGTCTATCACAACAAGTCGCCCGAGACCGATGCGCGCTTCCTGCTCGTCACGCACAAGCCCTCGAACGGCCAGACCAGCGATCGCTTCACCGTCACGGCCGATTTGCCCGACGGGCGCTACACGCTACCGCTCCAGCTCGACGGGTTCGATGCCAAATGGCTGGTCGCGGGCGTGAACCTCGGCGGGCAACGCCTCGTCTACTCGACGTCCGAGCTGCAGACGATCCTCAAGCAGGACAATCGCGATGTCGCGCTGATCTACGGCCGCACCGGCGAGGCCGGCGAGACGGTGCTGCGCTACGCCAGCGAGCCCAAGGTCACCGTCCTCGAAGGCGGCGCGACATCGGCCTTCGACACGAAGGGCGACCTCAAGCTGCGCTACGCGCATCGCGGCCTTACCCGCGTGCGGATTAGCGGCGGCGGCCGGCCCGATCTGCTGCTGCTGATCGGCGACGAAGCCGAAGGCGCCAAATTCTGGCGTACCGACGACGTGCTGGTCCGCGGCCCGGCCTTGATCCGCAGTGCCAAGGTGACGAATGGCGTGCTGGCCCTCACCGGCGACACGCGCGAGGCCAGCCCGCTCGAGATCTGGGCACCCTCGAGCGTTCGCAGCGCGACATGGAACGGCACCAAGGTGGCGACCACGCGCACCCATTCGGGCAGTGTCACCGCTACCGCCCCGCTCGCCGCGCCAGTGGACTTCGCTCTCCCCGCGCTCACCGACTGGCGCGTCGCCGGGGGTTCGCCCGAAGCAGCGCCCGACTATAACGACCGCGACTGGGCGAAGATCGACAACCGCGCGTATGCCAGCATCACTGCGCGCGCCGACGGCCAGCCCAACATGCTGATGGACGCATACGGCTTCCACGAAGGCGACGTCTGGTATCGCGGGCGCTTCACCGGGACACCCGATGCCGAGCGGCTCAAGCTCCATTACGGCGCCGGCGGCGCAGGGCTGGTCCAGGTGTTCCTCGACGGCAAGCTGATCGGGCAGGATGAGATTCCCGCCGGACTGCCCCGCCCGATCACCACCGGCGCGCCCGGCTTCACACTGCCCGACGCCGCGCGCGCGCCTGGCGAGCATGTCCTGTCGGTGATGGTCCGCAATAACGGCCATAACTGGGATCTCGACGCCGACGATTTCCACAAGGAAGCGCGCGGGCTCGTCTCAGCTTCGATCGAACCGGTCGCCGGCGCGAGCTTCGCAGTGCCGATCGCATGGAAGATCAACGGGCGCAGCGAAGACCTGTTCGATCCGGTGCGTGGCGTGCCCAATAATGGCGGGCTCGATGGCGAGCGCCGCGGCTGGTACCTGCCCGGCTTCAACGATCGCGGCTGGAAGACCGCCACCGTCCCCGCGGCGCGGGCGGCGCAAGGCACCAGCTGGTATCGCACCAGCGTCGATCTCGCCGTGCCCAAGGGCCAGGACGCGACGATCGGACTCGCCTTCGGCGACACCACCAAGCCGCGCTCGCCGGTGGCCTATCGGGTGCTGATCTTCGTCAATGGCTGGAACATGGGCCAGTTCATCGCGCATGTCGGCCCGCAGCGCGTCTTCCCGATCCCCGAGGGCATCCTCAACCATCGCGGCCGCAACAGCATCGCGCTCGCAGTGACGTCGGACGGTGCCCCCGGGAATGCGCTGGAAGAGGTGAAGCTGGTCACGCTTCGCAACGTGAAGGGCGGATTGCCGGTGCGGATGGTCGCAGCGCCGACGACGCCGGAGCAGCTCAAGTGAGGCTCACGCGCCGCCAGACGATCGGCGCGGGCGCGCTGGGCGTGGCCGGCCTCGCCGCGCCCGCACGGGCAAAGTCGGGCGGGCGGCCTTGGTCCTATCTGATCGGCGCCGACATTTCTTGGGTTCCCGAGGACGAGTTCATCGGGGCGACCTATTATCTGGATGGCGTGAAGAAGGATCCGCTCGCGATCTTCCGCGAAGCCGGGTTCAACGCGCTCAAGCTGCGGCTGTTCGTCGATCCGGCCAAGGGCTATTCGAAGGGCAAGCCCGGCGGCCCGTGGTGCAGCCTGGAGCAGATCACCGACTTCTCGCTGCGGATCAAACGCGCCGGTTTCCACCTTTCGACGACGCTGCATTATTCGGACACCTGGGCCGATCCGCAGCACCAGAACAAGCCCGCCGCCTGGGCCGACCTGCCCTTCGCAACGCTGGTCGACACGGTCGAACGATACACCGCCGATACCTGGGCCGCGCTCAAGAAAGCCGGCGCGGCGCCCGATCTAGCGATCCTCGGCAACGAGACCACGTTCGGGATGCTCTGGCCCGAGGGCCGCGTGCCGCTGACCATCCCGACCGGCAATCCGCAGACCGACGAAGTCCATATGAAGGTCACCGGCGCGGGCGGGTACGATAGGTTCGCGGCGCTGCTCAAGGCGGGCGTGTCGGCGACCCGCGAGACACTGCCGGGCGTGCCGCTGGCGATCCACAACCATCTCGGCCGGCACTGGCCGATCGTCCGCCACTGGACCGACAGCCTGATCGAGCGCGGCGTGGAGTTCGATGCACTCGGCTTCTCCTGCTACCAGCAGCAGGCCGAGGCCGATTGGCAGCGCACCTTCGCCGAGTTCAGCAAGCGCTATCCCGACAAGGGCTTCTTCGCGATCGAATATTCCTCGCGGAAGCGCTACCTCAACGACCTCGTCCACGCGCACCCCAATGGCTGGGGCAGCTATATCTGGGAGCCGACCCGGCACCAGGAAGCGATCTTCCTCAAAGACGGCGTCAGCGCCGGCGAGGGACCCAAGCCCAATCTGCTTTCGCAGGGCATCAACGGCGCCGAGGCACCCGGTGCCGCCCCCGCCCCGCTTGTGCCGCACAAGCCGCGCGACAATGGCGGGCGCTACGACGCCGATCCGACTTTCATTCGCCTCTACCAAAGCATGGCGAAGGACTATGGAGTCACTCAGTGACTCGCACCTCTACCCCCACCAGGAGACTCTAATTGGCCGCCCTCACCCACGACGTCCCGCGCAGCGAGATCACGTCGAAAATCGACCTGCTCATGGACAATCTCGTCAACATCAAGGACGAGACCGGCGAGTTCCTGCTCCATTTGGAAGACGGCCGGATCATCGACACCAAGGGCTGGGCCGGCTGGGAATGGACCCACGGCGTCGGCTTGTTCGGCATGTGGCGCTATTATGAGCAGACCGGCGACGACAAGGCGCTGGCGATCATCAAGCAGTGGTTCGAGGACCGCTTCGAAGAGGGCACGCCGACCAAGAACATCAACACGGTCGCGCCGTTCATCACGCTCGCCTATCTCTACGAGCAGGAACCGGACCCGCGCTACATCCCCTATCTGGACACCTGGTGCGAATGGCTGATAGCCAAAGACGGACTGCCGAAGACCGAGGAAGGCGGCTTCCAGCACATCGTCTATAACGACGAGAATCCCGGCGAGATGTGGGACGACACGCTGATGATGTCGGTGCTGCCGCTCGCCAAGATCGGTCTGCTGCTCAATCGGCCGCAGTACGTGGAGGAGGCCAAGCGCCAGTTCCTCGTCCACATCAAATACCTGTTCGACAAGAAGACCGGCCTGTGGTTCCACGGCTGGGACTTCAACGGGCGGCACAATTTCGCCGAGGCTTTGTGGGCGCGCGGCAATTGCTGGGTGACGATCGCGATCCCCGAGATCATCGAGATCCTCGACCTTCCCGAGGGCGACGCGTTCCGCACCTTCCTGATCGACACGCTCGCCGCACAGGTGAAGACGCTCGCCGAGACGCAGGATCCCGAGACCGGGCTGTGGCACACGCTGATCGTCGATCCGACGTCGTACCTCGAAGCCTCCGCCACCGCAGGCTTCGCCTACGGCATTCTCAAGGGCGTGCGGAAGGGCTATCTGCCGCGCCACTATGAGGCGGTCGGGATCAAGGCAGTGAAGGGCGTGCTCGCCAATATCGATGCGGCCGGGGAGCTCCAGCAGGTCAGCTTCGGCACTGCGATGGGCGACACGCTGCAATTCTACAAGGACATCCGCCTGACCTCGATGCCCTATGGCCAGAGCCTTGCGATCTGCGCATTGGGCGAGTTTCTGCGGACCTATATCTGATGCTCGGGCGGCGCGACCTCCTTGCGGGCGGGGTCGCGCTGCCGTTGCTTGCGGCATATCCGGCACGGGCCGGGAGCGTGCGCCAACAGAGTGTCCGTGTCACTGCGCCGTTCGACATGCCGGCGATCGCGATCCCCGATTTCGGCGCGGTGCGCGGCTTCCCGATCACCGAACAGGGGGCAAAGCCCGACGACCAGCGCGCCAACCAGGCCGCGATCGCCGATGCAATTGCTGCAGCCTCTGCCGCCGGCGGCGGACGCGTGGTGATCCCGGCGGGGATCTGGGCGACCGGGCCGATCCATTTGCGGAGCAATGTCGAGCTGCACCTCGAAAAGGGCGCGACGCTCGCCTTCTCGCCCGACCCCGCCGACTATCTGCCCGCGGTGCCGACGAGCTGGGAAGGCATCGAGTGCCTCAATTATTCGCCGCTGATCTACGCCTATGATTGCGAGAATATCGCGATCACCGGCCAGGGCACCTTGCTCGCCCGGCTCGACACCTGGGCGATCTGGTATGCGCGGCCCAAGCCGCACATGGACGCGCTGGTCGCGCTCTACCAGATGGCGCGGAAGGGCGTGCCGGTCGGCCGCCGCGACATGACCGACGGGGAAGCCAATCTCCGCCCGCATTTCCTCCAGTTCAATCGCTGCCGCCACGTGCTGGTCGAGGGAATCCGCATCGAAAACAGCCCGTTTTGGACGATCCATCCCTATCTCTGCCGCGACGTCGTGATCCGCGGCGTGCAGATCGAGGCGCACGGCCACAACAATGACGGGGTTGATCCCGAGATGAGCCAGAACGTGCTGATCGAGCATTGCGTGTTCGACCAGGGCGACGACGCGATCTCGGTCAAGTCGGGCCGCGACCATGACGGTTGGCGGCTGAACACCCCGGCGCGCAACGTGGTGATGCGCAACTGCCGCGTGAAGAACGGCCACCAGCTGATGGCGATCGGCAGCGAGCTATCGGGCGGCGTCGAGAATGTGTTCGTCGACGATTGCCATTTCGACGCGACGGGCTCCGGCGCGAAGAGCACGATCCAGAACATCCTGTTCGTCAAGACCAACGAGCGTCGCGGCGGCTTCGTGCGCAACATCCACCTGTCGAACGTCAGCGCGACCGAAGTCGCCGGTGGGGTGCTCAGCGTCGATACCGACGTGCTGTACCAGTGGCGCACGCTCACCCCGACCTACGACCGTCGGCTGACGCCGATCGCGGGGCTGCACGTCAGCGATGTGCGGGTCGCCGAGGCGAAGTTCGTATGCGAGATCAAGGGCCAGGCCGAACTGCCCGTGCGCGACGTGACGCTGCGGCGAGTGAACGTGACGAAGGTGAGCGGTACGCCCGTGCAGGGCGAGCATGTCATGGGGTTGCGGGTGGAGACGTGAAGCCTGCCGGCTAGTGCGGTGCCGCCCTGTCTACCTTCGCGAGATCCCGATCCATCGCGGCGCCATCGAAGGGAACGACGATGACTTTGCTGCCATGGCCGTTGCTGCCGATCTGTGATTCCTTCGATGTGTCCACCACTGCGAAGGTCAGCGCGCGGACATGGCCGTTCTCGATCAGCACGCCTGGCCGTTCGAGCTTGTTCCAGTGGTTCACGACGCCATTGGTATAGCGGATGAAATCGGCGCCGGGCTCATAGGCCATGCCCTGAACGCGCCAACCGGTCACGCCGTCGCGCGAAATCAGGTGATAGGCACGACGCTCGCGCCAATGGTTGACGAGCACGTGATACCAGCCGCCGCTGAACCAGATCACCGGATCCTCATACGCGCGCATGTCCCTTTGTGGCAGCCCCGGCAGCCCGCGATAGATGCTGTCACCCATCACCTTGTAAGGGCCGAGGATATTGCTGGTACTGACGAGAATCTGGCCCGAGCGCTGAATGATGACGAACCCGCCGCCCGGTCGAGCGGTCAGGCTGACGTTGGATGCCTTCCAGGGCTTGGCCGGCGCAGTATTGGGCAGGTCGCCAGGGGTCTTTACCGACGTGAACGTGCTCTGATCGACCATGATGCTGCCGAGCTTGCGCCACGGTCCGTCGATCGAAGGCGAGACAAACACGTCGCCGTTGCGGGTCTCGCTGGTTACCACCGCGTAGCGGCCGTCAGGCAGGCGCAGCGCAGTGATGTTATGCCCCTTGCCCGCTTCGTCGCCCGGCCAGGTAAGGCCCATGTCGCGATAGGGACCGAACGGCGATTCACTGATCGCCCAGACCGCCTCTGACAGGCCCCAAGCCTTGTGGCCGAGCGCCTGATCCCAGCGGCTCGCGAACATCCGGTATTTGCGGTCCGGTCCCTTGAGGATCTGCCCGTCCCAATAGTTCCATCGGGTCATCGTGACGTCTTCGAGCCCGTTGCGGATATCGCGCGGCCCGACTTCGGCCGCGCCCCACGCGGTCCGCGACAACGCCTTGGCTGGTGCCGGCCTGAAATAGGCGATGAAGGGCTTCGGCCCGACCACCGGCACGGCCTCTGCCTCGTCCGACTGCGAGAGCGCGCCTAGCGGCGGCGTCGCGACCGCCGCCAAGGCCGCCACGACGGCCCCAACGAGCAAGCGCAGCGTCACCGCGTCACCATTGTCGCGGTCCCTGCCTTGAGCCCCGGCGCGGTCGCGCGGATTCGCACGGTGCCCGGAGCGGTGCCGCGCAACATCGCCAGCGCATGCCCGCCGAACACCGGCCGCTCGGCTGCTCCGAACGGCGTATGCTCGGTCGGTGAGCCATTGTCATAGGCGACGAGCTTTCCCGGCCCCTCGGCCGCGATGCGGACGCGGTTTGCCGCGCTCGGCACCACCACGCCCTTGGCGTCGACAACTTCGACCCGGACGAACCCGATGCTGTCGAAGTCGCTGCCCATCGTCGGGGCCTCGGCGGTCAGGCGGATCGCGGCGGGGGCGCCGGCGGTGCGCAACTCGTCGGTCGCGACCGTCTTGCCCGCGGCGTCGCGCGCCACGGCGCGGAGCGTGCCGGGCGCGAAGCCCACGTCCCAGCGGCGGGCGCTGTCGTCGGCGGGACGCAGCTTGCTACCCAGCGAGCGGCCGTTGAGGAAGAGCTCGACGCTCGCGGCGTTGCTGTAGACCTCTACCGCTTCCGGATGCGGTGCGCGGTTCTCGGGCGACCAGTCGATCAGCGCGCCGGGACCGCGCGGTTGCGGCATCGCCACGCCGACCATCGTCGGCAACTCGCTGGTATCGATCACTTCGGTGACGCGCCGCGCGATCTTGACCACCGGCGTTTCGGCCCACCAGCCCGCGCGCTCCCAGCCGATCGGCTTTACGAAATCGCTGCGGTCGGTGAGGCCCGAGGGATTGCCGATCACCGGCCAGCCCGCGCGATCGGCCTCGCCGAGATAGTCGACCCCGGTCCACAGGAACATCCCGGCATAGGCCGGATTGTCGCGCACCACGAGCCAGCTTCCGCGGTTCTTGCTGTTCTCGGTCCCGATGATCTTCCGGCTCGGTTTGTCCGCATGCGCCTTGGCGAGCTCGTTCTCACGGTAATTCTGGCCGACCACGTCGAGCATGTCGGCTAGGCCGTTCTCGTAATCCTTGGTGGTATTGGGGCGGAACAGCGCCATCGTCACCGGGCGCGTCGGATCCTCGGCATGGAAGATCTTCATCAGCCGCTCGACGATCGACTTGGCGACCAGCGGATAGGGCGTGTCGTGGATCTCGTTGCCGATCGACCAGATCACCACGCTGGGATGGTTGCGGTCGCGCCGGACGAAATCGCGCGCGTCTAGGGACGACCAGTCGGTGAAGAACAGGTGGTAATCGTTGGGGTTCTTGGCGACCGTCCACATGTCGAACGCCTCGTTCATCACGATCAGCCCAAGCCGATCGCACAGATCGAGGAATTCGGGCGAGAACGGGTGATGCGCAGTGCGGACCGCGTTGACGCCGAGCGCCATCAGCCCGCGCAGCCGCCGCTCGTACATCGCCAGCGGCACCGCCATGCCAAACGCGCCGCCATCGGCGTGGATCGCAACGCCCTTCAATTTGAAGTTCCGGCCGTTGAGCCAGAAGCCGGTAGCGGCTTCGAAGCGCGCGTCGCGGATGCCGAAGCGCTCGGTCTGCTTGTCGAGCATCGCGCCGTCCGCGCCGGTGAGCGTGACTTCGGCGGTATAGAGCGCCGGATCCCGCGTGTCCCACAGCCGCGGATTGGCGACGCGGAGCTTTGCCTCGAGCGCGTCGGTCCCCTTGGCGTCGAGCCCGCCGCGGTTGCTCTCGCCCTGCGCGACGATCTGCCCGCCGGGATCGCGGATCGCGACCGACAGTGTGGCGTTGACCGCCTTGTCACCAGCGTTGCGGATGCTGGCGTTGACGGTCACGTCCGCACCTTCGCGGGTCACCTTGGCGGGGCGCACCGCGATGCCCGACTGATCGAAGTGTATGTCACCGCTGATCGCGAGGCGCGCGTGGCGATAGATGCCGCCGCCGGCATACCAACGCGAGGCTGGCTGGGCCGCCGTGTCGGCGCGCACCGCAAGGACATTTTCGCCGTCCGCCTTGAGGAACGGCGTGAGTTCATAGCGCACGCTCGAATAGCCATTGGGGCGGTGGCCGACATGGTGGCCGTTGATCCACACCCCGCCGCGATCCACCACCCCGTCGAACTCGACGAACACCCGGCGGCCCCGCGCGCCGGCCGGCAGCGCGAAATGCTTGCGATACCAGGCCACGCCGGTGGGCAGCCAGCCGCCCGATCCGGTCGCGCGGGCCTTTTCGTCGAACGGACCAGCGATCGACCAGTCGTGCGGCACGTCCACGCGCTTCCAGTCGCTGTCGTCGAATCCGACTGCCATCGCATCGACCTTGTCGCCCACCAGCAGCCGCCAGTCCTTGTCTATCGACATCCGCTCGGTAGGCTGAGCGAGGGTGGGAACGGCGTAGCAGGTAAGCGCCAGCGCGATTGCGGCCCGGATCACTTCGCCGGCGCCTTGACCACTTCGACGGCGTAGATGTGGTTCGCGCCTTCGAAATTGGCGCGGAACACGATCCACTTCCCGTCCGGCGTGAAGGTCATGTTGGGCTCGAGCCGGTAATCGTGCTTGCGCATGTCGACCAGCTTCTCCGAGTCGAGCGTGCCCGGCGAGATCAGGTTCTCGGCACCCGGCGCGTGGATGCCGGCAACGTCGGGGATAGCCTTGGGCGTGAACAGATAGAGGTATTTGCCGTCCGGGGCGTGCGCGACCATCTCGCTGTCGCCGCCGTCGCCCGAGAAGAGCTTGTGATCGGGCGACTGGTTGAAGTGCACCGACCATTCGTTGCGCTCGACATTGTACCAGCGGCGCTTGCCGGTCTCGAGGTCGTAGCCCGCCAGCCAGAACACTTCGCCGCGCGGCGTCTGGAGATCGTACCAGATCGTCTTGCCGTCGGGCGAGAAGAACTCGTGGCCCGCGATCTCCATGTTCATCGTGCGGGTGTGGACGAGCCTCTTGCCCGTCCCGTCGGCGCGGATCGTCCAGATCCGGTCGACCTTGTGCCACGGCCCTTCGTGGCAATACATGATCTGCTGCGGGTCGGTCGGCGAGAACTGGATGTGGTTCAGCCAGTCGGTCGACGCAGTCACCACCTTGCGCGCCCCCGTCTTCACGTCGATCGTGAAAATCTCCATCGGCACCTTGGCCTCGAGCCGGTCGTTGAGGCGGACTTCCTTGGCGTCGGCGTAGGTCATGGGGCGGCCGTCAGGCCAGTTGGCGGCATATTGCGCCTGGCCGAACTTGTTGTTGTCGCCGGGCTTGGCGCCGGGCTGGAGCGGCTTGTCGGTCTCCGCCCATTGGCCGAGCAGCAGGGTCTCGTCGGCGTTGATCGAGCCGATGAAGCCTTCCTTGATCTCGGCGATCTTCCGCGTCTTGCCGGTGTCGATATCGGCGGCGTGGATGCTCCAGGGTTTCCCCTCGCCGGCGCGCGTCTGGTAGTAGGCGGTGCGGGTCTTGCGGCCGGTGAACAGCAGGATCAGCCCCTTGCCCTTGACCAGCGGGGTGACTTCCCAGCTCTTGAGGTCGATCACCGAGATCCCGCCGGGGACGGAGATCACCATCTTGTCGCCCTGGGGCGTGTAGCTGTTCTGGTGGAAATAAAGGCTGGCGCTGTCGGCTTCGCGGCTGATCCGGATCACCTTGTGCCCGGTCAGCGAGTCGACCCATTGCGCCGCAGGGTCGGCTGCCGCGGCGCTCGCCACCAACAGCGACGCCGCCACAAACCCCTGGCAAATTGCGCGTCCCAGCCGCATCCTCTTCTCTCCCGCCGACTTGATGTCGTTCCACATATTATGATAGCAGCTCAGAATATGGAGTAAAGAACGGGTGTCGGCACGGTGCCGCATTCCCGTCGGCCTACCCCAGAGAGGAAATCCCGCATGGCCAGCAGCGCCTCCGCGCCCACCCGTCAGCCGCGCTGGTACAATTATTGGGGCTGGGGCTCCGGCGACATGCTGGGCGCAGGTGCGCAGGCGGTCATCACCGGCTGGCTGCTCTATTTCTTCACGACCTTCTGCAACCTGTCCGCCGCCGAGGCCGGGTTGATCCTCGGCCTGCCGCGGCTGCTCGAGGCGATCACCTGTCCGCTGATCGGCTATGTGTCCGACAATCTGCGGCATACCTGGATCGGGCGGCGCATCGGGCGGCGCAAGATCTTCCTGATCGCCACGATCCCGCTGCTGCCCAGCTTCGCACTGATCTTCATCGCCGGGCACAGCTTCACCTATTATCTGCTGACCTTCATCTTCTTCGAGTTCGTCTACACGATGTTCCTCATCCCGTGGGAGACGCTCGCCGCGGAGATGACCAACGACTATCGCAAGAAGGCGAAGTTCGCCGGCGCACGGATGATCGTCGCGCAGAGCTCCGCGATTCTCGCTTCGTATCTGCCGACGCTGATCATCGGCGCGCTGGGCGGCAAGGATTCCCCGAGCACCTTCCTGATCATGGCCGCGATCTTCGGCGCGATCTTCAGCCTGGTCGTGACGCTGGTGGTGATCTTCACCTGGGAACGCCCCTATTCCGAAGCCGAGAAGCAGGTGCAGTCTGCGCCGCTCGACGTGAAGACCGCGCTGATGATCCCGGTCGTGATGTTCCGTGATCTGTTCTCGACGCTGCGCATCCGTGCGTTCCGCCAGCATCTGTCGATCTATCTTGGCGGCTACATCTCGCAGGACATCTTCAACACCGCCTTCCCGATCTTCGTCGTCACGGTAATGATGGGCGCGACGCTGATCATCTCGCAGCTGCTCACGATCATGTACGTCGCGCAGCTCATTTCGGTGATGATCGCGATCAACATCGTCATCCGAACCGGCCCGGTGATCGCCTATCGCATCGCGATCAGCTTCTTCGGCGCCGGGCTGCTGCTGTTCCTCGCTTTCTACTATCTGCGGCCCGCGCGCTTCGTCGCGGACCTGGGTGCGCTCGGCGGCAACATGCTTTCGGCGCTCAACCCGGCCTCGGCGACGTTCAGCCCGGTGCTGATCTTCTGGCTGTTCGTGCCGATCCTGCTCGCCGGGCTGGGCCGCGGCACGCTCAACTTCGTGCCCTGGTCTATCTACAACTACCTGCCCGACGTCGACGAAGCCGTCACCGGCCAGCGCCGCGAGGGCATCTTCGCCGGGGTGATGACGCTGGTTCGGAAACTCGCGCAATCGGCGGCGATCATCTGCACGGGCTTCATCATCGATTTGGGCGGCTATATCTCGCCCAAGGCAGGGCCCGGCGAGGCGATGCAGCAGACCCCGGAGGCGATCGCCACGATCACCTGGCTGCTGATCCTCGGGCCAATTCTGGTCATGCTCGCCGGGCTGGTCGCCTCGTGGCGCTTCCGTCTCAACGCGCAGACGCACGGCGTGCTGATGGCCGAGATCGATCATCTCCGCGCCGGGGGCACCGAGCCTACTTCGCCGGAGGCCAAGGGGATCGTCGAGGATCTGTCGGGCTGGAAGTATCACCAGCTATGGGGAAGGAACAGTATCGCTGGAGTGCGCCACTGATGGTGTTCGCCGCGCTCGCACTGCTCGCCGCCGATCCGGTCGCATCGGTCCCGCTGTTTCGCGATCCCGTCCATGACGGCGCCGCCGACGCCTCCACGGTGCGCGACGCGAAGACCGGCGAATGGGTGATGTTCTACACCAATCGCCGCGCCGACCTGAAGCTCGCCGATCCCAAGGACGTCAGCTGGGTCCACGGCACGGCGATCGGCGTGGCGCGATCGAAGGACGGCGCGAAGTGGCGCTATGCGGGCACTGCGGCGATTCCGACGAGTTGCACCGGCGCAACCTTGTGGGCGCCCGAGGTTCAGCGCTTCGGCGACACTTGGCATATGTGGATCACGGTCGTGCCCGGCGTGTTCAAGGACTGGAACGCGCCGCGCTTCCTCGTCCACTTGACCAGCCGCGACCTCAAAAGCTGGCAGTGCGGCGAGCGCGTCGAACTCGGCTCGGACCGGGTGATCGACGCGAGCGTCCTCGCACTGCCGCAGGGCGGCTATCGCATGTGGTTCAACGACGAGCGCGCCAACAAGGCGATCAAATACGCGGATAGCCCCGATCTCAAGACCTGGACCGTACGCGGCCCGGTCACCAGCACGCCGGGCGAAGGCCCCAAGGCGTTCCGCTGGCGCGGGCGCTGGTGGCTAGTTAGTGACGCGTGGAAGGGCCTGCTCATTCAGCATTCGTCCGACGGCGAAAACTGGACCGCGCAGCCGGGCTATCTCGGTGGCGAGCCGGGCACCCGCCCGACCGACCGCGCCAAGGTCCAGCACCCCGACGTGATCGTCGCGGGCGACCGCGCGTACCTGATCTACTTCGTCCATCAGTCGGGCGAACCGGAGGCTGCGCGCGATTTCGATTGGCACCGCCGCAGCGTGCTGCAGGTTGCCGAACTCGAGGAAAGTGATGGGTTGCTTTCGATCGATCGCACCAAGCCCGTGACGATGCGCTTGCGCGAGACGGTTGACCGATAGCCGCAGACTGTGGCAGTCGCCCCGGCGGCGCGCGGGTATAGCACAATGGTAGTGCAGCAGCCTTCCAAGCTGAATACACGGGTTCGATTCCCGTTACCCGCTCCAAGCCCTCTTGCGGTGAGGGCACGGCCCACCGCACCGATTGCCGAACCCGTGAGTCTTTGTGGCGCTCCGCCTGCCGGGCTATGCGCGTGGTTCGATTTCCTGGCGTATCGCGATACGATGAACTCCGGCACCACCCCGCTCGCGCTGTATGTGCATTGGCCGTTCTGCGTGTCGAAATGCCCCTATTGCGACTTCAACAGCCATGTCCGCGAGAGCGTCGACCAAGCGGCGTGGCGCGATGCGATGCTCATCGACCTGGCCCATGAGGCGGCGCAATTGCCCGGGCGGCGGCTCGGCTCGATCTTCTTCGGCGGCGGCACGCCCTCGCTGATGCCGCCCGAAACTGTCGCCGCCGTGATCGAGGCGGCGGAGCGGCATTGGGGGTTCGAGCCGGGTATCGAGGTCACGCTCGAAGCCAATCCCTCGTCGGTCGAGGCGGCGCGCTTCGCCGATCTCGCCGCGGCGGGGGTCAACCGGGTTTCGCTCGGGCTGCAGGCGCTGGACGATGCGGCGCTGCGCTTCCTGGGACGGGCGCATGGCGTCGATGAGGGACTGGCGGCGCTGGATACGGCGCAGTCGGTCTTCCGCCGCGTGAGCTTCGACCTGATCTACGCGCGCCCCGATCAGGATCTCGCCGGCTGGGAAGTCGAACTACGCCGCGCGATCGGCTTCGGCACCGAGCATCTGTCGCTCTACCAGCTCACCATCGAGCCGGGAACGCGCTTCGCGACCTTGTTCGAGAAAGGCGAGTTGGCCGCCTATGATTCCGACGCCGGCGCAGATCTGTTCGAGGCGACGCGCGACATCACCGCCGCCGCCGGGCTGCCCGCCTATGAAATCTCGAACCACGCCCGGCCCGGCGCCGAGAGCCGGCACAACCTGACTTATTGGCGCTATGGCGACTATGCCGGGATCGGCCCCGGCGCACATGGCCGGCGCGGCGGGCTCGCGACGATGCGGCATAAGAAGCCTGAGAACTGGCTGGGTGCGGTGGCGCGTAACGGCCATGGCCTCCAGGTCGAGGACGTGCTGACGCCCCAGGAACGCGCAGTCGAGGCGCTGGTGATGGGGCTGCGATTGCCCGAGGGCGTCGATGTCGCGCGGGTCGCCAAACTGGCCGACGGCGAGGCGCCTCTCGACCAGCTCGCATTGGCGCGGATGCGCGACCAGGGTCTGGTGACGGTCGTGGGCGATCGGCTGGCGGTCACCAATGCCGGAATGCCGGTGCTGGAGGCGATCCTGCGCGAGCTGGTGATTGCATAACCTCCGCCATCCCGGCTTTCGCCGGGATGGCGGAGGGCTCAGTTCCCCTTGAAGTTCGGGGGGGCGGGCGAGACCGTGGCGGTGGTGCCGCCACGGATTTCCTGCACTTCGAGCGCGCGCTCGGCGACGCCGTCACGGCCGAAGCGGAACGCCCCGTCGAGCCCGGCGAACCCCTCGCGCTCGGTTAGCCGCGCCGCGGGGAACTCGTCGCCCGGGCGCCAGTCGCGTGCGATGCGGACGGTGAGCAGCACTGCGTCGTAGCCGAGCGTCGACAGCCGGTACGGCGCCGCGCTGAAGCGTGCGCGGTACTTGCTGGCGTACTGGCGATAGTAATTGTCTGGCACGCTGGCGAACCACGCGCCGTTCAAAGCCGCCTTGCTGCCGATCGCCGAATCGGTGTTCCACAATTCGGTGCCGAGCAGCCGTGCGGCCTTCCCGCTCGCCGAGCGGCGGATCAGCGGCACCGCGGTCACTGCGCCATCCGCGCTGCCCGCGATCAGGATCGCCTGAAACGGCGAGCGACCGATCTTGGCGACCGCGCTGGTCATCGAGCCCGGACGGCCGTCATAGGTCTCCATCGCCAGCACGCGCCCGCCGGCATCCTCCACCGCGCGCAGCATCGCGGTGGAGGCGCGCTCGCCATAGAGGCCGCTCGGGATCAGCCCGGCAAAGTCCTTGATCCCCGAGCGCGTGGCGTAGTTGACCACCCGCTCGATCGACTGGGCGGGGACGTAGCCGAGGATATAGGTGCCGTTGCCCGCGACGCTGGCGTCGTTCGAGAAGCTCAGCACCGGCACGCGCGCGCGCCGGGCGATCGGTGCGACCTCGCGCGCTTCCTCGGCGAGCAGCGGGCCGAGGATCAGCCGGTTGCCGTCCGAAATCGCCTGCTGCGCGGCAGCGGCGGCACCGCCGGGCGCGGCGGTATCATAGGTGGTGATCCGCATGGCATCGCTGCGCGTATCGAGCACCGCGAGCTGCGTCGCGTTCTGGAGCGAGCGGCCGACGCCCGCATTGGCGCCGCTCAGCGGCACGAGCAAGGCGATGCGGTGGCGCTCGACATCCTGAGGCAGGCCCGGCTGGATCGGGCGCGGCGCGACCGGGGTCGGCCGCGTGGTCGGCGCGGGGCGCTCGGCCTCGGGCACGATCCGCGGCCCGCTCGCGCAGGCGGCGAGAAACAATGTCGCGCCCACCGCTGCGGCGCGCAGCATGTTCCACAGGCCCGGTTGCGCACTTACTCTGGCGTCTGCCATGACACTCCCCGATGGATGATCTCGTTCTTGCCCCCGGCCTCTACATCGTCGCGACGCCGATCGGCAATCTCGGCGACCTCAGCCCACGCGCTGCGCAAATACTGATGAAAGCCGATGTGGTTGCAGTCGAAGACTCGCGTGTGACAGCGGGACTGTTCCGTCACCTCGGCACCAAGGGCCGGATGCTCCCCTATCACGACCACAATGCCGACGCCGTCCGCCCCGGCCTGATCGCGCGGATGGCAAGCGAGGCGGTGGCTTTGGTATCGGACGCAGGCACGCCGCTGATCTCCGACCCCGGCTTCAAGCTGGTGCGCGACGCGCGGGCGGCGGGGCATGTCGTGACGACGATCCCGGGTCCCTGCGCCGCGATTGCCGCGCTGACGCTGGCAGGGCTTCCGACCGACCGCTTCTTCTTCCTTGGCTTCCTGCCTTCGAAGCAACAGGCGCGCGCCGAAGCGATCGCCGAGGTCGCCGCGATCCGCGCGACCCTGGTACTCTACGAATCGGGGCCGCGGCTCGCCGCCTGCCTGACCGCGCTGGCCGCAGGACTGGGGAATCGCGAGGCCGCCATCGCGCGCGAGATCACCAAGCGGTTCGAGGAATGCGTGACGGGAACGCTGACCGAGCTGGCGGGTCGCTATGCCGATGCGCCCCCCAAGGGCGAGATCGTGGTGGTGGTGGCGCCGCCGGGCGAGGCGCCGCCCGCGACCGAGGAAGACGGCGATGCGGCCCTCGCCGAAGCGCTGACGCGGCTACCCCCGGCAAAGGCCGCGGGCGAAGTCGCGAAGAAATTGGGGCTGGACCGCAAGGCCCTGTATGCGCGGGCGATGCAGCTCAAGACTTAGGCGACGTGCTGCAACCGGGCAGGATTGGCGTCGAGCATGAAGCTCTCGTCGGAACCGGTGAGTTCCGAAAGCCGCTTCACATAGCTCTCCGCAAGCAACCGCCGCCGCGCACGCGCATCCGCAGTTATCGCGTTTCGTGCCGCGACGATTTCCTGGATGGCGCGACGCCGGTAATAGCTTTCGTTCGATTCCATAATCTTCGGCACCCCCCGGTGACGATTAGCGACCCGGCCTCTTCTGAGTCGGAATGATGCAGGCTAACCAAAGTTATCCACAGGCGCCAACCCCTTGCAGGCGGAGTCGCAGATGAAACGGCCTTCGCGAGCGACAAACGCCCGTAAAGCGGCGGAAAATCGCGGAAGAGACGGCGAACGCCGCGCCGCCTGGTGGCTCTGGCTGCGCGGCTGGCGAATCCTCGACCGCCGAGTCCGCACCCCCGCGGGCGAAGTCGACCTTGTCGTGCGCAAGGGGCGGCTGGTCGCGTTCGTCGAGGTCAAGACCCGCGCCAGCGATGCCGAACTAGACTTCGCGATCGACGAGCGCCGCCTCTCGCGCGTCGCCGCCGCGGCCGAGTATCTGATGCCGCGCTATGCCGGACCGGGCGACGACATCCGAGTCGACGTGATCCTCATTGCCCCCCGCGCGCTCCCCCGCCATATCGAGAACGCCTGGATGGGGTGACTTAGTCCAATAAGTCACCTACAAGGGTCCGCGAAGGAGGCCGAATGTCGCTTGTTGTTGCCGTGCAGATGGACCCGCTCGATGCGATCAACATCGCTGGCGACTCGACCTTCGCGCTGATGCTTTCCGCGCAGGCGCGCGGGCACCGGCTGTTCCACTACGCCGCCGAAGACCTCAACTATTCGGAAGGCCGCGTCTGGGCCAAGGCGCATCCGGTGCGCGTCCAGCGCGTCGCGGGCGATCATTTCCGTTTCGATGATCCCGTCAGCCTCGATCTCGGGGCAGAAGTCGATGTCGTGCTGATGCGCCAGGATCCGCCATTCGACCTGGGCTACATCACCGCTACCCACCTGCTCGAGCGGATCGCCGAGCGCACCCTGGTGGTCAACGACCCCGCCAGCGTACGCAACGCGCCCGAAAAGATCTTCGTGCTCGATTATGCGCAGTTCATGCCGCCGACCTTGGTCACCCGCAGCCTGGACGAGGCACGCGCCTTCCTGGCGAAGCACGGCGAAATCGTCGTCAAGCCGCTCCACGGCAATGGCGGCAAGGCGATCTTCAAGGTTGGCAGCGACGGCGCCAACCTCTCCTCGCTGATCGAAGTGTTCAACACCGCCTATCGCGAGCCGCATATGGTGCAGGCATTCCTCCCCTCGGTCGCGCAGGGCGACAAGCGCATCGTGCTGGTCGACGGCGAGGTCGCCGGCGCGGTCAACCGCGTGCCCGGCGAAGGCGAGATCCGTTCGAACCTCGCGGTCGGCGGCACCGCGGCCAAGACCGAGCTCACCGCCCGCGAGCAGGAAATCTGCGACGTGCTCGGCCCCGAGCTCAAGAAGCGCGGACTGCTGTTCGTCGGGATCGACGTGATCGGCGGCGAATGGCTGACCGAGATCAACGTCACCTCCCCCACCGGCATCGTCGCGATCGACAGGTTCAACGGGTCGGATACCGGCGCGCTGATCTGGCAGGCGATCGAGCGCCGCGTCGCCGAGCGCGCGGCCTGACCGATGATCGACTGGCTGGGTTGGGGCTATTTCGGCATTTTCCTGCTGATGGTGCTGGAGAATGTGATTCCGCCGGTCCCGTCCGAAGTGATCATGAGCGTCGCCGGGATCGCCGCTGGCCAAGGCAAGATGGACTTCACCCTGCTCGTGCTGACCGGGACGCTCGGCTGCGCCGTCGGCAACCTGTTCTGGTGGGAAATCGGCCGGCGCTACGGCTATGAGCGGCTGCGGCCGGCGATCGATCGCTGGGGCCGCTGGCTGACGATGGACTGGGAGGATGTCGAGAACTTCCGCCGCTTCTTCGATCGCTGGGGCGGGCTGACGGTGCTCGTATTTCGCTTCATGCCGATCGGGCGGACGGTTATCTCGATTCCCGCCGGGCTGATGCACATGCCCTTCTGGCGCTTCCTGGCCTTCACCACGATCGGCAGCGCGATCTGGAACACGATCCTGGTCGGCGTGGGGTTCTGGCTCGGCGCGAGCTTCGAGAAGATCGATCACTGGATCGCGCCGGTGGTGACGGCGACGCTGGTCGCGTTGCTGCTACTCTATGTGTGGCGCGTCGCGACCTGGAAGCCGCGGGCGAAGCGCTAGGGCCCAAACTAGGCTGCCGCGCGGAGCCGATCGAGTTCGACGGCGATCGTTGCCGCCATCGCTTCGAGCTGCGGCAAGGCGGCCGCCAGCGATTTCTCGCGCTCGGCCGGATCTAGTGCGCAGAGCGTGCCGAAAAAGCTGCCGTCGGCCAGGATGATCGGCACCGAGATATAGCTTTCGAAGCCGTACATCGCCGGGGTGTGGTGCGTGCGCCACTCGGGATTGGCACCAACATGATCGATGAATACCGCGCGGCCGCTCAACCGTATCTCGTCGCAGATCGTCGTCTGGAGAACGAGTTCGTCGCCCGGCTTCATCCCGAATTCGATGCGGTCGAGCACCTGGCAGGCGATCCAGCGCTCGCTGGTGACGCGCGCGACTGCGGCGAAGCCCATGCCGGTGAGCGCGCAGACCTGTTGCAGCGTCGCTTCGATGCTCGGCACGTGCTGCACCGCGGAGATATCGGTATCGTAGCTGTAGGTCATTGCGCCCCCGCCACGATCCTATTGCTTTCGCTTTGAAAAGTCACGCGCGCGGATGGGCGCTGCGATAGACGTCGAGCAGATGCGCGGCGTCGACCGCGGTATAGACCTGGGTCGAGCTGAGACTGGCATGGCCGAGCAGTTCCTGCAGCGCGCGCAGGTCGGCGCCGCGGCCGAGCAGGTGCGTCGCGAAGCTATGGCGCAGCGCGTGCGGGGTGGTCCGTTCCGACAAGCCGAGCACTGTACGCGCCGCGCGCACGGCCTTGCGGATCGCGCCCGGGGGCAGCGGCCCGCCCTTGGCCCCGCGGAAGAGCGGCGCGTCGCGCGCTATGCCATAGGGGCAGAGCTGGGCGTACGCCTCTATCGCCTCGCGCACCTGCGGCAGCAGCGGCACGGTGCGCGTCTTGGCGCGCTTGCCGGTGACGCGCATCGTAGGCCCGAGCGGCAGGACGGCGCCGGTGAGCCCGACCGCCTCGCCGATCCGCAGCCCGGCACCGTAAAGGAGGAGGAGCACCGCCCAGTCACGCGCGCCGATCCACGGCTCGCGCGCCTCCTCGGCCACCGTCTCGGCGAGCGCAACGGCCTCGTGCGGCGCGATCGGGCGGGGGATTCCCTTCTTGACCCGCGGGCCGCGCAGGCGAGGAAGTTCGGCGGCGTCGCCCGCGGCGAATTTGAGGAAGCCGCGCACTGCGGAGAGTTCGCGTGCAGCGGAGGCGTTGGACAGGCCGTCCCCCCGACGATGCGCCAGGAAGGCGCGCAGGTCGGCGGTCGCGATCTTCGCCAGTGCGTCGCGAGTGACTTCGCCGCCCCAATGCGACTGGAGGAATGCGATCAAACGGACCGCGGTCGCCTCATAGGCGCGCACCGTGTGTACCGAACGCCGCCGGTCGCGGGCGAGGTGCTGGCCGTATAGGAGCGGGAGCGCGGGTTCGGTCACAGCACGAACCCTACCCGATCCTCCCCGGCACGGGGAGGGGGACCATGCGAAGCATGGTGGAGGGGGGTCGCCTCATAGGACATCCCTCGCGGCACGCCCCCACCACCCCGCCCTGCGGGCGCGGTCCCCCTCCCCGTTCCGGGGAGGATGAGGTTACCCGATCTTCTGACCGGTCTTCGCCCAGTCGGCGAGGAAGCCTTCGATGCCCTTGTCGGTCAGCGGGTGCTTGACCAGCTGGCGGATCACCGCAGGCGGCGCGGTCATCACGTCGGCGCCGATGCGCGCGGCCTCGAGCACATGAATCGGGTGGCGGACGCTGGCGACGAGGATCTCGGTGCCGAAGTCGTAATTGTCGTAGATCAGGCGGATGTCGCTGATCAGCTGCATCCCGTCGAAGCCGTTGTCGTCGTGGCGGCCGACGAAGGGCGAGATGAAGGTCGCGCCCGCCTTGGCGGCGAGCAGCGCCTGGTTCGCCGAGAAGCACAGGGTCACGTTGACCATCGTTCCGTCGTCGGTGAGCGCCTTGCAGGTCTTGAGCCCGTCGATCGTCAGCGGCACCTTGACCGCGATGTTGTCAGCGATCTTCCGGACGATCTCCGCCTCACGCATCATGCCTTCGTAATCGAGGGCGACGACTTCGGCCGACACCGGCTTGCCCGGCACGATCTGGCAGATCTCGGCAACGACTTCGAGAAAGTCGCGGCCCGCCTTGTGGATCAGCGACGGATTGGTGGTGACGCCGTCGAGCAGCCCGGTATCGGCGAGGTCGCGGATGTCGGCGGTGTCGGCAGTGTCGGCGAAGAATTTCATCTGTGGTCCTTCAGGCGAATCAGTAGCGCACGAGCATCAGCCGTGCGCGCGCCGCCTTAAGCCGAGTCACGTCGACGCGATAGGTGCCGGGGCGCAACTTGTAGCGGACGATCTTGCGGATCGTGGAGCATTCGGGGCCGTGGCCGTGCGCGACCGATTCGAGTGGCTTGCCGCGTGCTGGCGCAACATCGATCCAGCCGGCCTGATCGAGCGCGATGCCATAAGTGCCGGCGCGGCGGATCGTAACGCTGGTCCGAAGCGCCTTGTCTCGTCCCGCATTGAGCGTCACGGTGTGGCCGGTATCGAGCCCGCTCCCGGAAACCTTCCAGCCGCGCAGCGCCACCGGAAGCCGGGCATCCAGCGTGCGGCATTGTTGTTGTGCGACGGCAGCGTGCAGCGCGAACGCAGTCAAAAGCATGGCAACCCCCTTTTGTCGCGACCCGGCCGCGAGACTAGCATCGGCGCTTAACGGCGCAATGCCACCTAATGTTACTGGTTGATGACAGAGGCACCTGCTTGGGCTAGGCGCACGGATCTTCCCCCACGAGGAACTTCGGCTTGCGCGCCCTTCTTGCTCCTGCGTTGTTGCTATTCCTCGTGCCGGAAGCCGATGCGCAGACGGTCGAGGACACCCAGCTCTGGCTGCAGACCAATGCCAATGTCCCGATCGCCGAGGACTGGCGCGTGACCGTCGAAGGCATCGCGCGATTCAGCGAGCGCCAGAAGGGACTGTTCCACACCGAGATCGGCGGGCTCGTCAGCCATAAGCTCTCCAAGCATGTCGAGATCGGGTTCGGCTATCGCCATGTCGGCAGCCACGGCGGCAATACCGCCGACGACGAGGACCGCCTGCGCCAGCACGTCATCCTGACCTATGGGCGATTCACTTCGCGATTCCGCATCGACGAACGTTTTCATCCCGATGGCCCCGAAGTGGGCATCCGCATCCGCCCGCTGCTGCGCTACAACCATCCGATCGGCAAAGGCTTCGCGCTGTTCGCAAGCCATGAGAGCTTCTTCATGGCGAACAGCACCGATTGGGGCCAGCGTGCCGGATACGATCGGATGCGCAACTGGGTGGGCGTGACGCTGCCGATCGCCAAGGGCATTTCGAGCGATGTGGGCTATCTCAACCAGTACCGCTTCGCCCGCAACGGCGGCAGCGCGCAGATGGACCATGCGCTGTCGATGCAGCTTTCGCTGAACCTCTAGGCTTTTCAGCCGAGTCCGAAGCAACGATATGGGCGGCATGTCGCGCGCCCGCATCCTCGTCCTCCATCCGGCACTTGGGCCCCTCGACTATCGCATTCCGCACGGCATGACGGTCGAGCCCGGGTCGATCGTCGTCGTGCCGATCGGGCCGCGCCAATATGCCGGCGTGGTGTGGGAGCCCGAGCGGCTGCCGCCCGACAAGGAAGAGATCGGCGACAATCGCCTGCGCAATATCCTCGCGGTCGCCGATACCCCGCCGATCCCCGAGCCCGTCCGCCGCCTCGTCGAATGGACTGCCGACTATTATCTGAGCCCGCTCTCGGCGGTGCTGGCGATGGCGGTGCGCACCTCGGCGGCGTTCGAGGCGGCGCCGACGATCACCGAGTATCGCGCGACCGGATTGGTACCCGATCGCCTCACGCCGCAACGCGAACAGGCGCTCGAGCGGATCGGCGAGCGCCAGGGGCTGGTCCGCGAACTCGCGACGATCGCCGACGTTTCCGAAGGCGTGATCCGCGGGCTGTGCAAGGTCGGCGCGATCGAGGCGGTGATCGTCGACACCGACAGCCCCTATCCCCTGCCCGACCCCAATTTCGCGCCCCCCGAACTCAGCGGCGAGCAGGCCGATGCCGCGAGCATCCTGCGGCAATCGGTGACAGCGGAGGCATTCCAGCCGTTCCTGCTCGACGGCGTCACCGGATCGGGCAAGACCGAAGTCTATTTCGAAGCGGTCGCCGCCGCCCTCGCTTCGGGCAAGCAGACGCTCGTCCTTCTCCCCGAGATCGCGCTCACCGAGCCCTTCCTCACCCGCTTCGCCAAGCGCTTCGGCTGCGAGCCGGTGGCGTGGCATTCGGGGCTGCGCACCTCGCAGCGGCGCCGGGCGTGGCGGGCGATATCGCGCGGCGAGGCCAAGGTGGTGGTCGGCGCGCGATCGGCTTTGTTCCTGCCCTATCCCCGGCTCGGGCTGATCATCGTCGACGAGGCGCACGAGACCAGCTTCAAGCAGGAGGAAGGCGTCCACTATCATGCCCGCGACGTCGCGGTGATGCGCGGGCGCTTCGAGGGATGCCCCGTGATCCTCGCCTCGGCCACGCCGGCGATCGAGACCCGGCACCAGGTCGAGCTGGGACGCTATGAGGAATTGAAGCTGCCCGGCCGCTACGGCCTCGCCGAGCTGCCCGATATCGAGGCGATCGACCTGATCAAGGAGCCGCCCGACCGCGGCCGCTGGCTGAGCCCGCGGCTGATCCTGGCGATCGACGCGGCGCTGGAGCGCGGCGAGCAATCGCTGCTTTTCCTCAATCGCCGCGGCTATGCCCCGCTCACGCTGTGCCGGCATTGCGGCCACCGCTTCCAATGCCCGAACTGCACCGCCTGGATGGTCGAGCACCGGCTGATCCGGCGGCTGTCATGCCATCATTGCGGCCACACCGTGCCGACGCCCGAAATCTGCCCCGAATGCGAGGAGCCCGACAGCCTCGTCGCCTGCGGTCCGGGCGTCGAGCGGATCGCCGACGAAGTCGCGATATTGTGGCCCAACGCCAAGACCGCGATCGTCACGTCGGACACGCTCTGGTCCCCCGCCAAGGCCGCCGAGTTCGTTGCACGGATGGAGCATGGCGACATCGACATCGTCGTCGGCACCCAGCTGGTGACCAAGGGCTATCACTTCCCCAATCTGACCGTGGTCGGCGTGGTCGATGCCGATCTCGGGCTCGACGGCGGCGATTTGCGTGCGTCGGAACGCACCTTCCAGCAGATCATGCAGGTGTCCGGGCGCGCCGGGCGCGGCGAGAAGCCGGGTAAGGTGTTCATCCAGACGCACTCGCCCGAAGCCGGGGTGATGCAGGCGCTGATCTCCGGCGACAGCGCCGCCTTCTACGCCGCCGAGACCGAGGCGCGGCGCGACGCCGGCGCGCCGCCTTATGGCCGCTATGCCGCGATCATCGTGTCGAGCGAGGACAAGGCAGCGGCGGAAGAAACCGCGCGGATGCTGGGCCGCACCGCGCCGCATCGCGAGGAGATGCACGTGTACGGCCCCGCCCCCGCGCCGCTGGCGATGCTGCGCGGCCGCCACCGCTTCCGCCTGCTCGTCCATGCCCGCCGCGCCTTCGACGTCCAGGACATGATCCGCGACTGGCTCGGCGCGCTCGAATGGAGCGGCAAGGTGCGCGTCGCAGTCGATGTGGATCCGTATAGTTTCGTCTAGCCGCGTCGTTTCCAGCGAATTAGCTTCGCGGCGACGTGGGGGATCGCCGATGATTCGCAGACTGTTGTTGCCGCTTCTTCTGCTCGTCCCGGGCACGGCCAATGCGGATTGGTATGAAGCGAGCAGCCGGCACTTCGTCGTCTATTCGGACCAGAAGCCCGAGCGGCTCGAGCAGTTTGCCACCGAGCTTGAGCAGTTCGATCACGCAGTGCGGCTCTATGGCGGATGGAAGGACGAGCCGATCGCCGCGCCCAACCGCGTCACCGTCTATGTCGTCGATGATCGCGATGCCGTGATCAAGCTGATAGGCGACAAGTTCGTCGGCGGTTTCTACAAGCCGCGCGCCGGCGGTTCGATGGCGGTAGTGCCGCGCCGCCTGGGCTCCGGCGCGGCGACCGATCTCGATGCCCAAGGCATATTGTTTCACGAATATGCCCATCACCTGATGTGGAGCATCGCGCCACATTCGGTGCATCCCTCCTGGTTCATCGAGGGCTTCGCGGAAGTCTTCGCGACTGCCGACTTCGACAAGGACGGCGCGGTGCGGATCGGTATGCCGCCGCTCTATCGGGCGCGTACCATCATGTCCGGCAACAATCTGCCGATCGACAAGATGCTGGTGGCCGACACGCTCAAGCTCGATCGCGAGCAGCGCAGCGCGCTCTATGGCCGCGGATGGCTGCTCACGCATTACACGATGATTGCGAACAAGCGGCGCGACCAGCTGACTGCCTACCTGCGGGCCATGAACCAAGGCAAGAAATCGCTCGAAGCCGCGCAGGCGTTCGGCGACCTAGCCAAGTTCGACGCCGAGCTCGAACGCTACAAGCGCGGCAAGCTGATCGGCTATCGCGTCGCGGCGGCCGAAGCCGGGCAGATCAAGATCACGCTGCGCAAATTGACGCCGGGAGAGGCGGCGACGATGGACGTCCGCATCCGATCCAAGAATGGCGTCAATGCCAAGACCGCGCCGGGCGTCTATGAGGAAGCGCGCAAGGCGGCGGCGCCCTTCCCTAACGACCCCGGCGCCCAGATCGTGCTCGCCGAAGCCGCGTACGATGCGCGCGACCTGCCCGCCGCCGGAGCTGCCGCCGATCGCGCCCTCGCAGCCGACCCCAAGGCTGTCGACGCCTGGCTCTACAAGGCGATGGTGCGGATGGCGGCGGCCCGCCAGGCACGCGACAGGAGCAAGGAAACGCAGACCGAGATCCGCAAGATCATCGCGCAGGGCAATCGGCTAGAGCCCGACGACCCCAAGCTGCTGATCCTCTATTTCCGCAGCTTCGTCGACTTTGGGAGTGCGCCGAGCGAGAATGCCAAGCAAGGGCTCGCGCGAGCATTCGACCTTGCCCCCCAGGATGTCGGGCTGCGCTTCAACGCGGCGCAGATGTATTTGCGCGACGGCAACAAGGAGAAGGCCCGCGCCATGCTCGCGCCGCTCGCCTATAGCCCGCACGGCCAAGGCTTTGCCCGCCGCGCCGCCGCGCTGATCGCGACGATCGATGAGGGGGATGTGAAGGGCGCGATCGACACGCTCGACACGGCCCCGCCCGCCGACGACGCCTCCGAAGCGCCCGAGACACCGGCGGCACCGCCAACGGCACGCCCGACGGCCCGTTGAGTGCCGCCTTGCCGAAGCGGGAGAGCATTGTACTCTGACGCGAATTATATGGGGGCATAATCATGATCTTTCGCAAGCTGTTGCTAGCCGCGGCGCTGCTGTTGCCGACCGGCGCCGCGGCAGAATGGAAGAAGGCCGAGTCCAACCACTTCATCGTCTATGGCGAGATCGGCGAGGAGCGGCTTCGGGCGATGGCATTGCGCCTAGAGAAGCTGCATCTGACCCAGGCGACGATGACCGGACTGGTCAACGAACCCAAGACGATCAAGGTGAAGGTCTATGTCGTCGACAGCTTCGACGATGTTCAGCGAACCATGCCCTTCCCGCGTCAGGGTGTCGCCGGATATTACAGCGCGACGCCACGCGGCCCGTATACCGTGATCAGCACGGAAAGTAACGCGAACCAGGGTTTCTCCTCGCGCCTCGTGCTGTTTCACGAGCTCACCCACCATTTCATGTTCCAGTATTTCAACGCGACCTACCCGCTTTGGTACGTCGAGGGGTTCGCCGACTTCATCGGCACGACGAATATCAAGGACGACAGCAACACGGTGAGAATGGGTGACGCGTCCGCGTCGCGATACCTGACCTTTGCGACAACGAGCTGGTATCCCATTCGTAAGCTGCTCGAAGCACGCAGCTATGACGATCTGGGCGAGCGCGTCGACATCATCTACGCCGAGGGCTGGCTGCTCACGCACTATCTACACTTCGGCGGCAAGCGCGACGGCCAGCTTGAGAAATATCTGACCGCCATCAACCGGGGCGTGCCTTTCGCCCAGGCAGCCAGCGAGGCGTTCGGCGATCTGGGCAAGCTCGACGCCGAGCTCCAGGCATATAGCAGGCGGCGCAACGCGCTGCCGGGGCGCTCGATCACCTTCAAGCCCGTCTCGTTGGGCGAGGCCAAGGTGACTCCGGTTTCGGCTGCGCAGGATGCGATGATGCTGCACGATATCCGGCTGCATGCCGGCGTCGCGCGTGAGGATGCCGGGCGGTTCGCCGATCGGGTTCGGCGCGACGCGCTGCGCTTCCCGAACGACGCCTTCGCACAGCAGCTTCGCGCGGAAGCCGACTACAATGCCAATGACGATGCCGATCTCAACGCCGCGGTGGACCGCTGGTTGGCGATCGCACCGCAGGATCCCAAGGCGATGCTGTTCGACGGGCTGCGCAAGGCGCGCGCGCTAAAGGCGGCAAAATCGACCGACAAGGCGGCCTGGACTGCGGCACGCGCGCCGATCGTCGCCGCGACCAGGATCGCCCAGGACGACCCGCAGATATTCAAGGGCTTCTACGACACCTTCGTCATGGAAGGCGTCACGCCGTCCGCAGGCGCCCAGAAGGGGCTGTTCCGCGCGCTCGAGCTCGTTCCCCAGGACGACGAGCTGCGCTACCAGCTCGCCGCCGACTTCGAACGCCGCGGCATGATCGGGGACGCGCGCAACACGATCCGCCCCGCCGCGCTGCAGCTCCCCGACAAGGTGCGTAGCGACGCAGAGATCGAGAAGGACCGCAAGGATCGAGAGAAGGAGGCGATCGCCGGCGTCCCGACACACGAGACCGCACGCGAGATGCTCAATCGACTGGACAAGAACGGGCTGCAGAAGGCGGAAGCCGGCAACTAGTCGATTGCGGCCAGGGCACGCGTGGTGGCGCTTGAACCGTCGCCGCTTTTGCTCGAAGGCTTCCGCAATGGAGGTCGCGTGATGGTTCGGCGGTTGGTGATGATGTTCGTGCTGGCGCTGGCGTGGAGCACCCCGGCGCGCGCCGACGACATTTCCGCCTCGGGCCGCGGCGTGGTGCGTATCGTCACGATCGCGGTGGTCGAGGACGAAGTCGTCGGCTTCGGGCATGGCAGCGGCTTCGCCGTGGCGCCCAACCGCGTCGTCACCAATGCACATGTCGTCGAGCTTGCCGACCGCTATCCCGGTAATGTCGTCATCGGGATCGTGCCTTCCGAGGGCGACAAGTCGTTCCAGGGGAAGCTCGTTGCGATCGACCAGCAGCGCGACCTGGCGCTGATCGAATTCAGCGGCGTGCGGCTATCACCGCTGACGCTGTTCACGGGGCTGCCCGCCGATGGCGAGAGCCTGATCGCGCTAGGCTATCCGGGCAATGTCGATCTCGCCACCGCGCGCTCGGCGGCGGACTTCATCCGGCCGCAATCGCCGGTGCGCTCGCAGGGCGGGTTCGCGGGCAACCGCATGCTCCAGGGCACCAACGTGCTGCTCCACACCGCGAGCATCGCACGTGGCAATTCGGGCGGGCCGCTGCTCGATCGCTGCGGCCGGGTGCTGGGGGTGAATTCGGCGATCACCCGCGCCGACGAAGGCGATTCGACCTTCGCGTTCGCAATTGCCGGCAACGAACTCGCCGCGTTTCTTCAGGGCGCGAAGCAGCCCTTCGCCTCGGTCGGCATTCCGTGCACCAGCGTCGAGGAGCAATTGGCGCAGGAGCGCGATGCCGACGAGAAAGCCCGGATCGAAGCCGATGCCAAGGCGCGGGCAGACGCCGCCAGGAGCGCGGACGAGCGCGAGGATACGATTGCCCAGGCGCGCGCACGCAACGCGGCGGCGCGCGAGAACTATATGGCGGGCGCCGCGGTGCTGCTGGTCCTCGGCGCGCTCGCGCTCGGCGGCGCGGGGCTGCTGCTTTCGCGAGAGCGCCAGCGCGAGGCGATCTGGCTCGCGGCGGGCGGCGGCGTGCTGATGCTCGGCGCGGTGGCGCTGTTCGTCAGCCGGCCCGATTTCGACGAAACCAAGATCCTCTCCATCCCCAAGGCAAGCGCCGGCCCCGCAGTGCCCAGCCAGTCGGCGCTCGGCCGGATGGTGTGCACGCTGGTGCCCGCGCGCAGCCGGGTGACGGTCACCGCGGTCGACAAGGTCGATCTCGATATCGGTGCCGATGGCTGCATCAACGGCCGTACCCAATATGCCGAATCGGGCACCCGCTGGCAGCGCATCCTCGTGCCCGAGCAGGAACAGTCGGTGTCGGTGCTCGATTACGATCCGGGCAGCCGCATCTATACCAACACGCGCTATTTGCTCTCCTCGGCGCAGATGGAGAAGGCCCGCGCGCTCCGATCGAGCGTGCCGATCAAGACGTGCTCGGCGGACCAGGCCGCCCGCGCCGCGCTCGCCACCCAGCAACAGGCGCTGCGCGCCGCGCTACCGCAGGTCTATAACGAGAAGCTGGTGTATAGCTGCAGCCCGGCGGCCTCGGGACCACCGACTGCGGCCGGCGGGGCTGCGGCGGCGGAATAACCCATCCCGTTCGTGCTGAGCTTGTCGAAGCACCGTTCGTCTGCCCACTTCGGAAGAAAGAAGGACGGCCCTTCGACAAGCTCAGGGCGAGCGGGGCTAAGCGGACCCTCCGCCTCCGGACTCAGTCGGACACCCCCTCGCGCTTGAGGAGGACGCGCTTGCGGTCGACGCCATAGGCGTATCCTCTCATGCTACCGTCGGCGCGCTGGGCGCGGTGGCACGGGATCAGCACCGCGACATGGTTGGCGCCGCATGCCGTTCCCGCCGCGCGCACCGCCTTCGGTTTGCCGGCCTGCGCCGCGAGCTGGGCATAGCTTCGCGTCTCTCCCGGCGGGATCGCGCGGAGCGACTGCCACACCGCTTCCTGGAACGCGGTGCCCTGCACGTCGAGCGGCAAGTCCATATCGCGCCCCGGCGTCTCGACTTCGCGCACTACCCGCGCCGCGAGCTCGGCGAGCGCCGCGCCGCCCTGAAGAATCTCCGCCGCCGGAAAGCGCCGGGCGAGCGCGAGCGAATCCTCGTCGAAGGCAACGCGGCACAGCCCCTTGTCGGTCGCCGCGATCAGCAGCGGGCCGAGGCTGGTCTCGGCGATCGTCCAGCGGATCGTCACCCCGGCGCCGCCGCGCTTCCATGCGCTCGGGGTCATGCCGAGCCGGGCATTGGCGGTCTCGTAGAAGCGGCTCGGCGCGGCGTATCCCGCCTCGTAGATCGCGTCGGTAACGCGCTCTTCCTCGGTGAGCGCGGCGGCGGCGCGGCGGGCGCGCAGCCCGCGGGCATAAGCGGCCGGCGTCACCCCGATGGCGCGCTTGAACAGCCGCTGGAAATGATGCGGCGCATAGCCGACCCGCGCGGCGAGTTGCTCGAGCCCGATCGGCGCCTCGGCCGCCTCGATCAGTGCGACGGCTTCGGCTACCGCGATCCTGTCGCGTCCCACTTCGTCGGGCTTGCAGCGAAGACACGCGCGGAACCCGGCGGCGCGCGCACTCTCGGCGTCGGGATAGAACAGCACGTTCTCGCGCCTCGGCCGTCGCGCCGGGCAGGTCGGCTTGCAATAGATCCGCGTGGTGGTCACCGCGACGAGGAAGCGCCCGTCAAAGGCGCGGTCGCGCGCCTCGAAGGCAGCCCAGGCGATGTCGGCGGTGATTGAGTCGTTGCCCATGCTCCGGATATAGCTACGCACGCGCGGCGCCACATCCCGAGCCTTGCGCTCAAAGCGAAACCACGCCACCGTTAGCGCTAACAGCGCCGGCTACGGGCGCAAATGGAGGGGCGCATGGGCTTCTGGCAACGCACCCGCGCGCTGCGCTGGTGGATCATCGCGATCGTGATGCTGGGCACGATCATCAACTATCTGGTCCGCCAGACGCTGGGCGTCGTCGTCGCTACGCCCGCATTCCAGGCCGACGTGCCGATGACCAAGGAGCAATATAGCTGGGTCACCGGGGTGTTCCAGGCGTTCATCATGCTCCAGCCGGTGGTGGGATACATCCTAGATCGCGTCGGGTTGCGCACCGGCATGGCGGTGTTCGCCACCGGCTGGGCCCTGCTGACCTTCGCGCATGGCTGGGTGACGAGCTGGCAGGGGCTGGCGGCGCTGCGCGGCGCGCTGGGCTTTGCCGAGGGAACTTCGCACACGGCGGGATTGAAGGTCGTCTCCGAATGGTTTCCCGCCAGGGAACGCGGGCTCGCCGGCGGCATCTACAATCTCGGCGCCTCGGCGGGGATCGCGCTGGCCGGGCCTATCGTCGCCATCGCGATCGTCTGGTGGGACTGGCGCGCCGCCTTCTATGTCGCCGGTGGCCTCGCCTTGCTCTGGGTCATGCTGTGGCTGCTCTATTACCGCAGCCCCGAGGACCACCCTGCCCTCTCGCCCGAGGAGCGCGCGCTGATCGCGACGGGGCAGGAATCGCATGTCCTAGCGACCGGCGCCAAGCCGGCGGTGCTGTCGCTGCTCGGCCGGCGCAATTTCTGGGGGATCGCGCTGCCGCGCTTCCTCGCCGATCCGACCTGGGCGACGCTGACCTTCTGGCTGCCGCTCTATCTGAGCGAGGTCCGCGGGTTCAATCTGGGCGAGCTGGCGATCGCCGTCGTCCTCCCCTTCGTCGCGGCCGATATCGGCTGCCTCGCCGGGCCGGCGCTGGTACTCTGGCTCGAGCGCCGCGGGATCGCGCTGATCGACGCACGGCGCTGGACTTTCACGGTCGGCGCGGTGCTGATGACGAGCATGATCTTCGTCGGCGGGGTGACCAGCCCCTACACTGCCGTGGCGCTGCTCAGCATCGGCGCCTTTGCACATCAGACATTGTCGGTGACTTGCATCACGATGGCGAGCGACCTGTTCCCCCGCAACGAAGTCGGCACCGTCGCGGGAATGGCCGGGACGATGGCCAATCTCGGCGTCCTGATCTTCACCCTGCTGATCGGCGCGCTGGTCGTCCGGATCGGCTATGACCCGTTCTTCATCGCGCTTGGCGTGTTCGACCTGATCGCCGCCGCCTTGCTGTGGACGCTGGTGCGCAAGCCGGGCGAGGCGCCGGGCGGCGAAAGCGGGTGGATCCCGATCTTGCTCGGCGCGATCCTGGCGGGCGGGCTGACGCTGTTCTACGCCACCAGCGCCGCGCCCGAGCCCTGCGCCCTGTTCACGGCGCTCAGCGCCTGCGACGTGCCAATCGCGATGCGCGGCATCTGGGGCTTCGGGCTGGCACTCGCCTTGCTCGGCATCCTGATCGAAATTCGCGCCCGGAGGAGCCGCGCCGCATGATTCGCAATCCCGTTCTGCCTGGCTTCAACCCCGATCCGTCGATCTGCCGGGTCGGCGAGGACTATTACATCGCCACTTCGACCTTCGAATGGTTTCCCGGCGTCCAGATCCACCATTCGCGCGACCTCGCCAATTGGCGGTTGGTCGGGCGCCCGCTGGTTCGCGCCAGCCAGCTCGACATGCGCGGCGACCCCGATGGCTGCGGCGTGTGGGCGCCCGACCTCAGCCACGACGGCGAGCGCTTCTGGTTGGTCTACACCGACGTGAAGCGCTATGGCCGCACCACCGTCGGCGGCGCTTCGGGCGCGAGCCTCCGCGACTTCCACAACTACCTCGTCACCTGCGACACTATCGATGGCGACTGGTCCGATCCGATCCACCTCAATTCGAGCGGGTTCGATCCGGCGCTGTTCCACGATGCGGACGGGCGGAAATACCTGGTCAACCAGCTCTGGGACCACCGCCCGGGCCGCAACCGCTTCGCCGGGATCGTGCTGGAGGAATATTCGCCAGAGGAGCGCCGGCTGGTTGGCGAGCGGACCAATATCTTCCCCGGCACTGCGCTCGGCCTCACCGAGGCGCCGCACCTCTATCGCCGGGGTGATTGGTACTATCTCATCGTCGCCGAGGGCGGCACGGGCTGGAACCATGCGGTGACGATGGCGCGGTCCCGCGACCTGCGCGGCCCCTACGAACTCCATCCCGACACGCATATCCTCGGCAGCCGCACCCGCCCCGATGCGCCGCTCCAGCGCGCCGGCCATGCGGATCTGGTCGACACACCCGACGGCCGCACCTGGATGGCCTATCTCTGCGGTCGCCCGCTGCCCAATCGCGGGCGTTGCGTGCTGGGGCGCGAGACCGCGATCCAGCCGATGGTCTGGGGCGACGATGGCTGGCTCTACACCGAGGACGGCAGCGGCATGCCGGTGCTCGAAGCGCCCTCGCTGCCCGCGGCCTCGCCGCCGCGCGAAACCGAGGGGCGCTACGACTTCGACGCGCCCGAACTCCCGCTCGACCTGCAATGGCTGCGCACCCCCGAACCCGACCGCATCTTCAGCTTGAGCGAGCGGCCCGGCCATCTGCGGCTATTCGGGCGTGAGACGATCGGCAGCGTGTTCACCCAGGCGCTTGTCGCGCGGCGGCAACAAGACTTCTGTTATTCCGCCATCTGCGCGATGGACTTTGCGCCCACGCATTTCCAGCAGGCCGCCGGGCTGGTCACGTACTACAATGGCAGCAAATTCCACTACTTCCATGTCAGCCATGACGAGGAGGTCGGGCGTCATCTCCGCGTGATGTCAGCGCTGCCGGATTCGCCGCAGGCCGATACCTTCACGACGCCGATTGCGATCCCCGAAGGCCGGATCGAGCTTCGCGCGGAAGTCGATTACGAGCGGCTGCGCTTCGCCTATCGTATCGAAGGCGGCGCGTGGACGTGGCTCCCCGAGCAGTTCGACGCGAGCATCCTGTCCGACGAGGCGACTCAGCCCGGCCAACCCAACTTCACCGGCGCGTTCGTGGGGATGGCGTGCCAGGACATGGCGGGCACAGGGCTCGCGGCTGATTTCGACTGGTTCGAATATCGCGAGCGGGAATATCGCGAGGATATGGTGGTAGATTAACCTGCTTAAGCCCCTTCCCTGAGGGAAGGGACTTGAAGGCGGCAGCCGAGCGCTCCCTACTTATCCAATATCTGCCGGATAGCGTCGACAAGCTTCTGCTTGCGAGCCTGGGGCGGCGGCGGAGCCTCAGCGGGTGCCGGCCGCGCCGCCGGCAGCCGCTTGCGCAATTCAGCCTCGAGATTGGCGATGACGCTCGCCTGCCCTTCGAACGCGCGCGCCATCTTCGATTGCGGCAGCGGCACCAGGAACTCGCAGCCGTGTCGGCGATCCTCGCGCCACACCACCTGCGCTTCGCGCGAGCCTGCGCCCGAAAGGCCGATCGCAATCAACGTGCCGGCCGGGAATTCTTCGTCCGATACGAACAGGAAACCGGTGCGCGAGAAATTGTCGACCAGCACTTCGATCGGCCTGCCATCGGCACCGCGCAGCGTGGTCTCGCTTGCAACATGGAAGCGGATTGCGCCGCGGGGGTCAACTTCGCCGAGAACTTCCAGACGCGCGACGAGCACGGCGCATTTCCCCAATACTACAGGAACCTCCGGGCTAGACCCCAATTGGTTAAGCAATCCTTTCGATTGTTGGTGAAGCGCACCGCAACCAGGACGGAATGAGCGCTACATTGACTTATGGCAGCTTTGCAGCCATATGCGCCGCCAGCGAGGCATCATGCAGCGTGATCGGACGACAGCCAAAGGCGTCGCCCCGGCTCTGCCTCGGTTATACCACGGCTTCCCTAGTCACGCGGGTCGTCATTTTTGACCCCGCCTTCGCGCGCCCATTTTGCGTGCGCGCGCCGGCCGCATTTGTAAGGTTCTCAATGCAATTCAAAGAACTCGGTCTCTCGCAGACCGTTCTCGCCGCGCTTGCCACCAAGGGCTATAGCGAGGCGACACCGATCCAGGCGCAGTCGATCCCGTCGCTGCTCGAAGGCCGCGACCTGCTGGGCATCGCCCAGACCGGCACCGGCAAGACCGCCGCGTTCATGCTGCCCTCGATCGATCGCCTGATCGCGTCGGGCAAGCGCGCCCAGCCGCGCGGCTGCCGCATGCTCGTCCTTGCGCCGACGCGCGAGCTCGCCAGCCAGATCGCCGACAATGCCCGGCATTATGCCAAGGGCACGCCGCTCAGCGTCGCGACGATCTTCGGCGGCACGTCGATCCACAAGAACAAGACCGATCTCGCCCGCGGCGTCGACATCGTCGTCGCCACCCCGGGCCGCCTCGTCGACCTGATGGACCAGCATTATGCGATCCTGCTCGGCATCGAGATCCTCGTGCTCGACGAAGCCGACCAGATGATGGACTTGGGCTTCATCCATGCGCTCAAGCGGATCGTCCGCGACCTGCCGACCAAGCGCCAGACGTTGTTCTTCTCGGCGACGATGCCCAAGACGATCCGCGAGCTCGCCGGCCAGTTCATCAAGAACCCCGTCGAAGTGAAGGTCACCCCCGAGGCGACCACCGCCGAGCGCGTCGAGCAGCACGTCACCTATGTGGCGCAGGCCGAAAAGCAGGCGCTGCTGACACTGGCGCTGCGCGATCCGAGCATCGATCGTGCGCTGGTGTTCACCCGCACCAAGCACGGCGCCGACCGCGTCGTCCGGCTGCTCGCGGGCAACGGCGTCGCGTCGAACGCGATCCACGGCAACAAGAGCCAGCCGCAGCGCGAGCGCGCGCTGGGCGAGTTCCGCAGCGGCAAGGTCAAGATCCTCGTCGCGACCGACATCGCCGCGCGCGGCATCGACGTCTCGGGCGTCAGCCACGTGTTCAACTTCGAGCTGCCCAACGTGCCCGACCAGTACGTCCACCGCATCGGCCGCACCGCGCGCGCCGGCGCGACCGGCCTCGCCGTCAGCTATTGCGCCGATGACGAGCGGCCGTACCTCAAGGACATCGAGCGGCTGACGCGCCAGAAGCTCACCGTCGTTCCGCTGCCCGCGGACTTCGTCAACGAGGCGAACAAGATCAAGTCGACGCGCTCGCCGATGCCGGTGAGCCGTGACGAGCAGAACGGGCGCAACGGTCGCGCGATGCAGAACGGCCGCTCGGGCGGTGGTCAGCGCAACGGCCAGGGCCAGCGCGGCGGCCAGGGTCCGCGCGGCGACCAGCCGCGTCGCGATGGTGCCCCGCGCGACGCGAGTGCCGAGCAGCGTCCGCGGCGCTTCGACGCGCCGCAGGGCGAGGCGCGTGGCGAGAAGCCGCGCAACTATGCCCGCCCCAAGGGCAAGTTCCACGCCCGTCCGGCGCGTCCCGCCGGTGCTGGTGGTGGCCGCGGGCGGTAAGTTCGGTCACAGGGCCTGAACACATGGGCGGCGGTGCGACCAGGCACCGCCGCCCGTTTTCGTTCCACGCCCTCACTCCGCACTAGAGCCCCTCCCCTGAAGGGGAGGGGCTTAGGAGCGCCGCCGCCGAGCCCGCTCCGCGGCATCCGCGCGGCCGGCGATGAGGCGGGTGGCGCGTTCGAATCCTTCGCGGCCTTCGCTTGCCCCTGCCTGCGCGGCATCCCGGTACAGCCCCAGCGCGTCCTCATAGGCCCCGCGCTGCTCGGCGCAGAGCCCCAGGTTGAACAGCAGCGAGGGATGCCCGGCCGCCTCGGCCCGCATCGCGTCCCAGCCGTGGCACGCGCCTTGTGCGTCGCGCTTGGTGCGCTTGACCCAGTCCTTGAAGCGGTTGGCGGTCTCCTTCGACAGCCCCTTGGTGTTCTCGCGAACCCGTATCTTGTAGGTATCGACATGCGGGACCAGGTCGCCGCGCAGCGATCCGGCGATGCCCTGGATCGCGTTCTCGATAACGTCCTCCGCGGTGCGCCCCGGATTGCCGCCCGGGCACCAGGTCACTTCCTCGCGGAACGGCTTGGGCTCCGAATAGAGAATGCGGCCGTCGCCGTTATGGACGATGCGGATATCGGCCTTGACGTCGATGATCCGGCGCTTGCAGCGGACCTCGACCTGCTCCTCCTTGGTGCACTTGCCTTTGCCGTCCTTCTCGACGCACTTCTTTTCCTTCCTGGTCCAGCCGCTCTCCTCGACTCCCGAGGAGATGCTGCCCGAGATCGATCCTTCGGCATTCTCGCGCCCGGTGCGCCCAGCGAGCAGCTCGAACTGGCTGCCCGCCAGCGCGCGCTCGATCGCGATCTGGAGCGCCGCGCCGTCATTGCCGCCGAACCGCTCGACCGCGACCGATTCGAGGAAGCTCGCCTCGCGATTGTTCGCCGGAAACTCGCCGGTGATCTCCAGCACCTCGCCCCGCGCGACTCCGGCGCAGGCCAGCGCCGACGCCGCGAGCAACAGGCCGATCCTATGCATTCCCCCCTCCCGATGACGTCCCCGGCGCGCAGAGCATCACCTTCGCCGCCGCTTGTCCAGAGGAGTCGGGTTGCATCCCCGTGACACCGATGCTAACCGCGCCGCGACCCATCGGGGCGCCCATCCGGCGTGCCCCTTTTTTGCATGGGGCCAATTCCGAACCCTCCAAGAGGAACAGACACGCGTGGAGAATTCCGGCGGTATCCAGGCCAGTCTAAGCGGACGCTATGCAACCGCCCTGTTCGAGCTTGCGCGTGAGTCGAAATCCCTGCCCCAGGTCGAGGCCAGCCTCGCCACGGTGCGGCAGGCGCTCGACGAATCGGCCGACTTCAAGGCGCTGACCAGCAGCCCGCTGGTCAGCCGCGGCGACGCCGCCAAGGCGATCGCGGCGACGGCGCAGGCGCTCAAGCTCGATGTCACCACCGGCAACTTTCTGGGCGTGCTCGCGCAGAATCGCCGGCTCGGCCAGCTTCCCGCGATCATCCGTGCCTTCCGCCAGCTGGCAGCGGCGCATCGTGGCGAGACCACTGCCGAAGTCACCTCGGCGCACCCGCTCGATGCCGAGCAGGTCGATGCGCTCAAGGCGCAGCTGCGCACCCGGCTGGGCCGTGACGTCAATGTCGACCTTTCGGTCGATCCCTCGCTCCTTGGCGGGCTGGTCGTGAAGATCGGCAGCCAGATGATCGATTCGTCGATCAAGACCCGACTGAACTCCCTCGCGCAGGCGATGAAAGGCTGAACATGGATATCCGCGCCGCAGAAATCTCGAAGGTCATCAAGGACCAGATCGCCAGCTTCGGCACCGATGCGCAGGTCTCCGAGACCGGCCAGGTGCTCAGCGTCGGCGACGGCATCGCGCGCATCCACGGGCTGGACAATGTCCAGGCCGGCGAGATGGTCGAGTTCGCCAACGGCATCCAGGGCATGGCGCTCAACCTCGAGGCCGACAATGTCGGCGTCGTGATCTTCGGCTCGGACGCCGAGATCAAGGAAGGCGACATCGTCAAGCGCACCGGCACCATCGTCGACGTGCCGATCGGCAAGGGCCTGCTCGGCCGCGTCGTGGACGGCCTGGGCAATCCGATCGACGGCAAGGGCCCGATCGTCGCCGACCAGCGCAGCCGCGTCGAAGTCAAGGCGCCGGGCATCATCCCGCGCCAGTCGGTCAGCGAGCCGATGCAGACCGGCCTCAAGGCGATCGACGCGCTCGTTCCCGTCGGCCGCGGCCAGCGCGAGCTGATCATCGGCGATCGCCAGACCGGCAAGTCGGCCGTCGCGATCGACGCCTTCATCAACCAGAAGGGCGTCAACGCCGGCGACGACGAGAGCAAGAAGCTGTATTGCGTGTACGTCGCAGTCGGCCAGAAGCGCTCGACCGTCGCGCAGCTCGTCAAGACGCTCGAAGAGAATGGCGCGATGGAATATTCCATCGTCGTCGCCGCGACCGCTTCGGAGCCCGCGCCGCTGCAGTTCCTCGCGCCGTACACCGGCACCGCGATGGGCGAGTATTTCCGCGACAACGGCATGCACGCGCTGATCGTGTTCGACGATCTTTCGAAGCAGGCCGTCGCCTATCGCCAGATGTCGCTGCTGCTGCGCCGTCCGCCGGGCCGCGAAGCCTATCCGGGCGACGTGTTCTATCTCCACAGCCGCCTGCTCGAGCGCGCGGCGAAGATGTCGGACGCGAACGGTGGCGGCTCGCTGACCGCGCTGCCGATCATCGAGACGCAGGCCGGCGACGTTTCGGCCTACATCCCGACCAACGTGATCTCGATCACCGACGGCCAGATCTTCCTCGAGACCGACCTGTTCTTCGCGGGCATCCGCCCGGCGATCAACGTAGGTCTCTCGGTGTCGCGCGTCGGCTCGGCCGCGCAGACCAAGGCGATGAAGAAGGTCGCCGGCTCGATCAAGCTCGAGCTCGCCCAGTATCGCGAGATGGCGGCGTTCGCGCAGTTCGGCTCGGACCTCGACGCCTCGACCCAGAAGCTGCTCAACCGCGGCGCGCGCCTGACCGAGCTGCTCAAGCAGCCGCAGTTCAGCCCGCTGCCGTTCGAGGAGCAGACCGTGTCGATCTTCGCGGGCACCCAGGGCTTCCTCGACGGCATCGCCGCGCAGGACGTGGTGCGCTACGAGCAGGCGATGCTCGCCGAGCTGCGCTCGAAGCATGCCGGCATCCTGACCGCGATCCGCGACAGCAAAGATCTCAAGGACGACGTCCGCGACCAGCTCAAGGCCGCGCTGACCGAGTTCGGCAAGACGTTCGCGTAAAGCAAAAGAGCCCTCTCCCCACCGGGAAGAGGGTTGGGAGAGGGGCAGTGTCCCGCACCTCTCCGTCCATGCCCCTCTCCCCCGCCCTCTCCCCGGAGGGGAGAGGGAGTAAGAAGAGAAGAAGATGGCCTCTCTCAAGGCACTCAAGGTCCGGATCAACTCGGTCAAGTCGACCCAGAAGATCACCAAGGCGATGAAGATGGTCGCCGCCGCCAAGCTGCGCCGTGCGCAGGAGGCGGCGGAGGCCGGGCGTCCCTATGCGCAGCGCCTCGAGAGCGTGGTCGCGAGCCTCGCCTCGAAGGTGACGGTGAGCGAATCCTCGCCCAAGCTGCTCGCCGGCACCGGCAAGGACCAGGTGCACCTGTTCGTCGTCGCGACGTCGGACAAGGGCCTGGCCGGCGCGTTCAACACCAACATCGCCCGCCTGGCACGCCGCCGGGCGCAGGAGCTGATCGCGCAGGGCAAGACGGTCAAGTTCTACACGATCGGCCGCAAGGGCCGCGCGGTACTCAACCGACTGTTCCCCAAGGACTTCATCCACTCGATCGAGCCGGGCGACCTGGGCAAGCTGAAGTTCGCCGAATCGCGTGCCTATGCCGACGACCTGATCGCGCGCTACGAGGCGGGCGAGTTCGACGTCGCGCACCTCTTTTATTCGCACTTCAAGTCGGTGCTGACCCAGGAGCCGACCGAGCAGCAGATCATCCCGGTCGCGCCGTCCTCGGTTCCCGAAGGTACGCCGACCAGCCAGGCGGCGCCCGCCGCGGTGATCTACGAGCCCGACGAGGAAGCGATCCTCGCCGACCTGCTGCCGCGCAACGTTGCGATCCAGCTGTTCCGCGCGATGCGCGAGAATGCCGCGTCGGAGCAGGGCAGCAAGATGACCGCGATGGACAACGCCACGCGCAACGCCGGCGATCTGATCAAGCGGCTGTCGATCCAGTATAACCGCGCCCGCCAGGCCGCGATCACCACCGAGCTGGTCGAGATCATCTCGGGCGCCGAAGCGCTCTGATGCTCGGCCGCGCCGCCCTTCTCCTCGCACCGCTGGCGCTCGCCGGCTGCGGCGGCGCGCCTTCGCAGGATGGCGCGGCGCTGCAGAAGCAGGAGCAGGCGCGCGCCGCCGATCTTGCCAAGGTTACCGGCTGGGAGCGTGCCTTCCAGCCCGACGTCGCGATCGCCGCAGCCAATCAGTTCGGCTTCCACGCCCCGGCGTACGGCCCGGCCAAGAACGGCTTCGCGAGCATCGGCACCCCGGTTCTGGTCAGCGACAGCGGCGCCAAGGCGCCCAACCGCGCCGGCTTCGCCGCGACCGGCGCGACGGCCGACCGCATCGACGCGCTGGCGTTCGACCTCGCGATCACCGATGCGAACAGCGCCAAGCTGGCGCACACGCGCTTCGCCGACATCGTTCGCGATTTCCTGTTCCAGTCGAAGATCGACGCCAAGTCGGTCCACGAAGCGATCGTCAAGGGCGAGGCCGCCAAGGGCCAGCTCGGCGGGATCGACTATGCAATCGAGAAGGCGGCCGACCGCCTCACCGTGACTTTCCACCGCACCGGGGCTAGTGCCCCCGCCAACAGCTAGAAGCCGCAAGGAAGAGACGATGGCAACCGCCGCTGAAATCACCCGTCCGGGCACCACCAACAATGTCGGCCGCATCTCGCAGGTCATCGGCGCCGTCGTCGACGTGTCGTTCGATGGTGGCGTGCTGCCCGCCATCCTCTCGGCGCTCGAGACCGACAATAACGGCAACCGCCTCGTCCTCGAGGTCGCCCAGCATCTCGGCGAGAACACGGTTCGCACGATCGCGATGGACGCGACCGAGGGCCTGACCCGCGGCCAGTCGGTCACCGACACCGGTTCGCAGATCCGCGTCCCCGTCGGCCCCAAGACGCTCGGCCGCATCCTCAACGTCATCGGCGAGCCGATCGACGAGCGCGGCCCGGTCAATGCCGAGATCACGTCGCCGATCCATGCCGAGGCCCCCCTCTTCGTCGACCAGTCGACCGAGAGCAGCATCCTCGTCACCGGCATCAAGGTGATCGATCTGCTCGCGCCCTACGCCAAGGGCGGCAAGATCGGCCTGTTCGGCGGCGCCGGCGTGGGCAAGACCGTGCTCATCCAGGAGCTGATCAACAATATCGCCAAGGGCCATGGCGGCACCTCGGTGTTCGCGGGCGTCGGCGAGCGCACCCGTGAGGGCAACGATCTCTATCACGAGTTCCTCGACGCCGGCGTCATCGCCAAGGACGCCGACGGCAACGCCCAGTCGGAGGGCTCGAAGGTCGCGCTGGTATACGGCCAGATGAACGAGCCGCCGGGCGCCCGTGCCCGCGTCGCGCTCTCGGGCCTGACGATCGCCGAGTATTTCCGCGACGTCGAAGGCCAGGACGTGCTGTTCTTCGTCGACAACATCTTCCGCTTCACCCAGGCGGGCGCCGAGGTGTCGGCACTGCTCGGCCGCATTCCTTCGGCCGTGGGCTACCAGCCGACGCTGTCGACCGACATGGGCGCGCTGCAGGAGCGCATCACCTCGACCAACAAGGGTTCGATCACCTCGGTCCAGGCCGTGTACGTTCCCGCCGACGATCTTACCGATCCGGCGCCGGCAACCTCGTTCGCCCACTTGGACGCGACCACGGTTCTCAACCGCGCGATCTCGGAGCTGGGCATCTACCCGGCAGTCGATCCGCTCGACTCGACCTCGCGCGTGCTCGAGCCCCGCGTCGTCGGCCAGGAGCATTACGAGACCGCCCGCGCCGTCCAGGCGATCCTGCAGAAGTACAAGTCGCTGCAAGACATCATCGCGATCCTGGGCATGGACGAGCTTTCGGAAGAAGATAAGCTGACCGTCAGCCGCGCCCGGAAGATCCAGCGCTTCCTCTCGCAGCCGTTCCACGTCGCCGAAGTGTTCACCGGCATCCCCGGCGCGTTCGTGCAGATCGAGGACACCATCAAGTCGTTCAAGGCGGTGGTGAACGGCGAGTACGACCACCTGCCGGAGTCGGCCTTCTACATGGTCGGCGGCATCGACGACGCCATCGCCAAGGCGCAGAAGCTGGCCGCCGAGGCGTAAGAACCACTAGCCCCTCCCCTTCAGGGGAGGGGTTGGGGTGGGCCCTGTCCGCGAGCCACAGGCTCGGCGAGCCGGCACTGCCCCACCCCCAACCCCTCCCCTGAAGGGGAGGGGCTTAGGAAGAAAAGAAATGCTGCACTTCGAACTCGTCACCCCCGAACGTCTCGTCCGCTCCGAGGACGTGCACATGGTCGTCGTCCCCGGCACCGAGGGCGATTTCGGCGTGCTCGAAGGGCATGCCCCGCTGATGTCGACGATCCGCGACGGCAATCTCGAAATCTACAAGACCGGCGCCACCACGCCCGAGACGATCCGCATCGAAGGCGGCTTCGCCGAGGTCAACGAGCGCGGCCTGACCGTGCTGGCCGAAAAGGCCGACTAATTATTCCGCCGTGCGGTGGAAGGTCCACCGCACCGCCCTGCTGCCATCGAGCATCGAGATCTCCGTCAGCAGCGCCTCGCCCTCGCGCCAATAGCGCACGCGCTGCGGATAATCGTGGCTGCGCTCCTCGAAGGTCACCGATCGCGCGGCGGAATCGAACTTCGCCATCCAGAAATCGGTCGGCTTCTGGTTCGCCGGCTCGGCGTGGAAGAATATCCCCGATTCACTGACCATGATCATCATGGCTTCGTTCGTCCGCACGCTCGTGCCCATCCGGCTGGTACCCGTGCCGTGCATCCTGCCCTTGTCCATCGGCGTCCAGGTCTCGCAAATGACTTTGCCGTCTCTCGGCTCGGTGCACCAATGCCCGGCAAGCCAGCTCAGATCAGGTTGCTGCGCGAGCAGCAGAGCAGCGAACAACATCGGCATCAGCCTCGCAGGGGATAGGCCGGGAAAGTCCCACACCGCCGCCACCTGCACAACCAGGCATTCGATGGTTAGGCAATTCTAAAGCCTTGGCGGCTAAGCCTGCCCAATCGCGGGGATTATGGGTTAACCGATGAGCGCTTTCGGACGACGCAACGGAATGGGTGGCGGAGCAGCGGGCGGACGGCCTGCGTTCGGCGTCGCACGCCCGATGCAGGGCCCCGGGCCCGCGCCGCGTCCCTCCGATCCGATGCCGACCGGCGGCGATCAGTTTCCGCCGCTGGGCAGCGTTCCTCTCCCCGGCGCTGGCGCTCCCGATCCGATGGAACTGCGCGATCCCAGCGCGGGCAACGCCGCCAATACCGACGCATTGCAGCGACTCGCCGATCGCCAGGCCGCTTCGGGCGAGGCCGGCAATTCGCGCGTCGAGGGTTTCGAAGCCTCGATCCACCGCATCAAGGAACAGGTGCTGCCGCGCCTGCTCGAGCGCGTCGATCCCGAAGCCGCGGCGACGCTGAGCAAGGACGAACTCGCCGAGGAATTTCGCCCGATCATCGGCGAAGTGCTCGCCGAGCTGAAACTTACCCTTAATCGCCGCGAGCAGTTCGCGCTCGAGAAGGTTCTGGTCGACGAACTGCTCGGCCTGGGGCCGCTCGAAGAGCTGCTCTCCGACCCGGCGATCTCGGACATCATGGTCAACGGCCCCGAGCAGACCTTCATCGAACGCAAGGGCAAGCTCGAGCTCGCCAACATCCAGTTCCGCGACGAGGAGCATCTGTTCCAGATCGCGCAGCGGATCTGCAACTCGGTCGGCCGCCGTGTCGACCAGACCACGCCGCTCGCCGACGCCCGATTGAAGGACGGCAGCCGCGTCAACGTGATCGTGCCGCCGCTGAGCCTCAAGGGCACCGCGATCTCGATCCGTAAATTCTCGGCCAAGCCGATCACGCTCGACATGATGGCCAACGGCGGCTCGATGAGCCAGAAGATGGCCACCGCGCTCAAGATCGCGGGCGCCAGCCGCTTCAACATCGTCATCTCGGGCGGCACCGGCTCGGGCAAGACGACGATGCTCAATGCGCTGTCGAAGATGATCGACCCGGGCGAGCGCGTGCTGACGATCGAGGACGCGGCCGAGCTTCGTTTGCAGCAGCCGCACTGGCTGCCGCTCGAAACGCGCCCGCCCAACCTCGAGGGCCAGGGCGAGATATCGATCCGCGACCTCGTCAAGAACGCGCTGCGTATGCGCCCGGATCGCATCATCCTCGGCGAAATCCGCGGCAGCGAGTGTTTCGACATGCTCGCCGCCATGAACACGGGTCACGACGGCTCGATGTGTACGCTCCACTCCAACTCTCCGCGCGAGGCGCTCGCCCGTATGGAGAACATGGTGATGATGTCGGACATCAAGGTGCCCAAGGAAGCGATCAGCCGCCAGATCGCCGACTCGGTCGATCTGATCATCCAGGTCAAGCGCCTGCGCGACGGTTCGCGCCGCGTGACCAACGTCACCGAAGTGATCGGGATGGAAGGCCCGGTGATCGTCACCCAGGAACTGTTTAAGTTCGAGTATCTCGACGAGAGCGCCGACGGCAAGATCATCGGCGAATATCGCTCGATGGGCCTGCGCCCCTACACGCTGGACAAGGCCAAGCAGTACGGCTTCGACCAGGCGATGCTCGAGGCGTGCCTCTAAGCGCGATGTCCTCGCGGGCGTTTCGGCGCTAAGGCGGACACATGCTTGCCCTGCTCGCGCCGGTCGTCGCGCTCACACAGGTCGTGCCCGGCGCTACGCTGGCACCCGATACCGAGGCGCGCTGGATCGATTTCCAGCGCACCGCCTACAATCAGCTCCGCTTCCCGATCGAGCTCGACGGCCATGCCGCCTGGGCGATTCTCGATACCGGGCTCAGCGACACGATCGTCACGTCCAGCTTTGCCGAGAAGGCAGGGTTGACGGCTGCTCGGCGCCAGCGCGCGATCGCGATCGGCGGCGGCGTCGAAGTCGGCTGGGCGCAGGCGAAGTCGATCCGCCTCGGCGGACTCACGCGCACTTCGGCGCGCGTCGGCATCGCCGATCCGAAGGGCGGGATACGATTCGGGGCCGATATCCTGGTCGGCGCGGACCTGCTCTCATGCTGCGCGCTCGACATCGATTACGACGCAAAACGATTCCGCATCCTGCAAAGCGGGCGGATGCCGTTCACCGGCAGCACCGCGATGCTGCGGCACCGGGAGCGCGGCGTATACCAGTCCGACGTCAGCGTGGCGGGCAAGGTACTGCGACCGATCATCGTCGATACCGGCGACGGCGGATCGCTGACATTGAGCCGCGCGGCCTGGCTCTCGACCGGCTATCGCGGCGGGCGGGTTACCACCACACTCGGCTGGGGGATGGGCGGCCCGGTGGTCACCGACACGCTGGTGATCCCGTCGCTCGCGCTCGCCGGCATGGCACCGCACGAGGCCGAACTGCGCATCGAAGGCGAAGGCGGCTTCTCGGCGAGCGTCGGCGCGGCGGGCCGTCTCGGCTCGGGACTGCTGGAGCGCTATCGCGTGCTGCTCGACCCGCGCGCCGGGCGGATGGTGCTCCAGCCGGGGAAGACCATCGCCGCGAAGGTGCCGCGCTCGACCAGCGGGCTGCTGATAGAGTTCACCGGCAGCGCACTGCGCGTCGTCCATGTCATGCGCGGCTCGCCCGCCGCGGCAGGTGCGTGGCAAGCGGGCGACACGATCTGCGCGGCCGACGGCATCGCCGTGGCCGAAGACGTCCGCGACGGGACCGTCGAATGGTCGGTCGGCCCGCCCGGCCGTACCGTCATGCTGAAGCTGTGCGACGGAAGCGAACGCAGCCTGACGCTGGCCGATTTCTACTAGCGCTGGTTGAGCGCGATGCTTGCCAGGGCCAGCGCGAGCAGCATCGCCAGCACCTGGAGCAGCATCCACGGCATGAACCCCACCCGGTCGAGATGCCGCCGCCGCTTGCGGCGGTACTCGCCGAAGCCGCTGACCAGCGCGACGAAGACGGCAGCCACCGCGCCGCCCCATAATTGCTGTTGCATCGTCTCGAAAAAGTCCCACATGGCCCGTGCCCATCTAGGCAAGGAATCGCCATGCGCCAGACCCTGACCGTTTTCGCTCTCCTCACGACGGCGATTGCCGTCGCCAGCGTCGCAGCGGGGGAGCCCAAGACCCAGCGCAGTACGGTTCAGGCCGCAGTCGCCGCGACCACGCGTACGCCGGCGAATATCGCCCGCGACAAATATCGCCACCCGGTCGAGACGCTGACCTTCTTCGGGGTCAAGCCGGGCAATACGGTGGTAGAGATCTGGCCGGGCGGCGGCTGGTACACCGAGATCCTAGCCCCGCTCACTGCCGGCAAGGGCACGCTCTATGCCGCGGCCCCATGGCCCAACGGCACAAAGGGCGTGCAAGGCCTCCAGGCCAAGGACGCGGCGCTCTACGGACCGATCAAGCTCGCCGCCTTCCCCTGGGCCGAGGGCCAGCCCAAGGTTCCCGACGGCAGCGCCGACGTGGTCCTCACGTTCCGCAACGTCCACAACTGGCGAATGGGGAACGCGCAGGAAGGCGATTACTCCGCCAAGGCGTTCGCGCAGATGTTCGCGATGCTCAAGCCCGGCGGCGTGCTGGGCATCGAGGATCATCGCCTGCCCGAGAGCGCCAGCGCCGAGCGCGAGAAGAACAGCGGCTATATCAAGGTCTCGACGGTGCGCCGACTCGCCGAACAGGCCGGGTTCAAGTTCGTCGCCGCGTCCGAAGTCAATGCCAACCCCAAGGACACCACCGACTGGAAGGACGGCGTCTGGACGCTGCCGCCAACCTATCGCCTCAAGGACGTCGATCGCGCCAAGTACGAAGCGATCGGTGAGAGCGACCGGATGACGTTAAAGTTCAGGAAGCCCTGAACTTTATTTTGTTGCGGTAGCGAAATACTCCATGCTCCGTTAACCACTGCTGGGTAGCAATGGGGTCCGTGCCACGCCGGATCCGCTCCTTGTTGTCCGTCCTTCGCGACGAGGTCGACACTTTCGCCAGCACGAGCGAGGAAATCGCCGCGCGCACCAACCTGCTCGCGCTCAACGCCGCGATCGAGGCCGCCCGCTCAGGCGAGGCCGGGCGCGGCTTTTCGGTGGTCGCGCAGGAAGTCAAGGCGCTCGCCCAGCAGGCGCGCCACGCCAGCCTCGAGTTCCGCTCCGAAGTCCGCGAGCGACTCGCGCTCGGCGCGGGCATCGCCGACGAGATGGTCGGGGAGATCGAAGGCACCCGCCTCGTCGAGCTCGCCCAGGCGCTGATCCAGAACGTCACGCGCCACCTCTACGATCGCAGCGTCGATCTGCGCCTGATGGCCTCGGACGCGGAAGTCATCGCGGCGACGCTGGATCCGACGCCCGAGAAGATCGCCGCCGCGCAGGAACGCCTCGCGGTGTTCGCGCGGACATCGCCTTATTATCTCAACGCCTTCGTCGCCGATCGCGACGGGCGGATCGTGATCTCGTCGGACCCCAATGCGCGCGTCCGCCAGACCAATGTCGCCAACGCCTCGCAATTCCTCAAGGCGATGGGCAGCACGCACCACGACCAGTGGTTCACCGACGAGGTCTGGCAGAACCCCTGGTCCGAGCACCGCGCGGTGCTCGTCTTCGTCACCGGCATCCGCGAGCGCGGCGCCGGCGGCCGGCCCGCCGGGGTATTCTATGTCGAATTCGACTGGGAAAGCCGCATCCCGGCGATCATCTCCGATCGCTCGCTGTTCGCCGAGCGCGAATGGGCGCGTACGCGCATCTCGATCGTCGACGAATCGGCGCGGATCGTCGCCGACTCGTCGGGCATGCGCTTCGGCGAGACGGTTCCCCTGCCACGCAATGCCGTCCGCGGCGCCGAGGCACGCGCCGACACGACGATCGCCTTCGCCACGGCCGCCAGCTATCACGGCTTCGACGGGCTCGGGCTGCGCTGCGTGATCGAGCAGAAGATGATCAGCCTGGACGAGATCCAGGCGGCTTTGGGCGGGTTGGGCAAGCGCAAGGCCTCTTAGCTCCCTCCCTGCAAGGGGGCGGGTGGGTGGCGAGCGCAGCGAGCCTCCAAACTATCGGCGAAAAAAGAAAAGGCCGGGCATCGAGCCCGACCTTTTCTAACCCACCCCTAGCCCCTCCCTTGCAGGGAGGGGAATCGGAGGCGCTTACTTTGCCAGCTTCTCGATCTTGTCCTGCAGGCGCGCCAGCTCGGCCTTGAGCGCGGAGACATCGTCGCCGCCTTCCGCCGGCTTCGCCGCGGGGGCAGCAGCCGCGCCGCCGCCCACCCCGGCGGCACCCGGCTTGAACGCCTCGGCCGCGGCTTCGAACATCGCCATGTTGCGCTTGGCGATCTCGGCGAAGGGCGAGTTGGCGAACGCCCCCTCGACCGCCGACTTGAACTGTTCCTGGTTGCGGCGGAAGCTGTCCATCGACGCCTCGAGATAGCCCGGCACCATCGCCTGCATCGAATCGCCATAGAGCGAGATCAGCTGGCGCAGGAAATTGACCGGCAGCATCGACGTACCGCGCGCTTCCTCTTCCATGATGATCTGGGTGAGGACGTTGTGGGTGATGTCCTCGTCAGTCTTGGCGTCCACGACCTTGAAGTCGCGCCCCTCGCGCGTCATCGCGGCGAGATGATCGAGCGTGATGTAGGACGAGGTTTCGGTGTTGTAGAGCCGGCGGTTCGCGTATTTCTTGATGATGACCGGACCCGAACCCGTAGCAGCCTTCTTCATGGACACCCCCGCGCGTGATTGACGCACATCTATCACCCTTTTCCGCATCGCAACAAGGGCCTCGCCCTTTGCCGCTGTTTCTGGCGCTTTTGCGCAGCGAAACTGCAGCATCGCCCGAAAGTCGCGCCGCAGCACTATCCGGGCTGCGTATCTATCAGGAAACGCCCCGTCCGGCGCCGCGCCCGGCGATGCCCGCCATCGCCCAGGCCGGCCGCGCGACGCTGCGCGACTATGGCGGCGAAGGCATCCCCGTCGTGTTCGTGCCGTCGCTGATCAATCCGCCGCTGGTGCTCGATCTCGCCGAGGACAATTCGCTGCTGCGCTGGCTGGCGACGCAGGGCTTCCGCCCGCTGCTCGTCGACTGGGGCTCGCCGACGCCCGACGACCGCGCCCAAGACGTCACCGCGCATGTCGAGCAATTGCTGCTGCCGCTGCTCGCCGCGCTCGATCGCGCGCCGGTGCTCGCCGGCTATTGCCTGGGCGGCACGATGGCGATCGCCGCGGCATCCGCAATCGAGACTGCGGGGCTCGTCACCATCGCCGCACCCTGGCGCTTCGCCGGCTATGGCGACGCGCTTGAGCCCATATCCGCGCTGTGGGACGAAGCGCACGAAACCTGCGAGCGCCTGGGCCTTGTCCCGATGGAAGTCCTCCAGGCTGGCTTCTGGCAACTCGATCCCAGGCGCACCGTCGCCAAGTTCGAACGCTTCGCCAGGCTCGACCCGAAAAGCGAAGCGGCGCGCGCCTTCGTCACGCTCGAGGATTGGGCCAATGGCGGCGCCCCGCTACCCTTCGCCGCGGGCCGCCAGTTGTTCGAGGATTTCTTCGTCGCCGACCTGCCCGGTGGCGGCCGCTGGCAGATTGCGGGCAAGCCGGTCGATCCCGAGTCGTTCGGCGCCCCTGCGCTCTCCTTCGTCTCGACCACCGACCGCATCGTCCCCGCCGCCAGCGCCGCGCGGCTGGGCGACGTTCGCGAGCTGGCGATGGGACATGTCGGGATGATCGTCGGCGGCCGCGCGCGCGCCGCGCTGTGGCAGCCGCTTGCGGACTGGCTAACCGCGCTCCGCCACCCTAGATAGCCGCCGAACCACGAAGATATCTGCGCAGGAGCCTTGCATGACCGAGATCGTGATCACCGCCGCGAAGCGTACCCCCGTGGGCAGCTTCCTCGGCGCCTTTGCCGCCACGCCCGCGCACGAGCTGGGCCGCATCGCGATCGAGGCTGCGCTCGAGCAGGCCGGTGTCAAGGGCGAGGACGTCAGCGAAGTCATCATGGGCCAGGTGCTCACGGCGGCGCAGGGCCAGAACCCCGCGCGCCAGGCGTCGATGGCCGCCGGCGTTCCCAAGGAAGTCCCCGCCTGGGGCGTCCAGCAGGTCTGCGGCTCGGGGCTGCGCGCCGTCGCGCTCGCGGCGCAGGCAGTCGCCACCGGCGACGCGACGATCGTCGTTGCCGGCGGGCAGGAGAGCATGTCGATGTCCACCCACGCCCAGTCGCTGCGCCCGGGCACCAAGATGGGCGATCTCGCGCTGGTCGACACGATGATCAAGGATGGCCTGACCGACGTGTTCAACGGCTATCACATGGGCATCACCGCCGAGAACCTGGCCGAGCAATATCAGGTCACCCGCGGCGAGCAGGACGCCTTCGCCGTCGCCAGCCAGAACAAGGCCGAAAAGGCGCGCGCCGAGGGCAGGTTCAAGGACGAGATCGCGCCGGTGACGATCAAGGGCCGCAAGGGCGACACGGTGGTTGCCGACGATGAATATATCCGCGCCGGCGCCACCGTGGATGGCGTGTCGGGCCTGCGACCGGCCTTCAAGAAGGACGGCACCGTCACCGCCGCCAACGCCTCCGGCCTCAACGACGGCGCCGCCGCTTTGGTGGTGATGAGCCGCGAGGAAGCCGAGAAGCGCGGCGCGCCGATCCTGGCGACGATCAAGAGCTGGGCGAGCGCCGGCGTCGATCCGTCGATCATGGGCATCGGCCCCGTCCCCGCCTCGAAGAAGGCGCTGGAGAAGGCCGGCTGGACGATCGCCGATCTCGACCTGATCGAAGCCAACGAGGCGTTTGCCGCGCAGGCGCTGTCGGTCGGCAAGGAACTCGGCTGGGACGCCGACAAGGTCAACGTCAACGGCGGCGCGATCGCGATCGGCCACCCGATCGGCGCCTCGGGCGCGCGCGTGCTCACCACGCTGATCTACGAGATGCAGAAGCGCGACGCCAAGAAGGGCCTCGCCACTTTGTGCATCGGCGGCGGCATGGGCATCGCGATGTGCGTCGAACGCGGGTGATCTGAGCCTATCGGGAACCGCCCATCCGGGCGGTTCCCGTCATGCCTGATCCCAGATACGGTCGAACCGCGACCCCAGCCCGGTGATCAGTTCGTACTGCGAGAGCCCACTCAGCGCCGCGGTCTCCGGCAGGCCATAGTCGATCGCCACCCAGTCGCCCTCGGCAAGGCCGGGCGCGGCATCGGCGCGGATCGCGGTCATGTCCATCGAAACGCGCCCGATCACCGGCAGCGCCACGCCTCCGAACCGCGCGCCGCCCTTGCCCGAGAAGCAGCGCAGATAGCCATCGGCATAGCCCAGGTTGAGCACCGCCACCTCGGTGTCCGCCGTCGCCGTGAAAGTGGCGTTGTATCCGACGACTTCTCCCGCGCGCACGCGCCGCCGCTGGATCACCTGCGCCTGCGGCGTCACCACCTGGCGGATGCCGGCATGCGCGGCGCATTGCTGCCCGCCATACAGCGCGATCCCCGGTCGGGTCAGGTCGAAGTGATAGCCCTCGCCCAGCGCGATCCCCGCCGAATTGGCGAGGCTCATCCGCTTCGCCGAGGTGCGCCCGGCGAGCGCCGCGAACCCGGCACGTTGCGACTCGTTGCGCGGCGACTCCTCGTCCGCGCAGGCGAGGTGGCTCATCAGCACCTCGATCGCGAGCCCGTCGAGCAGCCCGTCGGCCACGTCCTGCGCTGCGATGCCGAGCCGGTTCATGCCGGTATCGACCATCACGTCGCACGCCCCGCCGCCGGCCGCGTGCCAGCGCCGTACCTGCGCCACCGTATTGAGCACCGGCCGCGCAGTGCCGGGCCGATCGGCCATGTCTTCGTCGCGCACGCCGTGGAGCACCGACACCGACACGCCCAGATCCGCGAGCGCGCGCGCCTCGCTCCACATCGCGACGAAGAAGTCGCGGCACCCCGCCTCGGCCAGCCGCCGCACCACCTCACGCGCGCCGAGCCCATAGCCGTCGGCCTTGACCGCCGCGCCGCACGCGGCAGCGCCGCTCAACCGCTGGAGCAACCGCCAGTTGGCGACCAATGCGTCGCCATCGAGCCTCAACCTCAGGGGGGAATGCATCATCCGCCCGCGGTTAGCGCGCGGCGGACGCCCGCGCCACCACCGTCTCCTTCAGGCCCCATGCCGTGACGGCAAGTGCCAGCGCCACCACCGCGAAGGTATACCACAGCCCGGCATAGGGGTCGCCGGTCCGCGCGACGATATACTGGCTGATCAGCGGCAGGAATCCGCCGAAATAGCCCGTGCCGATATGATAGGGGATCGACATCGAGCTGTAGCGGATCTTCGAGGGGAACATCTCCGAAAGCAATGCCGCCACCGGGCCGTAGGTCGCCCCCGACAGCGCGGTCAGCCCGACGATCGCGAGCACGATCACCGCGATGTTGCCCGCGGGCGGCACCGACGGCGCGAGATCATAGCCCGCCGCCGCCAGTGCGGTGTCGAGCCCGGCCGGGCTGGTATCGGCGACCGGCAGCCCGCCGATCGACACCGTCACTGCCGGGGCCTTGGTGGTCTTGTACGCCACGCCCTTTTTCGAGAAATGGTCGAGCAGCGCGCCGCATTCGTCGGCCTGTTTCGCGGCGAACGGATCATAGCCGCAGTGCGGGCCGGAGACGATCACCGGCGCGCGCCGCGCCGCCTCGGCCAGCCCCGGATTGGCGGCGCTGCCGATCACCCAGAACAAGGGGAAGAGCATCACCAGCGTCAGCGCATAGCCCGCGACGATCGGCACCTTCCGCCCGATCCGATCGGAAAGGTGCCCGAAGAACAGGAAGAAGCCGACCCCCAGGATCGCCGCGCCGCCAGTGATCAGCTGCGCCGCGGTCGGATCGAGCCGCATCGGCCCCGACAGGAACGACAGCACCGAGAAGGTCGCGGTGTACCAGATCACCGTCAGCCCCGCCGCGATCCCGAACAGCGCGACGAACAGCCGCTTGCCGTTACCGGGATAGGTGAAGCTCTCGACGAACGGGTTCGCTGCGGTCTCCCCGGCTTCCTTCATCGCCTTGAACACCGGGCTCTCGGAGAGCTTCAATCGCATCCACAGCGACACTGCGAGCAGCACGATCGAGAACAGGAACGGCACCCGCCAGCCCCAGCTGTCCCACACGCCGGCGAGCGCGATCTTGGAAAGCAGCACCACGGCGATGCTCAGGATGAACCCGCCGATCACGCTCGCCTGGATGAAGCTGGTGTGGAAGCCCGCGCGCCCGGCCGGCGAATGCTCGGCGACATAGATCGCCGCGCCGCCATATTCACCGCCCAGCGCCAGCCCCTGGGCGATTCGGAGCGCGATGATCAGCACCGGCGCCGCCATCCCGATCGCGGCATAGCTCGGCACCAGCCCGACGCCCGCGGTCGCCACGCCCATCAGCGTGATCGTCACCAGGAAGGTGTATTTGCGCCCCAGCTTGTCACCGAGATAGCCGAACAGCACCGCGCCGAGCGGCCGGAAGCCGAACCCGACCGCGAACCCCGCCCAGGCAAGCAGCGCCTGCAGCACTTCGTTGCCCGCAGGAAAGAAGGTGCGCCCGATGATCCCCGAGGCGGCGAGCGTCCCGTAGATGAAGAAGTCGTACCATTCGAACACGGTGCCAAGCGACGACGCGCTGATCACCAGCCGCATGTCCTTGCCGCCCGGTTCCGCTGCTGCTGTGGCCATGCGTGTCCCTCCCTGTTTGCCCAAGGTGTAGCGCACGCGCACGCTGCGGCAAGGCCGGGCGTGGAACTGGTGCTGCCGTCACCCATTCTACAATCACTTCAACTGGATAGCTGGACTCGGGCAATGGCCAACGGATGGGCGCAGGATGGCGCCGTGCAGGATCAGATCGACGACACCGTGGCCGATGCCGTACTGGCCGCCCGCGCACGCATGCCGAGCGGCGAAAGCGCGCAGTATTGCGGCGTCTGCGGTGACGACATTCCCGAAGCCCGCCGCCGCGCGGTGCCCGGAACCCGCACCTGCGTCCTCTGCCAGTCCGGCCGCGACGCGATGATCCGCAGCGCCGGCATCAACCGCCGTGGCAGCAAGGACAGCCAGCTGCGGTAGGCGAGGCTCCCTCTCCCTGAAAGGGAGGGCTTGTTGGTTCAGCCCGCCGCCTCCAGCGCCTCGCTCGCCTCCATCCACGCCAGTTCCGCCGCCTCGACCTGCGCATCCAGCTCCGCGCGCTGCTTCATCAGCTCGCCCATCGACTGGCCGGCAGGCGTGGGCCCGGCCAGCGCCGCGTCGATCTCCTCGCGCTTGCCGATCAGCCGCGCCAGCGCCGCCTCGGCGTCGCGCGCGACCTTCTTTAGCTCTTTCTCCTTGTCGCGGTTCAGCGCCTTGCGGCCCTTCTTCTCGCCCTTGCCGCCCTTGTCGTCCTTGCTCAGCACGAAGGCGATATAGTCCTCGATCGAGCCGTCGAAGTCCTTCGCCGTGCCGCTGTCGACCAGCACCAGCCGGTCGGCGGTCATCTCGAGCATGTGGCGGTCGTGGCTGACGATCACCACTGCGCCCGAATAGGCATTGAGCGCCTGGATCAGCGCCTCGCGCGCGTCGACGTCCAAGTGGTTGGTCGGCTCGTCGAGGATCAGCATGTGCGGCGCATCGCGGGTGATCAGCGCCAACGCCAGCCGCGCGCGCTCGCCGCCCGAAAGCTTACCCACCTGCGTCGTCGCCTTCTGCCCCTCGAACCCGAACCGTCCGAGCTGGCCACGCACCGCGCCCTGGCTGGCGCCCTTCATCAGCCCCGTCATGTGCTGGAGCGGAGTCTCGTCGCGGTCAAGTTCCTCGACCTGATACTGGGTGAAATAGCCCACCCGCATCTTGCCGCTGGCGTTCATCTCGCCTTCCATCGGCGTCAGCTGCGCGGCAAGCAGGCGGGCCAGCGTGGTCTTTCCGTTGCCGTTGCGCCCGAGCAGCGCGAGCCGGTCGTCGGGATCGATCCGGAGATTGAGCCGCTTTAGGATCGGCGTCTCGCTATATCCCACCGCCGCCAGATCGAGCGTGATCAGCGGCGGACGCAGCTCGTCGGGATTGGGGAAATCGAAGCTCAGCGACGGATCGTCGATCATCTCGGCGATCGGCTGCATCTTCGCCAGCATCTTCACGCGGCTCTGGGCCTGCTTCGCGGTCGAGGCGCGTGCCGAATTCTTGGCGATATATTCCTGCAGGTGGGCGCGCTGCGCATCCTGCTTGGCCTTGGCCGAGGCGAGCTGCGCCTGGCGCTCGGCGCGCTGCCGCTCGAACGCGTCGTATCCGCCGGGATAGAGCGTCAGCTTGCCGCTGCCCAAATGGAGGATATGATCGACGATGTTGTTGAGGAAGTCGCGCTCGTGGCTGACCAGCAGGATCGTCGCCGGATAGCTCTTCAGGAAATCCTCGAGCCACAGCACTGCCTCCAAGTCGAGGTGGTTCGAAGGCTCGTCGAGCAGGAGGCAATCGGGCTGCGAGAAGAGCAGCGAGGCGAGCGCCACGCGCATCTTCCATCCACCCGAGAAACTGTCGAGCGGCCGGTGCTGCATGTCCTCGTCGAAGCCCAGACCGACCAGGATCGTCGAGGCACGCGAGGGTGCGGTGTACGCGTCGATCGCGATCAGCCGCTCATAGACGTCACCCAGCCGGTCGGGATCCTCGCACGTCTCGCTCTCCGCCATCAGCGCGGTGCGTTCCTTGTCGGCGGCAAGCACCGTCTCGAACGGAGTCGAATCCCCGTGCGGCGCTTCCTGCGCGATATAGCCGAGCGTCGTCCCGCGCGGCATCGTGATGCTGCCCGTGTCGGGCTCGAGCTGGCCGGTGATCGTCTTGATCAGTGTCGTCTTGCCGGCGCCGTTGCGGCCGATCAGGCCGACACGCCCGCCGGGCGGCAGCTTGGCGGTGGCACCGTCGATGATCGCGCGCCCGCCCAGGCGCACCGTGATGTCGGTCAGGTTGAGCATGGCGCGCGCCTAGCCCATTCCGGCACGAGCGTCACCCCGAAGCTTCCCCAACTTCCTACCAGTCACCCCCGGGGCCTGTGCCGGCGTGACGGTTTGAGGTGGGACACCTTCATAGTTGCTGGAATGTTGCTCGAATCTGACATAGCCTGTCCTCCGCGGCCTTCCGCCGCTGGAGGTCCGTTCATGCGCATCCTCGCTCCCCTGCTGCTTCTGCTTGCCGCCGCGCTTCCTGCACACGCCCAGGTCCCCGCCTATCCGTCCGCGTTCAAGACCCAGGAGATCGCCACCAACGGCACCACGCTTCATGTCCGCATCGGCGGCAGCGGGCCGGCGGTGCTGCTCCTCCACGGCTATGGCGAAACCGGCGACATGTGGGCGCCGCTCGCCGACACGCTGATGCGCGATCACACTGTGGTCGTCCCCGATCTGCGCGGCATGGGGCTCTCGGCGGTCGCGACCGGCGGCTATGACAAGAAGAACCAGGCGGCGGACATGATCGCGCTGCTCGACGGCCTCAAGATCGCCAAGGCCGACGTCGTCGCGCACGATATCGGCAACATGGTCGCCTACGCGCTCGCCGAGCAGAACCAGGCGCGCGTCACCAAGCTGGTGCTGATCGACGCGCCGGTGCCCGGCATCGGCCCGTGGGAAGAGGTGCTCAAGAACCCGATCCTCTGGCATTTCCGCTTCGGCGGCCCCGACATGGAGCGGCTCGTCGCCGGCCGCGAGCGCATCTATCTCGATCGCTTCTGGAACGACTTCTCCGCCGACCCGAAGCATTTCGACGAGGCTTCGCGTGCACACTATGCCGCGCTCTATGCCCGCCCGGGCAACATGCATGCCGGCTTCGCGCAGTTCGCCGCGTTCGATCAGGACGCGATCGACAATCGCGCATTGCTCGCGCGGTTCGGCAAGCTGCCGATGCCGGTCCTCGCGCTCGGCGGCGAAAAGAGCTTCGGCGACCAGATGGCCGCGATCATGCGCACCGCCGCGACCAACGTCACCGGCGGCGTCGTGCCCGGCTCGGGCCATTGGATCATGGAGGAGAATCCCGCGGCAACGGTCAAGCTGGTGACCGATTTCCTGGGTGCCAAGTGATCCGCGCCGCACTCGCGCTTGCCGCACTGCTCGCCGCCGCGCCTGCCGATCGCGAGGTAAGGCTCACGCCGGGCGAGGTCGCAGCACTGCCGCAGATCGGCGCCGTCGCGGGCACGTCCGGGCTCACGGGGGTCGAAACCCGCGTGCTGAGCGGCGACCCCGCCAAGCCCGGCCTGTTCGCGATCGAAATCAAGGTCCCGCCCAACACCCGCATCGCCGCGCACAGCCACAAGGACGAACGCACCGCGACGGTGGTCTCGGGCATGTGGCATTTCGGCTATGGCCCCAAGGCAGACGACAGCCTGCGCAAGCCGCTGCCGCCCGGCAGTTTCTACACCGAACCCGCCGGGATCCCGCATTTCGCCCGCACCGGGCCGGAGGGCGCACACGTATACATCACCGGCTACGGCCCGACCGACACGGTCTATGCCGAACCGGCCGACGCGGGGCGCTGACCCGTTTCACCCTGGCGAGTGCCGGAGTGAAATCAGTCCAGGTTTGGCCGCAGATACCGCGTAGCCAGGTCGAGCGGGATCCCGCGCCGCGCTGCATATTCCTCGAGCTGGTCCTGCCCGATCCGCGCGACGCCGAAATACTCGGCCTGGGGGTGGCCGAAATAAAAGCCCGAGACCGCTGCGGTGGGCAGCATTGCGAAACTCTCGGTCAGGCTGATGCCCGTGCGCTTGTGCGCGTCGAGCATCTTGAACAGGATCGGCTTGAGGCTGTGCTCGGGGCAGGCCGGATAGCCCGGTGCCGGGCGGATGCCGCGATACTGTTCCTTGATCAGCGCCTCGTTGGTCAGCTGCTCGCCCTCGGCATAGCCCCACAGCGAGGTGCGCACGAACTGGTGCAGCCGCTCCGCGAACGCCTCGGCCAGCCGGTCGGCCAGCGCCTTGAGCAGGATGTCCGAATAATCGTCGATCGCGTTCTTGAAGCGCGCGAGATGCGGTTCGATCCCGTGGATGCCCACGGCGAACCCGCCGATCCAGTCGCCGTCATGATCGATGAAGTCGGCCAGGCACATGTTCGCCCGGCCCTCGCGCTTGGCGATCTGCTGGCGCAGCATCGGCAAGGTATAGTGCACCTCGTCCTCGACATGGACGATGATGTCGTCGCCCTGGCGGCGGCACGGCCACAGCCCGGCGACGCCCCGCGCGGTCAGCCACTTCTCGGCGATGATCTTGTCGAGCATCGCCTGCGCATCGGCGAACAGCGACGTCGCGCTCTCGCCGACCACCTCGTCCTCGAGGATCGCCGGATAGTTTCCGGCAAGCTCCCAGGCGCGGAAGAACGGCGTCCAGTCGATATACTTCCGGAGATCCTCGAGATCCCAGTCGAGGAACTCGTGGACGCCGGGCATCCGCGGCTTGCGGGGCTTGAGCGCCATGTCGGCCTCGAACGCATTGTCGCGCGCGGTCGCCAGCGGCAGCAGCGCGCTCTGGCCCTTGCTCGCCCGCGCCACGCGAACCTGCTCGTACTCGGCGGCGACCTTGGCGACATAGTCGTCGCGCTGCGTATCGCTCACCAGCGCCGTCGCCACGCCCACTGCGCGCGACGCGTCGAGGACATGGACCACCGGGCCCTTGTACATCGGCTCGATCTTGAGCGCGGTATGCACGCGGCTGGTGGTCGCGCCGCCGATCAGCAGCGGCATCGTCATCGCCGAGCGCTGCATCTCCTCGGCGACGGTGACCATCTCGTCGAGCGACGGGGTAATCAGCCCCGAAAGCCCGATCATGTCGGCATCGTTCTCGTTCGCCGCCTCGAGGATCTTGGTCCAGGGCACCATCACGCCTAGGTCGACTACTTCGAAGCCGTTGCACTGGAGCACCACGCCGACTATGTTCTTGCCGATATCGTGGACGTCGCCCTTCACCGTGGCCATGATGACCTTGCCCTTGCCCTTGGCGCCGGGCTCCTTGGCGGCCTCGATGAAGGGCAGCAGATGCGCCACTGCCTTCTTCATCACGCGGGCGGACTTGACCACCTGAGGCAGGAACATCTTGCCCGATCCGAACAGGTCGCCGACCACGTTCATCCCGTCCATCAGCGGGCCCTCGATCACCTCGATCGGCCGCGCCGCCTTGACCCGGCACTCCTCGGTGTCCTCGACGACGAATGCGTCGATACCTTTCACCAGCGCGTGTTCGAGCCGCTTCTCCACCGCCCAGCCGCGCCACTCGGCCGCCTGCTTCTCGGCGACCGCATCGGTGCCACGGTATTTCTCGGCAAGCGCGACCAGCCGGTCGCCCGCCTCGGGATCCTTGTTGAGGATGACGTCCTCGACCGCGGTGCGCAGCTCGGGATCGATCTGGTCGTACACGTCGAGCTGGCCGGCGTTGACGATCGCCATGTCCATCCCCGCGGGGATCGCATAGTATAGGAACACCGAGTGCATCGCTTTCCGGACCGGCTCGTTGCCGCGGAAGCTGAACGACAGGTTCGAAAGCCCGCCCGAGATATGGCAGTGCGGGCACCGCGCCTTGATCTCGCGGCACGCCTCGATGAAATCGACGCCGTAATTGTTATGCTCCTCGATCCCCGTCGCCACCGCGAACACGTTGGGATCGAAGATGATGTCCTCGGGCGGGAAGCCGATCCCGACGAGCAGGTCATAGGCACGCGAGCAGATTTCGACCTTGCGCTCCTTGGTATCCGCCTGGCCGACCTCGTCGAACGCCATCACCACCACCGCGGCGCCATACGCCATGCACTTGCGCGCATGATCGAGGAACTGGTCGACGCCTTCCTTCATGCTGATCGAATTGACGATCGGCTTGCCGCTGACGCACTTGAGCCCCGCCTCGATCACGTCCCATTTCGAGCTGTCGACCATCACCGGAATGCGGGCGATGTCGGGCTCGGCCTGGATCAGCTTGAGGAAGGTGGTCATCGCCTCGTGCGCGTCGAGCAGGCCCTCGTCCATGTTGACGTCGAGCACCTGCGCGCCGGCCTCGACCTGCTGGAGCGCGACTTCGACCGCGGCGGGGTAGTCCCCGTTCATGATCAGCTTCTTGAAGCGCGCCGATCCGGTGACGTTGGTGCGCTCGCCGATATTGACGAAGCCGGTGGAGAGGTTGGTCATCGGTTCTTCTTCTTAACCCCCTCTCCCCTCCGAGGAGAGAGCTGGGGAGAGGGGGGGTGTCTTCAATCGCTAGCTTCGAGAGCGGCGGCACAGTCCTGCCCCTCTCCCAACCCTCTCCCCGGAGGGGAGAGGGCTTTAGAAAGTCATGCCGTCATCGTGAACGGTTCGAGCCCGGCGAGCCGAGTCTGCACCGGCTGCACCGGGATCGGCCGTGGCGGCAATGCCGCGACCGCGTCCGCGATCGCCTTGATATGCGCCGGGGTCGATCCGCAGCACCCGCCGAGCACGTTGACCTGCCCGGCATCGGCCCATTCCTTGACCAGCCCCGCAGTGGTCGCCGGTGCCTCGTCATAGGCGCCGAGCTCGTTGGGCAGGCCGGCATTGGGGTAGACCATGATCAGCGTGTCGCAGAGCGCCGACAGCGTCTTGACGTGCGGCCGCAGCTGCTCCGCGCCGAACGAGCAGTTGAGCCCGATCGTCACCGGCTTGGCATGCCGCACCGCGTGCCAGAACGCCTCGACGGTGTGCCCCGACAGATTCCGCCCGCTCAGGTCGGTCAGCGTCATCGAAAGCATGATCGGCAGGTCGCGGCCCAGCGCCTGCGCAGCTTCGAGCGCGGCCATCACCGCCGCCTTGGCGTTGAGCGTGTCGAAGATCGTCTCGATCAGCACGAAATCGATCCCGCCCTCGACCAGCGCGTCGATCTGCTCGCGATACACGTCCTTGAGATAATCGAAATCGATCTCGCGATAGCCCGGATCGTTGACGTCGGGGCTCAGCGAAAGCGTCTTGTTGGTCGGCCCCAGCGCGCCGGCGACGAAGCGCGGGCGCCCATCCTTGGCCTCGAACTCGTCGGCGATCGACCGCGCCAGCTTCGCGCTCTCGACATTGATCTCGCGCACCAGATGCTCGGCGCCGTAATCGGCCTGGCTGATCCTGTTGGCCGAGAAGGTGTTGGTCTCGGCGATATCGGCACCGGCCTCGAAATAGGCGCGGTGGATCGACGCCGGCACCTCGGGCTTGGTCAGCGCGAGGATGTCGTTATTGCCCTTCTGGTCGTGGCTCAGCCCGAGCGTACCCGCATAGGCCGCCTCGTCGAGCTTCCAGTTCTGGATCTCGGTCCCGAACGCCCCGTCGGTGATCAGGATGCGCTTTGCTGCTTCGGCCAGCAGGGATTCGCGTGGTGTCATGGTCTTCACCTTCTTAAGCCCCTCCCCTTCAGGGGAGGGGTTGGGGGGTGGGGCCTGTCTATCTCATCGAGAGCAGCGCTCGCGGCACTGCCCCACCCCAACCCCTCCCCTGAAGGGGAGGGGCTAGTTTTCATTACGCCGCCGCCAGCGCCGCACCGACCTTCGGCCGCAGCCCGAGCAAGTGGCAGATCGCGTAGCTCAGCTCGGCGCGATTGAGCGTGTAGAAGTGGAACTGCCGCACGTCGCCGGCGTACAATTTCCGACACAATTCGGCCGCCAGCGTCGCCGCGACCAGCTGCCGCGCCGCGGGGTGCTCGTCCAATCCCTCGAACAATTTGCCCATCCACACCGGCACGTCGGTCCCGCACATCGCCGACATGCGCTGGACGCTGGCGAAGTTCATCACCGGCATGATCCCCGGCACGATCTCGGCGCTGATCCCGGCCTTGGCGCAGTCGTCGCGGAAGCGGAAAAAGGTGTCGGGCTCGAAGAAGAACTGGGTAATCGCGCGCGTGGCGCCGGCATCGATCTTGCGCTTGAGATTGTCGATGTCCGCGCCCGGATTGGGCGAATCCGGATGGCACTCGGGATAGGCCGCGACCGAGATCTCGAACGGGTGCAGCTTGCGCAGCCCCGTCACCAGGTCGGCGGCATTCTCATAGCCGCCCGGATGCGTCGCATATTTCTCGCCAGCGCGTGGCGGATCGCCGCGCAGCGCGACGATATGCCGCACGCCCGCCGCCCAATATTCCTCGGCGACCTGATCGATCTCGGCCTTGGTCGCCTCGACGCAGGTCAGGTGCGCCGCCGCCGGGATCGCGGTCTCGCGCGCGATCCGAGCCACCGTGTTGTGCGTCCGCTCGCGCGTCGTCCCGCCCGCGCCATAGGTCACGCTGACGAAGCGCGGCCCGAGCGGCGACAGCGTCTGGATCGACTCCCACAAGGTCTCCTCCATCTTCTCGCTCTTGGGCGGGAAGAATTCGAAGCTCACTTCGATGTCGCCGGCCACGTCCGCGAACAGCGGTGCTGCCAGCGGGTCCACGATGCTCATGCCGCCTTCACTTCCTTCGATTCACTGCCGGTCTTGCGACCCAGCCACAATTTGACGGTCAGTTCGCCGCCCTCGAGCGTCTCGACCTGCACCGGCGCCAATCCGGCACCCGCGAACCAGCCGAGGATCTGCTCGTCCGAGAAGCCGAGCCGGGTATGCGCGTCGCGCGAGCGCAGTTCCTCGCGGTCGTGCGGCGCGAAGTCGACGATGAGCAGCCGCCCCCCGTCGCTCAGCACGCGCGCCGCCTCGCCGATCGCCGCGCCTGGCTGCTGCGCGAAATGGAGCACATGATGCAATATAGCCGCGTCCGCGCCGCCATCCGGCAGCGGCAGCGCATAAAGGTCGGCCTGGCGCAGCTCGGCATTGGCGAGCCCGCGCTCCGAAAGCTTGGCGCGCGCCAGCCGCAGCATCTCGGACGAGCGATCGATCCCCAGCGCGTTGCGCGCGAGCGGGGCGAATAGTTCGAGCATCCGCCCGGTGCCGGTGCCGATATCGACCAGCGACCCCAACGGCGCATCGCCCAGCGCCTTGGCCATTGCCGCCTCGACTTCGCTTTCTGCGACGTGGAGCGATCGGATCGCGTCCCATTCGCCCGCATTGCTTTCGAACCAGTCCGCCGCCGCGCTGGCGCGATCGGCGCGCACCGCCGCCAGCCGCGCCTCGTCGGCGATCGTCCAGTGATCGCCCTCGCTCCAGCTATCGAGCGCGGCGAGGATCGGCTGAACCTTGGCTTGCACGCCCAGCGCGACGAACACCCAGCTCCCCTCCTTGCGCCGCTCGGCAAGCCCGGCGTCGCACAGGATCTTCACATGCCGGCTGACCCGCGGCTGGCTCTGCCCGAGCACCTGCGCGAGCTCACCGACCGACAATTCCATCGAGCGCAGCAGCGCAACGATGCGCAGCCGGGTGGAGTCCGCGAGCGCGCGGAAGATGGCAAGGGCCTGGACCATGGGATATAGATATAAAGATATCTTTATATCAGGTCAACGCAGTTGCGCCTTCCCCTCCCGCGCTTTAGCCCTCCACCTACCGAACCATAAGGTGAATCATGCGCAAGTCCTTCCTGCTCCCCATTGCCCTGCTCGCCCTTTCCGCCTGCGGCGGCGCAAAGAACGAAGCCACCGAAGCCAATGAGACGATCACCGGTGACAGCAACACGATGGGCGAAGCGGTCAGCGACGTGAACGCCGCCAATGCCGCCACCGACGCCGCCTTCACCGAGGCCGAGAACGCCTACGCCGTGAGCAACGTCGCCGAGACCGGCAACGAGATCGAAGAGTGATCAAGGGCCTGCCGCTGCTGGCGATCGCGCTGGCGCTCGCCGGCTGCGGCGGGTCCGACGATAGCAGCGCGTCGCGCGACGAGGCCCGCCAGCTCGACGAAGCCGCGGCCGCAACCGATATCAATGCCAGCCTGGCCGACAACGGAACCCAACCATGACCACGCTCCGCGACCTCGGCGCCTCGGGCCTGTCGATCACGCCGCTGGTGCTCGGCGGCAACGTCTTCGGCTGGACCGCCGACAAGGCGACCAGCTTCCGCCTGCTCGATCGCTTCGCCGAGCGCGGCGGCGTGATGATCGACACCGCCGACGTCTATTCGTCCTGGGTGCCCGGCCATACGGGCGGCGAATCCGAAAGCGTCATCGGCGAATGGCTGCGCACCTCGGGCAAGCGCGACAAGGTGTTGATCGCCACCAAGGTCGGCATGCTCGACGGCGAAGGCGGATCGAAGCTCGCCCCCGCGCGCATCGCAGCCGCGGCCGAAGCGTCGCTCGCGCGGCTCGGCGTGGACACGATCGACCTCTATTTCGCGCACCAGGACGATGAGGACGTGCCCCAGGCCGACGCCCTTACCGCGTTCGACACGCTTATAAAGGCGGGCAAGGTCCGCGCGCTCGGCGCGTCCAACTTCCACGCCGTGCGGCTCAAATCGGCGCTCGACGTCGCGACCCGCGAGGGCCTGCCGCACTACCGTGTGCTCCAGCCCGAATATAATCTCGTCAGCCGTCACAAGTTCGAGGGCGAACTCGAGGATCTGTGCATCACCCACAATATCGGCGTGGTTCCCTATTACGGCCTCGCCTCAGGCTTCCTTACCGGCAAGTATCGCAGCGAAGCCGATCTCGGGAAGAGCGTCCGCGGCGGCCGGATGGGCGAATTGCTCCAGGGCAAGGGCAAGGCCGTACTCGAAGCGATGGACCAGGTCGCCGCCGAGACCGGCGCCAGCCTCGCCCAGATCGCGCTTGCCTGGCTCGCCGCGCAGGACGGCGTCACGGCCCCGATCGCCAGCGCCACCAGCCTCGAGCAGCTCGACGAACTGCTCGCCGCCTGGGATTTGGAACTCACCAAGGACCAGCTCGACCGGCTGACCGCCGCAGGCGCCTAGCCGCCCGAAATCATCCGGGGGGTATAGTGCCGCATCTCGGCGATCTCGGGGATGAAATCGCGGATCGCCGCGAGGAAAGGCGGGAAGTGCGGTCCTCGGCGAAAGCCGTGCATGTGCGCCGCAGCGCTGGTCCATTCGATGCGCAGAACGAGGCTGTTCGGCTCGTCATCGCATTGGGCAAGGTCGTAGGCGAGGCATTCAGGCGCGGCGTCCAGATGCACGCGCGCCGTCTCATAGGCAGCGATCAGCGCTGCCGGCACATGCGTGACCAGCAGATAGCGGATATACTCGACCGTCATTGGCGTTCCCCCGGGCGGCTGGATCGATGCCGCGCGACCGCTGGTTGCGGGCTGCGCGCTTCACAATCAACGCACCAGATGGTGCGTGCGGAGGCAGGATGAAGCGTTTGAAGGCGAGCTATGGCTGTCCGGTCGAGCTCGCGCTCGATTTCGTCGGCGGCAAGTGGAAGACGGTGATCCTCGCCCGGCTCAAGGAAGAGCCCCACCGCTATGCCGAGCTGCGCGCGCGGATCGGCGGGATCTCCGACAAGGTACTGACGGAGCGCCTCAAGGATCTCGAACGGCTCGAGCTCGTCGAGAAGCGCAGCGCCGCCGATGCATCGATCGTCTATCACCTGACCGATCGCGGCGAGAGCCTGCGCCCCGTGCTCGAGGCACTCTATCGATGGGGCGATCACGCTGCCGGCGCACTCCCCGTCACGGTCCGGCGGGGCTGACCGAGGAACACCCCGCGCGCTGCCGCATTCTCCCCTCATGCCTCACGCGACGCACGCTGCATGACCACCAATCGCTGGCCCAGCCGCCTCTGGCTCGTCCGGCATGGCCAGAGCGCGGGGAATGTCGCGCGCGACCTGGCGCATGCCTCGGGCGAGCATCGCATCGCGATCGACATCCGCGACGTCGACGTTCCCCTCTCCGAGCTCGGCTACGCCCAGGCCGAGGCGCTCGGCCGCTGGTTCGCCGAGGGCAAGGGCAATGGCCGCCCCGAAGTGATCCTCACCTCGCCCTATGTCCGGGCCCGCGAGACCGCGCGGCGTTTCCGCGATGCCGGCGGCGCCGATCCGGACGAGAGCATCTGCGCCGACGAGCGGCTTCGCGAAAAGGAGTTCGGCGTGCTCGACGGACTTACCACCGCGGGCATCCAGGCAGTCATGCCCGAACAAGCCGAATTCCGTCGCCTGCTCGGCAAATTCTATCATCGCCCGCCCGGCGGCGAGAGCTGGTGCGACGTGATCTTCCGCCTGCGCTCGCTGATGGACACGGTATCGCTTCATTATGCCGGGCGCGACGTGATGATCGTCGCACACCAGGTCGTCGTGCTGTGCCTGCGCTACGTCATCGAGAATCTGTCCGAGGCCGAGATCCTCGCGATCGACAGGCAAGGCGACGTCGCCAATTGCTCGATCACCGAATATGTGCACGACCCTGCGGCTGGAAAGGACGGCGGCCTTGTCCTCGTCCGCTACAATGTCACCGCCCCGGTCGACGAGGATCCCGAGGCCAAATCCACTTCGGCACCCGACGCGATGGTCGCCGCGCGCGGATGACGCCACTCGACGCCTCCTGGCTCGCCGAGCATCCGCTCCCCCCGCCCGGCACCGATCTCGACAAGAACAGCCGCGGCCATGTCGTCGTCGCCGGCGGCTCGGAGGCCGTCCCCGGCGCGCTCCGCCTCACCGGCGAGGCGGCGCTGCGCGCCGGTGCCGGCAAGCTCCAGTTCGCCACGGCCGAACGGCTCGCGCTGCCGCTTGGGATGCTCGTGCCCGAAGCGGCAGTCTTCGCACTCCCCGCCAACCCCGCGGGCGAACTCGACGCAGCCGCGGGCGACGCGCTGTGCGGCTATCTCATGCGCTGCGACACGCTGGTGCTCGGGCCCGGCATGGGGCCCGACGCCGCTGCCGAGGCGATCCTCGAGGCCGTCCTCGCCCGGCCCCGTGCGACGCTGTCGCTGGTGCTCGACGCCGCGATGATCGGCGCCGCCACCGATCTCGCAGCGCAGATCCACGCGCATGAAGGCCGCATCGTCCTCACCCCGCATCCCGGCGAGATGATGCGGCTGATGGGGTGCGACGAAACCCGCATCGCCGACGACCCCGCCGGGCTTGCGCAGGAGGCGGCGCGCCGCTTCAACGCGACCGTGCTGTTCAAGGGCACCGAGACGTGGATCGCCTGCCCGCGCGAGGGGCTGCTCCGCTATCCCGGTGGCGGTCCGGGGCTGGCGACCAGCGGCTCGGGCGACGTGCTCGCCGGCGTGATCGGCGGGCTGATGGCGCGCGGCGCCGTCCCCCGCCTCGCCGCCGCCTGGGGCGTCTGGCTCCATGGCGAGGCGGGCCGAAGGCTCGCCGAGCGCATCGGGCCGCTCGGCTTCCTGGCGCGCGAGCTGCCGGCGGAGATTCCCCGGCTGCTCGCGACGATCCGCTAGAGATAGCTCGTCACCGCGGGCGGCTGCCACCAGGCGTCGTTGCGCCCGTCGCCATAGTTGATCGGCGCCGCTGCCAGCTCATCGTCGGTGGCGTCGTCGAGCGAGCCGAGCTGCACCGATACGAACGCCCCGCCGATCTCGGGCACGTTGCCCTCGCCGAACGGCGCGCAGCCGCAGGTGCCGCAGAAGCGATGACTGCCCTGCATCGTGCCGAAGCGATAGTCGCGCAGCACTTCCTCGCCGCTGAGCAGGCGGAACGCGTCGGGCTTGAGCAATGCGGCCCAGCTGCGGCGCTTGGTGCAGATCGAGCAGTTGCACCGCCCGGTGCCGGCGGCGAGATCGATCTCAGCCTCGAAACGGACCGCGCCGCAATGACAGCTGCCGTGATAGGTCTTCAGCATTGATTCCTCCTTTGAATGCAGGAATCGACTTACTGCCATGCTGCTGCCAGCATGGTGTCAGCAGCATGGCAGTAGGAGTTGCGGCATGCGAAAGGCCGACCGACTTTTCCAGATCGTCCAGATCCTCCGCCGGACCACCAAACCGGTGACTGCGGAGGCGATCGCAAGCGAATTGGAGACGTCGAAGCGCTCGGTATATCGCGATATCGGCGCGCTGATGGCGCAACGCGTGCCGATCCGGGGCGAAGCGGGCATGGGATATGTCCTCGAAGGCGGGTTCGACCTACCGCCGCTGATGCTCACCGCCGACGAAATCGACGCGGTCGCGCTCGGCGCGCAATGGGTTGCCGGACATGCCGACCCCGCGCTCGCCCGCGCCGCGCGCGACGTGCTCGCTAAGGTCGCCGCAGTGCTGCCCGAGGAGATGCGCGGCATCCTCGACGATCCCTCGGCGCGCACCCCGCCGGCCTGGGACACCCCCGTGGACAAGGTCGACGCCGCCGAACTGCGCGGCGCGATCCGCGGCGCCCGGAAGATCGCGCTGCGCTACACCGACCCCGGCGGCGCCGCGACCGAGCGCACCGTCTGGCCGCTGGTGATCGGCTATCTCGACTCGACCCGCGCGCTCATCGCCTGGTGCGAGCTGCGCGAGGATTTCCGCACCTTCCGGCTCGATCGCATCGATCGGGCAGATATCCTCGACGCGCGCATTCCGCAGGATCCGGGAGCATTGCGCCGCAAGTGGCGCGCCTCGCTCAGCGATGATTCGGGGCGACGACCTGCGGGAGTGTCTTAATTTATGATACCGGTATCAATTTTACCATCCTACTGATTTTTATACGTTTTAAACATGCTCCTCCCGGTTGCCCCCGGCGAGTGTTGGCGTTACCATCATGCTACCGGTGTCTATGGGCCATCGGGAGAGACGGCCACAAGGCCGCGAACTGAGGAGAGGTGCATGCCTCGGGCCGCGCAGCGACGTGCATGCGCCCCGTCACGGCATCGCGGCCATGCCGCCCCCTCCTCGCTGGGAGACACACGCTGACGGGACGACCGCGGGGAAAGCGGCGCCCGACCAACGGGAGGGGACTATGATCAAGAAATATGCCACCACCGCAGCCCTGCGCACCGGCGCGTCCTGCGCAGCGCTGATGCTTGCCGCAAGCTGGAGTGGCGCCGCATTGGCGCAAGGGGCCGGCGCGACCCCGGAGGCACCCGCGACGGTCGGCCAGGAGGACGCCGCGCTCGATTCCGAAAGCGAGATCCTCGTCACCGGCTATCGCGCGTCGCTACGCAGTTCGATCCGCGAAAAGCGCGACGCCACCGTCCAGATCGATGCGATCAACGCCGAGGACATCGCCGACTTCCCCGACACCAACCTCGCCGAATCGCTCCAGCGCCTGCCCGGCGTGTCGATCGACCGCGACAATGGCGAGGGCCGCACGATCACCGTCCGCGGCCTGGGCGGCGACTTCAACCGCACCCGCCTCAACGGGCTCGAGGCGCTGTCGACCGCAGGCGCCAACGACGCGGGCACCAGCCCCAATCGCAGCCGCGCGTTCGACTACAACACCTTCGCGTCGGAGCTGTTCAGTTCGCTGAAGGTCCAGAAGACGCCCTCGGCGGAAACCGACGAAGGCTCGCTCGGCGCGACGATCGACCTGCAGACCGGGCGACCGTTCGATTACGCCAAGTCCGCCTTCGCGCTCTCGGGCGAGGGCAGCTACCAGCAGAACAGCAAGAAGTGGAACCCGCGCTTCGCCGGGCTCGCCTCGACGCGAATCTTCGACGGATCGATGGGCTTCCTGGTCTCGGGCGCGTACAGCAAGAACAAGAACGAGCTCGACCAGTATCGCCGCGCCGCGGGCCAGGCCGATTACCTTTACCGCAATTCGGACTTCCTCGGGAACGAGAACCCCCAGCGCGCCGGCTTCGCCGCGCCGACGGGGACCAGCTTCGGCACCGTGGTGACCAATCCGGAGGCGCTCGCCGCGCTCACCGGATCGGACCCCGCCGCTTACGCCAAGCTCTATCCCGGCGGCGCCTTCAACACTGCGGGTCGCTTCGACGATTCGCTGGTCCGCATCCCAGCGCTCGCCTCGATCGAGCAGCAGGACGTCCAGAACGAGCGCATCGGCGTCACCGCCGCCTATCAGTGGCAGATCAGCGACCGTACCTTGCTCAGCCTAGACGGGGCCTATTCGCGCTTCTGGAACCAAAGCACCTACAATCAGGTCTCGTCGGTCGGCCTCAACCGCAACAATACCAACGCGACCTACAACACCGCGAGCAACACGCTGACTCCCTCGGCGGCGCGCGCGCTCTATCCGGGCCTGTGCGTGCCAAATGCCGGCAGCGACCTCGTCCCCGCCCAGGATTGCGGACAGCAACTCTACGGCACCACCCCGGCCTTCGCGACCGCGCGCAATTCGGCCAACGCCACGGTCGCCTCGGTGCTCGCGCCCTCGGCGGTCGTGCCCGGCACGGTGGCAGCGAACGATCCGGCGAACGCCAACATCTTCAGCGTCAACCCGTTCAACCTCGACCCGTACGACTATTACAACAATCCGAACTCGGTCGGGTACATCCCGAGCACCAACCGGCTCGCCTTCCGCGGCGCGCTGATCGGGCGCCCGGCAGTGGAAGTGCTCGACGCCAACGTCACCAACGGGCTCGCCGACTATCTGGTGATGCGCAACGTCGACTTCCGCTCGGCGGCGGACCAATCGACCTACACCACCAAGTTCAAGCAGGGCTCGATCGACCTGCAGCACCAGTTCTCCGACGTGTTCAAGACCCAGATCATCGCGGGTGCTTCGGAATCGACCAACTACACTCAAGGGCTGCTGGTCGAGTTCAACCGCATGGATTCGCAGGGGCTGTTCACCTATGACGAGCGCGGCGGCGGATCGATGCCCAAGATCGATTTCGGCTTCGACGCAGCCAATCCGGCGAACTGGGAGACCGTGAAGGGCTTCTCCGGCATTCGCCACTATCAGCGCTTCGTCAAGAACACCTACAAGCAGGCCAAGATCGATTTCGACTGGCAGGCCAACGAGGAATTCAACCTCGGCTTTGGCGCCAACATCCGCAAATATACCTTCGAGACCAGCTTCTTCGAGCGCAACAACGACCTGCTCAACCCGACGCTGCGCGAGGCTGGGGTCACCACTGCCAGCGTCAGCAAGGTCATCAATTTCGGCCAGGGGCTGAACGTCCCCGACGGCACGCTGACCAGCTTCCTCGCGCCGAGCATCCAGGGCTTCGACAACGTCTTCGACTTCACCTGCAACTGCGTCAACAAATGGGGCGACTGGCGCCTGACCAACAAGCGCAACGGCGGGCGCGAGAATTTCAGCGTCGAGGAAGTCGATACCGGCTTCTATTTCCAGGCCGACTGGAATTCGGAGCTGTTCGGCCGCCCGTTCCGCGGCAATGCCGGCACGCGCATCGCGATCACCGACGTGACGTCGACCGGCGCGACCACCGCGGGCCGGCCGATCGTCGGCACCAACAAATACACCGATTATCTGCCGTCGCTGAACGTGGTGTACGAGCCCGTCAACGACCTGCTCGTCCGCATCTCGGCATCCAAGGTGATGGCGCGCCCGCTGCTCGGCAACCTTGCGCCGACGCTTACGGCTATCTCGGTGCCGACGACTGCCGGGGCGCAGTCAGGCGCGACGCTGACCGTCGGCAACCCCAAGCTCCAGCCGTTCCGCTCGACCAATTTCGACGCCAGCGTCGAATGGTATTTCGCGCCGGGCGGGCTGCTGTCGCTAGCGGCGTTCCGCAAGGATATCGACAGCTTCCCGCAGACGATCTTCTTCACCGCGCCGCTCAGCCGCTTCGCCGACCAGGCGACGATCGCCGCGATCCTCGCCCAGTTCACGCCGGGTTCGCCCCAGGCAAACTACATCACCGGCGGCTTCGACTTCCAGGCCCGCCAGTTCGCCGACGCGCCGGGCGGCTGGCTGAAGGGCATCGAAGCCAGCTTCCAGATGGACTTCACCTTCCTGCCGGGATTCCTCAAGAACTTCGGCGCGCAGGTGAACTACACGCATATCGATTCGGAGCTGAACTACATCCTCGATCCCGGAACGGCGACGGTGCCGCGCACCACCGGCAAGGGGCCATTCCTCGGCGTCTCGCCCGATGCGGTCAACGCGACGCTCTATTACGACAGCAAGCCGTTCCGCGCGCGCGTGTCGATGGCGCACCGCAAGGGCTACAGCACCAACTATCCGATCGCCGCGGGATCGTGCAGCCCGGGGATCATCCCCAACCCCACGCCGCTTACGCCCGGCCAGGTCAACGCCAACAACGCGCCGGGCGGCTATTGCACCGGCCCGCTGATCAACGACTTCATCTACAGCCGCTCGACCACCAATATCGACGCGTCGATGAGCTTCAACTTCACCGATTGGGTATCGCTGACCCTGGAGGGCCTGAACCTCACCAACCAGACCAGCGACCGCTATGCCTATGAGGGGCAGAATGCGGTGACTCAATATGCGAGTTCGGGCCGCATCTTCCGCGCCGGTGTGCGCGTCCGCTTCTAGGCGAGACGCACCGTTCGACCTTTCCTCCCTTTCACCGGCCTGGACGACCCCCGAGTTGATCGGCGGTCGCTCCTCGCCGGGGGCCTTTTGCTCGGGGGACTGGCGCTGGGCGGCGCGGCGCAGCAACAGGATCCGACCAGACCTTCGCTCGAACCTGAAAGAGACGACATGGACATCAGCAGGCGGGAAGCGTTCGCGGCCGCGCTGGCAGGGAGCGCGGCGGCAGTGACTGGTCCGGCGACCGCGGCGCCGCGCAACGCGCCCGATTGGAAGCGCGGGTTCGACAACCAGCGCATCGCTGATCTGGGCGACGGGCGTTTCCTCAACCCGCTGATCTCGGGCGATCGCGCCGATCCCGCGATCCTAAAGGACGGCGCCGATTACTACATGACCTTTTCGAGCTTCGATTCGTATCCGGGGCTGACGATCTGGCACTCGCGCGACCTGGCGAACTGGCAGCCGCGCAAGGCGGCGCTTTCGAAAAATATCGGCTCGGTGTGGGCGGTGAGCCTCGAGAAGCACGATGGGCGCTATTTCCTCTACATCCCGGTCAAGGCGAAGCCCAATTCGATCTTCGTGATCTGGGCCGATCATATCGATGGACCGTGGAGCGATCCGATCGATCTCGGGCTGCACGGCCATATCGATCCGTGCCATGCGGCAGGCGAGGACGGATCTCGCTGGTTGTTCCTCTCGGGCGGCGACCGCATCCGGCTCTCGGCCGACGGGCTTTCGACGGTGGGAGCGGTAGAGCACGTTTATGATCCGTGGCGCTATCCCGACGAATGGGAGGTCGAGGGGTTCTCGCCCGAAGGCCCCAAGATCCACCGGCATGGGAACTGGTTCTACATGATCACCGCGGTGGGTGGCACGGCGGGGCCGCCTACCGGGCACATGGTGATCGCCGCGCGCGCGACGTCGATCCACGGACCGTGGGAGAATTGCCCCGCCAATCCGCTGGTCCGCACGGTGAGCGCGTCCGAGAAATGGTGGTCGCGCGGTCATGCCTCGCTGGTCGAGGCGCCCGACGGGAGCTGGTGGTCGGTCTATCACGGCTTCGAGAACGGATACTGGACGCTCGGGCGGCAGACGCTGCTCGATCCGGTCGAATGGACCAAGGACGGCTGGTTCAAGATGAAGGGCGGCGACCTGTCGCAGCCGATGCGGAAGCCCAAGCGCGGTACCGCGCTGCCGCACGGGCAGGCGCTGTCCGACGATTTCAGCAAGCCGCTGGCGCTCGGCAGCAAGTGGAATTTCTTCAAGCCTGCCCCCGACGAGGCCGCGCGCGCACGAGTGGAGGACGGCGCCCTGGTGTTGAAGGCGTCAGGCACCGCGCCGAGCGGTTCGTCGCCGCTGCTGCTGATCGCCGGCGACCCGGCCTACCAGTTCGAATGCGATATCGAGATCGCGCCGGGCGGCATCGCCGGGCTGCTGCTCTTCTATGACGAGAAGCTCTATTGCGGGCTGGGGTTCGACTCGAAGCGCTTCGTCACCCACCAATATGGCATCGAGCGTGGCCGCCCCGCGAACCCACATGGCACAAGGATGCGGATGCGGGTGACCAACAACCGCCACATCGTCTCCTTCCACACCAGCGCCGACAATGGCCGGACGTGGCAGCGCTTCGATCGCGGCATGGAAGTCTCGGGCTACCACCACAATGTCCGCGGCGGCTTCCTGATGCTGCGCCCGGGCCTTTATTCGGCGGGCGAAGGCGAAGCGCGGTTCCGCGACTTCCGCTTCCGCGCGCTGTAATCGGCGCGCTGTGGGACCGGCACCCGTTGACAGCCGAGGCGACGGCCGCGACCACGGAGCATGGTAATCGCACTGCTTGGCGCCACCCGCTTGTTCTTCGCATTGGGAATCGGCGCGATGCTGCTTCCCGCAATCCAGGCAGAGTCCGGATCGCCCGGCGTCTATACACCCTCGCCCGGCAGCGCCGAGCGCACCGCGATCGTCAAGACGCTGCACGCGGGCGACGACAGTCCGCAGTCGCGCTTCACCTTCAGGAAGTTCCACGTGCTGCGCACAGGCCCGCGGTCGATCGCCTATGTTCAAGGTGAAGGCCCGGTCGGCGCCTTCCAGGCGATTCTCGAACGCGACGGCAAGACGCCGTGGCGCAAGGTCTGGGGCGAAAGCGACGGCGGCAGCAACAGCTGCGAAACGGGCGCACAGCATTATGTCTGGGCGCTGAGACGAATACGCGCCTACACCCCCGCCCCCGACGCGGTGTTCCCGGGGATCGTGGCAAGGACCAGGGAATTGCAGCGCATGGCCAAGGCCGATCCCGAGCTGCAATGCGTCGGCGATCTGGAGCGCAGCCCGGAATGAGATGCCGCCAGCCTTGATCGCAAGCGATCAGGCGGCCAACGGTGCCGTTTCGAGCAGGAACGGCGTCACCGCCGCGAGCGCCTGCGCGACATAGGTCCTTCCAGCCGACCGGCGAAGCGCGGTCTCGCCATGCGCGTGCCACGGCCCTAGAGGGCGGCGATGATCCGCCTGCGCCCCCAGACCGCCGCCTATGCCATGCTCGCTCTGGTGATGTTGCTGTGGGCGGGCAATTCGATCGTCGGGCGCGCGGTACGCGACGATATTCCGCCGCTGTTCCTCGCGCTGCTGCGGTGGACCGGGGCGCTGCTGGTGATCGCACCGTTCGCAGCGCGCCACGTCGCCGCCGACCGGGCGATCATCGTGCGGCACTGGCCGGCGATCCTGCTGCTCGGGCTGCTCGGAGTCGCCGCGTTCAACGCCTTCCTCTATTCGGGGCTGCGCTACACCACCGCGAGCAACGGCATGCTGCTCCAGGCGGCGATCCCGGCGCTCGTGCTGCTCGTCGACTTCCTGATCTTCCGCGCCCGCGCCGGGATCGGCGCGATCGCCGGCGTCGCGCTGTCGACGCTCGGCGTGGTCGTCATCGTTCTCCAGGGCCATCTGACCGCCCTCTCGCAGGTCGCATTCAACCATGGCGACGCGCTGATCCTGTGCGGGGTCGTCGCCTGGGCGCTCTACACCTCTCTGCTCCGCCTCCGCCCGCAACTGCACGCGCTGAGTTTCCTCGGCCTCACCTTCGCGATCGGCGTCGTGACGATGGCCCCGCTCGCCGCAGCGGAGTGGCGTGAGATCGCCGCGATGGCGTGGACGCCCGGGGTGATCGCAGCGATCCTGTATGTCGCGCTGCTGCCCTCGGTGGTGGCCTATGCGCTGTTCAATGCGGCGGTCGCGACGCTCGGCCCGGCAAGTGCCGGCCAGGCGATCACGCTGATGCCGCTGTTCGGCGCGCTGCTCGCCGCGCTGACCCTGGGCGAACAGCTCCACGGCCACCATTTCGCCGGCATGGCGCTGATCCTCGGCGGGATCGTGGTCAGCGCGATCGTCCGCGCGCGCAGTGCCCAATAAAAAGGGACCGCACCCCTGCGGGCACGGTCCCTTTCAAGCTACGAGGTTCAGCGGGTCAGGCGAGCGCAGGCTCGCCCTTCTCGTTGCGCTGCGCCCACTCCTTGTTGATGCCGAGCGCCGCGAGCGTGCAGATCGCGCCGGAGAGCAGATAGGCACCCACCGACCACAGCCCGAAATGGCTCGCCAGCGCGAGCGCGACCAGCGGCGCGAAGCCCGCGCCGATCAGCCAGGACAGGTTGGCGGTGGTCGCGGCACCGGTATAGCGGCGCTGGCTCGAGAAGCTGCTGTTGACCGCGCCCGAGGACTGGCCGAACGCGAGGCCGAGCAGGACGAAGCCGGCGATCATGTACACCGTCTCGCCAAAGCCGCCCGCGCCGAGCAACTGCGGCGCGAAGCCGCTATAGGCGCCGATCAGCACCGCCGAGACGCCGAGCACCGCGCGGCGGCCAACGCGATCGGCAATGAGCCCGGAAGCGATCATCGACAGCACGCAAATCACCGCGCCGATGATCTCAATCACCAGGAAGCGCTCCGCCGCCTCGCCGGTGTTGAGGATGACCCAGGACAGCGGGAACACCGTCACCAGGTGGAACAGCGCGAAGCTGGCCAGCGGCGCGAACGCGCCGAGCACAATCGTGCGGCCTTCCTCGCGCACCGTTTCGAAGAACGGCGCGGGCTGGAGCTCGCGGCTTTCGAACAGCTCCTGGAACTCCGGCGTCGCGACGAGGCGAAGCCGCGCGAACAGCGCCACCACATTGATCGCGAAGGCGACGAAGAACGGATAGCGCCAGCCCCAGGACAGGAAGTCCTGCGTCGACAGCGTCGAGAGGAAGAAGGCGAAGAGGCCCGCCGCGACGATCAGCCCGAGCGGCGCGCCGAGCTGGGGGATCATCGCATACCAGCCGCGCTGATTCTGCGGCGCATTGAGCGAGAGCAGCGACGGCAGCCCGTCCCACGCGCCGCCCAGCGCCACGCCCTGGCCGACGCGAAGCAAGGCGAGAAGCCACACCGCGAACATGCCGACCTGCTCGTAGCTGGGGATGAACGCCATCGACATGGTCGATCCGCCCAGAAGGAACAGCGCGATGGTGAGCTTGACGCCCTTGCCGTAGTTGCGGTCGACCCACATGAACAGCGCCGAGCCGAGCGGCCGCGCGAGGAACGCCAGCGAGAACAGCCCGAAAGAATAAAGCGTGCCGGTCAGCGGATCGACGAAGGGGAAGACCAGCGACGGGAACACCAGCACCGAGGCGATGGCATAGACGAAGAAGTCGAAGAACTCGCTGGTCCGTCCGACGATCACGCCGATGGCGATCTCGCCGGGCGCGATTCGACGATCGTGCGCGTGTAGGTTCTGTGCGTCGCGTTCGAGCGGAGTCGAACTGGACGCGGCGATCGGTGCACTCATTCGTTATCGCTCCGGCGGCCTGCTTGGATGTTATTGCGTTTGAACGCGCGTTGCACCAGAAAAGCGCACGGCGGGGATAGGACAAAATGTCCAATGTCGGCGTGGACACGCGCCGGGATAGGCGGAGGTCCATGCGCGAAGACAAACTTGTGCCCAACGGTCGCCGATTCCTGACCCTGTTGCCGCTAGCCGCGATGCTTTCGGCATGTAGCGGCGCCGTGCTCGATCCGGCGGGCGACATCGCGCTCCAGCAGCGCGACATCATCTACATCTCGACGGCGCTGATGCTGCTGATCATCGTGCCGGTGATGGCGCTGATCGTCGTGTTCGCGTGGCGCTATCGCGAGAGCAACAAGGACGCGACCTACGACCCCCATTTCGATCACTCGACGGGGCTCGAGCTGGTGATCTGGTCGGCGCCGCTGCTGATCATCATCTGCCTGGGCGCGCTCACCTGGTGGAGCACCCACCTGCTCGATCCGTTCCGCTCGCTCAATCGCGTCTCGGCGGAAAAAGCGATCGATCCCAACGTCCAGCCACTCGTCGTCCAGGTCGTCTCGCTCGACTGGAAATGGATGTTCATCTATCCCGAGCAAGGCGTCGCGACGGTCAACGAGCTGGTGATGCCGGTCGATCGCCCGGTGCGTTTCGAGCTCACCTCGACCAACATGATGAACACCTTCTACGCGCCGACGCTTGCCGGAATGATCTATACGATGCCCGGCATGCGCAGCACGCTCCACGCCGTGCTCAACCGTCCCGGCACGTTCGAGGGCATGTCGGCCAATTACAGCGGCGCGGGCTTCGCCAACATGCGCTTCAAGCTCTATGGCGTCGACCAGGGCGGGTTCGACGGCTGGGTCGCCCGCGTCAAGGCCAGCGGCACCGCCCTCGACACCGCGCGCTTCCTCGAGCTCGAGAAGCCGAGCGAGAAGGTCAAGCCGATGTACTTCTCGCGCATCGAGGCCGATCTGTTCGATCGCGCATTCAATCGCTGCGTCCGCCCCGGCACCAAGTGCATGAAGGACGTGATGCGCCACGACATGGAGTCGGGGATGGGCATGCCCGCGGGCCGCAACAATTCGACGCCGGGCGACAAGCCCGAAGGCGCGATCTTCAAGGAGGGCGAGGAAAAGGGCACTGGCCCGAACGTCACCAAGCCGCGCGCCACCGGCGCGCCGGGCAGCACCCAGCCCGCTTCGCAGAAGAACCGCGACATGTCGCTGAATCTCGTCCCCACCGCGCCGGGCTCGTCCCGCGCCGCCGCAGCGTAAGCGGCCGGAGCCATCATGTTCGACGAACCCATCCTCAAGGCGATCTTCGGCCGCCTCACCTTCGAATCGTTCCCGATCCACGAGCCGATCCTGCTTGTGACCTTCGCTGCCGTCGTCCTGGGCGGCATGGGCGTGGTCGCGGCGATCACCAAGTTCAAGCTTTGGGGCTGGCTGTGGCGCGAGTGGTTCACCTCGATCGACCACAAGAAGATCGGGATCATGTACATCATCCTAGGCATCGTCATGCTGCTGCGCGGCTTTGCCGACGCAGTGATGATGCGGCTCCAGCAGGCGATCGCGTTCGGCGGCAGCGAAGGGTATCTCCCGCCCCACCATTATGATCAGGTCTTCACCGCGCACGGGACGATCATGATCTTCTTCGTCGCGATCCCGCTTGTCGTCGGGCTGGTCAACTTCGTCATGCCGCTCCAGATCGGCGCGCGCGACGTCGCTTTCCCCTTCCTCAACAATCTCAGCTTCTGGCTCACCGCGGCAGGCGCAGCGCTGGTGATGGTCTCGCTGTTCGTCGGCGAATTCTCGACCGCGGGCTGGCTCAACTACGTGCCGGTCGCCAACCTCCAGAACAGTCCCGGCGTCGGCCCGGATTATTATCTATGGGCGCTGCAGATAGCCGGCATCGGCACGACCCTTTCGGGCATCAACATGGTCGCCACGGTGATCAAGATGCGCGCGCCCGGCATGACGATGATGCAGATGCCGATCTTCGTGTGGACCGCCTTCTGCTCGAACATCCTCGTCGTCGCGATCTTCCCGGTGCTCACCGCGGCCCTCGGCATGCTGATGCTCGATCGCTATCTCGGCTTCAATTTCTTCACCAATGATCTCGGCGGCAACCCGATGATGTATTGGAACCTGGTGTGGATCTGGGGTCACCCGGAGGTGTACGTCCTCGTCCTCCCTGCGTTCGGCATCTATTCCGAGATCACCTCGACCTTCACCGGCAAGCGCCTGTTCGGCTACTCGTCGATGGTCTACGCGACGGTGGTCATCACGATCCTGTCGTGGCTGGTGTGGCTCCACCACTTCTTCACCATGGGCTCGGGCGCATCGGTGAACAGCTTCTTCGGCATCGCCACGATGGTCATCTCGATCCCGACCGGCGCGAAGATCTTCAACTGGCTGTTCACGATGTATCGCGGCCGCATCCGCTTCGAGCTGCCGATGCAGTGGGTCATCGCGTTCATGCTGACCTTCACCGTCGGCGGCATGACCGGCGTGCTGCTCGCGGTTCCCCCGGCCGACTTCGTGCTGCACAACTCGCTGTTCCTCGTAGCGCACTTCCACAACGTCATCATCGGCGGCGTGGTGTTCGGGCTGTTCGCGGGCATCGAATATTGGTGGCCCAAGGCCTTCGGCTTCAAGCTCGATCCGTTCTGGGGCCGGATCCACTTCTGGGGCTGGGTGATCGGCTATTGGGTCGCCTGGACGCCGATGTACGTCGCCGGGCTGATGGGCGTCACGCGCCGCCTCCAGCATATCGAGGATCCGACGACCCAGCCGCTGTTCATCATCGCGGCGATCGGCGTGGCGATCATCGCGGTCGGCATCCTGGCCTTCATCATCCAGATCGCGGTCAGCATCATCAAGCGCGACCAGCTGCGCGACACGACCGGCGACCCCTGGAACGGCCGCACGCTCGAATGGGCGACCTCGTCGCCGCCGCCGCAGTACAATTTCGCGTTCAGCCCGCAAGTCCACGACCTCGATGCGTGGTACGACATGAAGTCGCGCAACGCGCAGCGTCCGACCAGCGGCTTCCGCGCGATCCACATGCCGCGCAACACCGGCGCGGGCGTGATCCTCTCCGGCCTGGCGCTGGTGCTCGGCTTCGCGATGATCTGGTACATGTGGTGGCTGGCGGCGCTCTCGGCCGTGGGCCTGCTGGTCTACGCCATCTTCCATACCTTCAACTATGATCGCGATTACTTCATCCCCGCGGAGGAAGTGACGCAGACCGAAGACGCGCGCACCAAGCTGCTCGCGGCAGGAGCCTGAACCATGGCCGCGGACGCACTGACCGACGCGCACCCGACCGAGCTGTCGTTCTACGACATCGAGGATGCGCACCACCACGAGGCCGGCGGCAGCACGCTGATCGGCTTCTGGATCTACCTGATGAGCGACGCGCTCATCTTCGCCACGCTGTTCGCCACCTATGGCGTGCTCGGCACCGCTTATGCCGGGGGGCCCTCGCCCAGCGAGATCTTCCAGCTCCCGCTGGTCGCGCTCAACACCGCGCTGCTGCTGATCTCGTCAATCACCTATGGCTTCGCGGTCATCGCGATGCAGGAAGACAAGCTCGGCGCCACCAAGCTGTGGCTGGCGATCACCGGGCTGCTCGGCGCCGGCTTCGTCGGGATCGAGCTCTACGAGTTCAATCACCTGATCCATGAAGGCGCGACGCCGCAGACCAGCGCATTCCTGTCGGCCTTCTTCACGCTGGTCGCGACCCACGGGCTGCACGTCACCTTCGGGATCATCTGGCTGGTCGTGCTGCTTGTCCAGCTCACCCAGCGCGGGCTGATCCCGGAAAACAAGCGCCGGCTGATGTGCCTCAGCATGTTCTGGCACTTCCTCGACGTCGTCTGGATCGGCGTCTTCACCTTCGTCTATCTGCTCGGGGCCCTGCAATGAACGACGCCACGCACGCACATGCCGAACCTGGCCACGGCCATGACGAGGCGCCCCACTTCACGCGACGCGGCTATGTGATCGGCTTCCTCCTGTCGGTCGTCCTCACCGCCGTTCCGTTCTGGCTGGTGATGACCGGCGCGCTGCAGAACCCGCAGGCGACCGCGATCGTCATCGTCGCGTTCGCGGCGGTGCAGATCGTCGTCCACACGATCTTCTTCCTCCACGTCAACACGCGGGCGGAGGGCGGCTGGACGCTGATGGCCTACGTCTTCACGGCCGTCATCGTGCTGATCGTGCTCGCGGGCTCGCTATGGATCATGTACCACCTCAACACCAACATGATGCCGGTGGCAGAGATGGGCGCACAGCCCTGAACCGCCGCGCCGCGCGCTGGATCTTCGCCGCGCTGGCACTGGCGGCCGCGGCGGGGTTCCTGGCGCTCGGCATCTGGCAGGTCGAGCGCCGCGCCTGGAAGCTCGACCTGATCGACCGGGTGGCGGCGCGCATCCACGCCGCCCCGTCTCCCCTCCCCGCCTTCACGCGCGATCCGCGCGACGACGAATATCGCCGCGTCCGTGCCACCGGCCGCTTCGACCACGCCCGCGAGACGCTGACCCAGGCGGTCACCGAACGCGGCCCCGGCTTCTGGGTGCTGACCCCGCTGCGCACCACCGAGGGCACCGTGCTGGTCAATCGCGGCTTCGTCCCCTCCGATCGCCGCACGCCCGCCAGCCGCGCCGCTGGCCAGGTCGCGGGTGTGGTGCGCGTCACCGGGCTGCTCCGCCGCAGCGAGCCCGGCGGGGGTTTCCTGCGCGCCAACGATCCCGCTGCCGACCGCTGGCACTCGCGCGATGTCGCCGAGATCGCACGGGCAAAGGGCCTGGGCGCCACCGCCCCCTATTTCGTCGATGCCGATGCCACTCCCAATCCGGGCGGCTATCCGATAGGCGGGCTTACCGTGGTCCGCTTCGCCAACAGCCATCTCGTCTATGCGCTCACCTGGTTCGGGCTCGCCGCGCTGAGCCTGGGCGGCGCGGCGCTCCTGCTTCGCCGACCTTCGCGCGCCTGATGGACGCCCCGCTCCTCGCGCTCACGCGGCGGCGCACTCCGGGGGGGCCGCCGCCCGAGAATGCCGCAGCGGAGAATATGCGCCAGCTCACCCAGCTGCGCTGGATGGCGGTCGCCGGGCAAACGCTCACGATCCTGCTCGTCCACTTCGCGCTGGGCGTGAAGCTGCCGCTGTTCCAGATGCTCAGCGTGGCGCTGGTGCTGGGCGCCGCCAACTTCGCCGCGCGCATCACGCTGCCGCATCACCGCGTGCGTAGCAGCGAAGTGATGGCGGCGCTGCTGCTCGACATGGGGGCGCTCACGCTCCAGCTCTATTTCAGCGGCGGCGCGACCAACCCGTTCACTTCGCTCTATCTGCTCCAGGTCGCGCTCGGCGCGATCCTCCTGCCCTCTGCCGGGATCGCGGTGCTCGTCGCCGCGACCGGGCTAAGCTATGCGCTACTCACGGTGAGCTATGTGCCGCTGGCGCTGCCCCAGGGACTGATCGCCGACGCTGCCGACCTGTTCGCGATCGGCCGCTGGATCGGCTTCGTCCTGGTCGCGGTGCTGCTCGTGCTCTTCGTCACGCGGATCAGCCGCAACCTCCACGCGCACGATGTCCGCGTTGCCGACCTGCGCCAGCACGCCGCCGAGGAAGACGGCATCGTCCGCATGGGGCTGTTCGCCTCGGGCGCGGCGCACGAGCTGGGCACCCCGCTCGGCACGCTGTCGGTGATCCTCGCCGACTGGCGGCGCATGCCGGTGATCGCCGCCGATGCCGAGCTGCTCGCCGATGTCGAGGCGATGCAGAACGAGGTCCAGCGCTGCAAGGCGATCGTCTCCGACATCCTCCACTCCGCCGGCCAGCCGCGCGGCGAGGCGATGCAGAGCCAGGCCGCCGGCCCGTTCCTCGATGCGGTCGCCGAGGCCTGGCAGGCGAGCTATGCGCAAGTACCGCTCGATTACACCCCAGGAGCGGCCGGGGACGCAGTGATCGCCGCCGACGACGCGCTGCGCCAGGCGGTGTGGAACCTGCTGGACAATGCCGCGGAGGCGTCGCCCGTCGGCATCCGGCTCCGTGCGAACATCGAGGACAAGATGTTCCGCATTGCGGTGAGCGACTGGGGAGAGGGCTTCTCCCCGGATGCCCTCGCCAAGGTCGGCAAGCTGTACCAGTCGACCAAGGGGGCCGGCCACGGCGTCGGCCTGTTCCTCGCGACCAACGTCGCCAGGCGGCTGGGCGGCCGGCTCGAAGCCCGAAACCGCGCAATGGCAGGCGCCGAAGTGCGAATCCTGCTACCCCTCGCGCAGTCCGAGGAGAAAGCCTGATGGACAGCCCCAGCCTGATCTTGGTCGAGGACGACGAGACCTTCGCCCGCACGCTCCAGCGCTCGTTCGAGCGCCGCGGCTATCGCGTCCGCACCGCCGCCTCTCCCGCCGAGCTCGACGCGCTTCTGGAGGCCGAGACGCCCGATCGCGCCGTGGTCGACCTCAAGCTCGGCACCGCCTCTGGCTTGCCCTGCGTCGCGCGCATCCACGCGCATGATCCGAGCACGCTGATCGTCGTCCTCACCGGCTATGCCAGCATCGGCACCGCAGTCGAAGCGATCAAGCTCGGCGCGAGCCATTATCTGGTCAAGCCATCGAACACCGACGACATCGAAGCTGCGTTCGGCAAGAGCGAAGGCGACCCCGACGCCCCCCTCACCGCACGCGCGACCTCGATCAAGACCCACGAATGGGAAATGATCAACGAGACGCTGGCGGCGACGGGATTCAACATTTCGGAAACCGCGAGGCGGCTGGGGATGCACCGACGCACGCTGGCGCGGAAGCTCGACAAGCCACCGGTGAAGTAACGCCCCGAGTGGAAATCAACGCTGGGGAGGGGTGGTGCCCGGGGACGGAGTCGAACCGCCGACACTGCGATTTTCAGTCGCATGCTCTACCAACTGAGCTACCCGGGCCCGTCCGGCATCGGCCGGCGGCTATGACCGGCGAACGCCGGAAGCGGGCTCTTAGTCGGGGTCCCGGCCCGTGTCCAGCCCGGTTTGTGCATTTGGATCGACAGCCTCGCCGGGAACGCGATAGCCCTCGCCCAGCCATTGCAGCAGGTCGCGGTCCTTGCAGCCGCGGCTGCAAAAGGGCTTGAATTCGCTTTGGGTCGGTTCGCCGCAGATCGGGCAGCCATCACGCTTGGGCACACTTCACTCCTTGGGGGCGACGAAGGCCGTCGCGCCGCCGATTCGCTGCGCAAGCTCAACGGTCCATTCAGGCCGCTGCGCCAGCCGGTTGGCGATTCGCCTGTGGACCATATGGGTAGTGGGCGGCGGCGGGGGAAGCCGCTCGATCCGGCGCAGTTCGGCGCGCGCCCCTGCCCCCACCGGATCGGCGCGCAGCAATTCGGGCAGCGAGGGCCGCACCCGCCGCCGCACGATCTGGAGAAAGCCGAAGCCGTTGACCGTAGTCCGCTCGAACGGCTGTGGCAGCGCCGCGTCGATCGCCTCGGCAACGGCCTGCCGCGCCGCCTTGCCCGGCAGCGTCGGAAAATCGATCCCGATCGATCCGGCGATCCCGTGCCGCTCGATCGCGCGCGCCACGGCATGCGCCGCAGCGACCGCCAGCGGCTGGAGCGGGCCGCCGCCATCGACATCGAACAAGGTCATCGCCGGAGTCGGCGACAGCCGCAGCATCCCGCCCGGAAAGGCGATGTCGCCCTGAACCGCTTCTTCGAGCACCTCGGACCAGCCCGCCTCTTCGAACGCGTCGCCCTCATGCGCACGAAGCCGACGCACCGGGACACCGCTCGCGATGATCCGCGCGAGCAGGTCGGGTCCGTCGCCCGGCACTGCATCGGCACCGGCAGGCACCGCCTTGGGAAGCTTAAAGCGGCCTTGCTCCGGAATCGCCTCGCGCACGATGCGCACGCGCAGCATGGCGCCCTGGGTGATCCCCTGCGGCAGCGGATCGCACAGCGCCTCGCCGCCTGCGAACGCGACCTTGCCGGTGCTCTTGTCGATCAGCCGCGCGTCGAGCACTGCGCCGTGGCGCGGCGCGCTGCCCTCCAACTCGATCCGCGCCTTCCAGATCGTGCCGCGCGAAACCAAGGCGGCGCGGTTCTCGCCGATCCCGGCCTCGTACAGCCACTCAGCCAAGGGCGTAGCCTGCGCCTTCGAGCAGCGCACGCGCATCGAATACCGGCAGCCCGACCACGCCCGAATGGCTGCCCGAGAGGAAGCGCACGAATGCCTCCGCCCGCCCCTGGATCGCGTAGCCGCCGGCCTTGCCGCGGCCCTCGCCGCTGGCGATGTACCAGTCGATCTCGGCGTCGCTCAGCCGCTTGAAGGTGACGATCGTGTCGGTGACTCGCGTGCGCGCCTTGCCGTCGAGCCCGATCACGCAGACCGCCGACAGGCAATGGTGGCGCCGCCCGGAGAGCAGCGCGAGCATCCGGCGATGATCGGCATCGTCCTCGGGCTTGTTGAGGATGCGGCGGCCAACGCCGATCGTGGTATCGCCCGCCAGGACGATCTCGTCCTCGGCACGGTGCACCGCACGCGCCTTTTCCTCGGCGAGGCGCAGCGCGTAGGGACGCGGTGGCTCGCCGGGGCGAGGGTCCTCGTCGATATCGGGACCGACGATCCGGTCGGGCACGACGCCGATCCGCGCGAGCAGGTCGCGACGGCGCGGCGAAGTCGAAGCGAGGACGAGCCGCACAGGCCCGCCGCTCACTTGAAGCGGTAGGTGATACGGCCCTTGGTCAGGTCGTAGGGCGTGAGCTCGACGAGCACTTCGTCGCCAACCAGCACGCGGATGCGGTTCTTCCGCATCTTGCCGGCGGTGTGGCCGAGGATCTCGTGATCGTTCTCGAGCCGGACGCGGAACATGGCGTTGGGCAGAAGCTCAACGACCTGGCCGCGCATTTCCAGAAGTTCTTCTTTGGCCAAAAATATGCCTCTCAGGTGAACGCCAGCAAAAGTGGCGGTGCCTTTACTCTGCTGCGCGCGAAAAGGGAAGGCGGACGGCAGACCGCCGACGCCTTGTCCCCAGATGGGAATTGCGCGCGGCAAAGTCCAGCGCGGAACAACAGCACGATTGAGGAGCTTGTCCCGCACGCATATGGAGGTCCGGCCCGCCTGTAGCCGCAAGCTGCCGGATGGAAACTGCTTAGGGAGCAAGCTTTGGCCGACGGCGCCGATATCGCCAATTTTCCGGTCGGCGGTGGTGAGATGGGGGGGCTGATCCGCGAGTTCGACTGGTCGAGGACCAGCATCGGGGCCCTCGTGCGCTGGCCGCAGAGCCTCAAGTCGGTCACGGCGTTCCTGCTCCACTCGCCCGTCCCGATCGTCCTGCTCTGGGGCGAGGACGGCATCATGATCTATAACGATGCCTATTCGGTGTTCGCCGGCGACCGGCATCCGCAATTGCTGGGCTCCAAGGTGCGCGAGGGCTGGCCCGAGGTCGCCGACTTCAACGACAACGTGATGAAGGTGGGACTCGCCGGCGGGACGCTCGCCTATCGCAACCAAGAACTGACCCTCGATCGACGCGGCAAGCCCGAGCCGGCCTGGATGAACCTCGATTATTCGCCGGTCCCCGACGAGAGCGGCAAGCCCGGCGGCGTGATCGCGATCGTGGTCGAGACCACCGAGGCGGTGCTCGCCGAGCGCGCGCTGGTCGAAAGCGAACGCAAGTTGCGCGCGCTCGCCAACGCCACCTCGGACGTGATCTATCGGATGTCGCCCGACTGGAGCGTGATGCAGCCGATCGAGGGACGTGGGCTGATTCCCGACAATAGCGCCGCCAATCCGAACTGGATGGAAGAGAACCTCGTCGCCGAAGACCACGCGATCGTGCGCCTGGGGATCGACGAGGCGATCCGCGGCCGCCAGGCCTTCCAGATGGAGCATCGCGTGCGCCGCCCCGACGGGACGATCGGCTGGACCTTCTCGCGCGCGGTGCCGGTGGAGGGTCCCGACGGCGAGATCGTCGAATGGTTCGGCGCGGCAAGCGACGTCACCGCGCGCCGCCGCGGCGAGGAGCATCTGCGGCTGGTGATCAACGAGCTCAACCACCGCGTGAAGAACAACCTGGCGATGACCCAGGCGATCGCCGCGCAGACCTTCCGCAATGCGGGCGACCTCAAAGATGCGCAGGAACGCTTCACCGCGCGCATCGTCGCGCTTGCCCAGGCCAACGACCTGCTCACCGGCGAGCGCTGGGCCAGCGCATCGCTGCGCGGCGTGCTCGAACAGGCGATGCGCACGCATTGCGGCGAGGAGGGACGCTGCACGATCGAGGGCCCCGATGTCGAGCTTTCGCCCAAGACCGCACTGGCGCTCACGCTGGCGATGCACGAACTCGCCACCAACGCCGTCAAATACGGCGCCTGGTCGGTGCCCGAGGGCGAGGTATCGATCCGCTGGTCGCTTTACATGCCCGAGGCCTGGGGCGAGCGTATCCGGCTCGAATGGCGCGAGCGCGGCGGGCCGCCGGTGTCGCCGCCCGAGCGCCGCGGGTTCGGCTCGAAGCTGATCGAACGCGGCCTTGCCGCCGAGATGGGCGGGACGGTCACGATGCAGTTCGCTCCCGAGGGACTGGCGTGCGTCGTCGATGCGCCGCGCAACCTCTACGGCAAGGGAGAATGACGATGCCGCTGCGCGTGCTGATCGTCGAGGACGAGATGACCATTGCCCTGCTGATCGAGGACATGGTCACCGACATGGGCCATGAGGTCGCCGGCATGGCGATGCGGCTGCCCCAGGCGGTCGAGCTAGCCGAGACCGGCGAGTTCGATTTCGCGATCCTCGACGTCAATCTCGACGGCCGCCGCTCCTTCCCCGTCGCCGACGTGCTCAGCGCACGCGGCGTGCCGTTCATTTTCGCAACCGGCTATGGCTCGGCGGGCATGGAAGGCGCCTATGTCGGCCAGCGCGTGATCAAGAAGCCCTTCCTGGCGAGCGACCTCGAGAATGTGATCCGCAGCGTCGCATGATCTTTTCTAGTCCCCGCCCAACACCTCTCGCCGCACCATGATCTCGGTGAACAACGGCGCGGCAAGCTGCTCCGCCAGCCAGCGCTGCACGCTGGGCAAAGGCTGGGCATCGAACCAGCCGCCATCAACCGCGGCGAACTGGCGGACGAACGGGAATAAAGCCGCATCGGCCAGCCCATAAAGATCGCCACACAACCACTTGGACGCCACCAACCGTGCCTCGAGCGCTCCCAGCAAACTCAACGCCTCCGCGCGGTGCACAACCGCGTCAGACCCGTGCCGCTCGGGATACTTATAGCGATCGAGATGGTGCTAGAACGGCCCGTCATTGGCCGCGATCAGCGCGGTGTCGTCGCCCGCGAGCCAATCCTCGGGATCGTTCCGCCCGAGCGCCCAGCGCATGATGTCGAGGCTCTCGTCGATCACGCGTTCGTCCGGCAACACCAGCACCGGCACGGTGCCCTTGGGCGACGCTGCGAACATCGCCGCGGGCTTGTCGCGGAGCTGGACCTCGCGGACCGCATGCGCCGTGCCGCTCACTGCCAGCGCCAGCCGCGCCCGCATCGCATAGGGGCAGCGGCGGAAGCTGTAGAGGATCGGCTCAGTCAGCCTCGCGCTCCCCGAAGGTCGCGCCGACATGGGCCTCGCCGCGCGCCGCCGCCAGCGCCGCTTGGCGGTGCCGCTCGGCATAACGGATGCGCTGGTCGTCGGTCCGCTCGGCATGGCAGGCCGGGCAGGAAACCCCTTCGACGAACTCGGGCGCGGCGCGATCGGCTTCGCTGACCGGCATCCGGCACGCGCGGCACAGCCCGTGGCTGCCGAGTTCGAGGCCGTGCTTCACCGACACGCGCTCGTCGAACACGAAGCATTCGCCCTGCCACCGGCTGTCCTCGGCGGCCACCTGCTCGAGATAGGCGAGGATACCGCCCTTGAGGTGATAGACCTGCTCGAAGCCCTCGGCCTTGAGCAAGGCCGTCGATTTCTCGCAGCGGATGCCGCCGGTGCAGAACATCGCGATCTTGGGTTTCTGGCCCTCGCCTTCCCATTCGTGGCGATGCGCGCGTACCCATTCGGGGAAGTCGCTGAAGCTCCGCGTCTGGGGATCGATCGCACCCGCGAAGCTGCCGATCGCGACCTCGTAATCGTTGCGCGTGTCGATCACGATCGTGTCGGGCGCGTCGATCAGTGCATTCCAGTCCTGCGGCGCCACATACGCGCCGGCGTCAGTCGGATCGAGATCGGCCACGCCCAGCGTCACGATCTCGCGCTTGAGGCGCACCTTCATCCGGTGGAACGGCATTGTCGCCGCGCGCGAAAACTTGACGTCGAGATCGGCGCAGCCCGGCAAGGTGCGGATATGCGCGAGCACCGCGGCGATCGCGTCGTCGCTTCCGGCGATCGTCCCGTTGATGCCCTCGGGCGCGAGCAGCAGCGTGCCCTTAACCCCTTGCGCGCAGCACAACGCGGCGAGCGGGACCTTGATCGCCGGGCAATCCTCGAACCGCGTGAACTGGTAGAGCGCGGCGACTTGAACTGGTAGCTTCTCGGACACCGCGCGCTCGTAGCAGAGCCGCGGCGCCGCGTCATGCCGCCATGCGCAGCTGCTCCTTGGAGAGCAGGGCCAGCAGCGAGATGCGGTTGAAGAACCACATCTTCTCAAGCCGCAGTGCACTGTATTTCTGGATGGTGTTGGCGAAGGTGTAGGGCGTGTACCAGGCGTTGTGATCGGGGTGGACCACCTCGACGAAGGTCTCGCTGTCGCCGAGATAGTCGAAATGGCGCGCCCGGCATTGGAAGGCATCGGGCACCGAGATCAGGAAAGCGCCGGCGTCGATCGCCTGCAACTCGGCGAGGAAGTCCGAGACATTGGCGACATGCTCCATCACTTCGGGGACGAGCACCAGGTCATAGCTGTCGGTGGCCTCGCTCAGGCTGGAGAATAGCCGGCCCTTCACGTGCGGGGCGAGCTGGTCGAGCGCCTCGGTATGCGGATCGACGCCGTCGAGCTGTGCGCAGACTGGCTCGAGCCCAAGGTGGAGCGAGGTGTTGATATCGGTGATCGGCCAGTCGGCGCAGCCGACATGGAGCACGCGCTTGCCCGCGCAGAAATTGCGCAACACCGATCCGCGACCGAGCCCGACCAGTTCGCTGCTCACCTGGACGCGCTGGACGAAATAGGGCGCGTTGCCCGCCTCGACCGGCGACACGCCCGGCGTCGGAGCGGACGACGGTGCCGGCGCGACGATGCGCGGCTTGGGCGGCGTCAGTTCGGCCTGCGCAGTCACGTCGAGTGCGTGGATCTCGTCATAGGCGCGCCGGGTCGAGCCCCAGAGCTGGTCGGCATAGACCGGGTCGTTGCCGTCATATTCGAGGCCGGTGAAATGCCGCGGGATGAAATAATGGCTCGGATAGACGCGCAGCTTCGAATAGCCGTACTTCCGGTAGCTGTCGGTCAGCCGCTGCGGGCCGACGGTCTTCCACGCCTTGGCATGGGTGACGCTGGGCTCGTCGTGGATGTCGCGGATGATCTGCTCGACGAACGGATTGCCCGCCTCGCAGCCGAAATAGCCCGCGGCAATAAGCCCAGGGCGCGCGATCTCGCTTTCCCAGCAGGCGAAGGCCTCGCAATCGAGCAAATGATCGTCGAGCGGCCGCCGCGCGATGCTGTCGGCATCGACCACCACGCCGCCCTTGGCGTGGAGGATCTCCCAGCGCATCATGTCGGCGACGCCGTTCAGCTCGACATCGTACATCGCGGCAATGTGCTCGCGGTTGAACCAGTCCTGGCTCGCGAGATCGTCATTGCCCCAGAGCAGGAACTCCCAGTCGGGATTGAGCGCGCGCCACGTATCCATGCAGTTGGTCGGGCATTTGCCTTCGTCGCCCACCCAGATGAAGTGCATCAGCTTCGGGATCATAGCCAGTTCCTTACGGTGCCGGCACGAAGCTAGGGCGCTTTGGTTAACAGTTTGTTTGCCTTGTTCGGGGATGTTTCGGGCACGTCACCAAATCGAGGCCTCGATGCGCAATCCTGAAATCGCCGCCGTGCTGATCGTCCGCGACGAGGCGCGCTGCATCGTCCGCTGCCTCGAAAGCGTTCGCCCGCATGTCGATCGCGTCGTCGTGCTCGACACCGGCTCGACCGACGGCACCCCGCTGCTCGCGGCGAGCGCGGGTGCAGAGGTCCACCACCTTCCCTGGCCGGACGACTTCTCGGCCGCGCGCAACCACGCGCTCGATCTGGCGGACGCCGAGTGGAATCTGATCCTCGACGCCGACGAGTGGATCGCCTCCGGCGGCGAGCGGCTCCGCGCCTGGTGTCGCCAGCCGCGGCTGGGCAAGGTCTGCGTGCATAGCGTGGTCGACGGCGCCGATGGCGATGCCGAGCGCCGCAACTGGCTCACCCGCCTGCTCCCGCGCGGCGTGCGCTACCAGGGCCGCGTCCACGAGCAACCGGTGTCGCCGCTGCCGCGCGGCCGAATCGAGCTTCATGTCGGGCATGACGGCTATCGGCCCGAGCAGCTCGACCGCAAGCGCGACCGCAACGCGCCTTTGCTGCTCGCCGAACTCGCCGAGCGGCCGGGCGACCCGTACATCCTCTATCAGCTCGGCAAGGATGCCGAGATGCGCGGCAAGCTCGAGACCGCGTGCGTTCGCCATGCGGCCGCACTCCACGCCACGCCACACGACGCCAATTGGCGCCATTCGCTCGTCGTCCACCAGCTCCACTGCCTGAGCAAGACCGGGCAGGCCGACGCCGCACTCGCGCTCGCCGATGCCGAGATGGTCCGCTATCCCGACTCGCCCGACCTGTTCTTCGTGCTCGGCAATCTGCTGCTCGACCGCGCAATGGCAGATCCGGCGCAGGCGCTCGACCAATGGCTCCCGCTGGCGATCGGATCGTGGGAACGGTGCCTGGAGATCGGCGAGCGGCCTGACCTCGAAGGCAGCATGCAGGGCTGCGGCAGCCGCCTCGCACGCCACAATCTCGATACTGCGCGCACCCAGCTGCGGCTGCTGGGCATGCAACAGGAAATCGACCGGCTGGTCGCCTGAGCTACGCCGTTCAGAACGCCTTGCGGACGGTCAAGCCGATCGTTCGGGGCTGGTTCGTCGCGAAGCCGAGACGCGCGCGGCCGCCGCGCTCGCGATCGAAGGAGAGCAGTGCGTTCTCGTCGAGCAGATTGTTGACATAGACCGACACCCCCAGGCCACGGGCGAAATCCACGCCCGCGCTCAGGCTCACCAGCTGATAGGCCGGCAGTTCCAGGTCGACGACGGTCGAGGCGCCGGCGGGCGCACCGCCGAACGGCAGATTGTGGACGAAGCGCCGCGGATTATTCTCCTGGTCGCCGGGCTGGGTGAATCGGCTGCCGACGTGCTGGAACGAAGCCGAAAGATAGGCATCGCTCCCCTCGCCGACCGGGAAGCTGTAGCTGGCGCTCGCCGACATCTGGAACTTGGGCACCGAGGGCAGGCGATTGCCGTCGCGGATACCCTCGATCACGGCGCCAGCGGGCAGCGCGATCGTGGCGTCGAACTGCGCCTCGACATAGCTTCCCGAAACCGACAGATCGAGGCCGCTGACCGGCGTGGCTTCGAGTTCGAGTTCGATGCCCTTGGTGTGCGCCTTGGGCACGTTGAACACGACGCGCGACGAGCACGAGCCGGCATCGGCGGTGACCTGCAGGTTGCGGATGTCGGTGTAGAACAGCGCCGCGCTTGCACGGAATCGCCCGGTGATCGCCTTGAACCCGCCTTCATAGTTCCACAGCGACTCGTCGTCGTAGCGCGGGCGATTGCCGAACACGCTCGCGTCGCTGGGCCCGCAGAGTGGCAAGTTGAGCGGATCGTTCACGCCGCCCAGCCGAAAACCCTTAGATACCTGCGCATTGAAGGTCACCGCATCGCTTGCCTCGAAGCTCAGGAGCGCGCGCGGCGAGAACCCGTCCGATTGGGTCTTGTCGGTATTGTCGTCGAGGTTGGTGAACAGCCCGCCCGAGGTGAAGGTCCGCTTCTCGTTGAACGCATAATATCGGCCGCCCACCGTGGCGGTGAACCGATCGGTCAGATCGTAGCTCATCTCGCCGAACGCCGCCATTTGCTGGAGGCTGTAGGGGATATTGGCATTATACGGCGAATCGGCGCCAAAGCCATTCCGCACGGCGACGGACGTGCCCGCCCCCAGCGTGGCGTCGGTCGCCGCATCATAGCCCGGGGTCGGCAGCCGCTGAGTATAATCACGATCGGTATTCGAATAGAACAGCCCGACCAGCCATTGGAACGGGCTGGCGGTGTCGTTCGACGCGAACCGCAGTTCCTGCGTGAACTGATTGAGCTTGGTCCGATCGACCAGGTTCGACGGCAGCAGCACCCCGCCGACCGCCGGGAACCCCAGATCGACCGAAACGCTGCCCGTGAGCGCGCTGGCATCGCGGCTGACCAGGATCCTGCGGTCGGTGTAGCTGGTCACCGAGGTCACATCGACGGGCCCGCGCGAAAGCTGGATCGTCAGGTCGCCCAGCAGGATCTCGTCTTTGAAGCCTTCGCGCAGCAGCAGATATTGCTCGCGCTCGCCCAGCGTGACCTGCGGCCGCGTGGTGGTGTAGGGATTGGCATAGAGGTTGTAGACCTCCTGGCGGTTGAAGCCGTTGGTCGTGATCTTCTGATAGACGAAGCGCGGGGTGATCGATAGCTGCTCGGTGGGCTGGAGCAGCATCGACAGCCGGCCGCCATAGCGTTCGCCGTCGTTGACGTCCTCGTCAATGCCGCCGCCCTCGCGCCGCGCGTCGATGAAGCCGGCATAACGCGTGTAATAGCCGACGGCGCGAACCGCGGCCTTTTCCGAAAGCGGCAGGTTGATCGCACCCTTCAGATGCCCGCCAAGGTCATCTTCACCGACCACATTGATGTTGGCCTCGACCTTGCCCTCGACCCGGTCGGTTCTCGGCTGGTTGGTGATGTAGCGCAGCGTGCCCCCAACCGATCCCGATCCGAACAAGGTGCCCTGGGGTCCGCGCAGCGTCTCGACGCGGTTGAGATCGTAGAGGTCGAGATCTGGCGTAAACAGCGAGAGCGAGACGACCGATTCGTCGAGATAGACGCCGACCTGCTCCTTCACGCCCGGCTGATCGCGCGCGACCTGACCGGCGGAAACGCCGCGAACCGAAACCTGGCTCTGCCCGGGTCCGAGATTCTGGATCGCCAGCCCCGCAACGTTGCGCGACAGTTCCTCGACCGTGCCGGCATTGGCGCGCAGGATGTCCTCCTCGGTCTGGGCATTGATCGAGAAGGGGACGTCCTGGATCGAGGTCGCGCGCTTGGTCGCGGTGACGACGATCTCGTCCTTGTCCTGCGCTTCCGGTGCCTGCTGGGCGTGAGCGACCGACGCCGACGAGGCCAGCGCGACGATCGCCGTGCCGCAGACAAGATATGGTCTCAGCGATTTGCGAATTCGGATCATGTTTCCTCCCCTCAGCCTCGCCGGTGCCGATAGTTGGCGATACGGTATCCCTGCCTTGTTCATCTACCCGCCAGGCACCGTAGACGCGCAAGTAACGATCCTTGTCGTATCTATAATTTTACAACGGCTATCACGCTCTTTGTAATAGGAAGTATCACATGGTAATTACCTTGACCAATAGATCATTATCAACCTGACGCTATTCGCTGCACTTTCCTTCCGACACACGAACTTCGCGCCTCGCCCAAAAGAAAAGCCCCGCCCGGATTGCGCCGGGCGGGGCTCCAATTATTCTGGATCTGGCCGCAGACTCACCCCACGACATGCCCTCCCGCCAGCGCCGCGAGCAGCAGCAGCGCGACGATGTTGGTGATCTTGATCATCGGGTTGACCGCCGGACCCGCAGTATCCTTGTACGGATCGCCGACGGTGTCGCCGGTCACCGCGGCCTTGTGCGCCTCGGATCCCTTGCCGCCGTAATTGCCGTCCTCGATATACTTCTTGGCATTGTCCCATGCCCCGCCGCCCGAGGTCATCGAGATCGCGACGAACAGGCCGGAGACGATCACGCCGAGCAGCATCGCGCCCAGTGCCGCGAAGCCCTCATGTTGCCCCGCGACTGCAGTGATCAGGAAATAGACCGCGATCGGGCTGAGCACCGGCAGCAGCGACGGGACGATCATCTCCTTGATCGCCGCGCGCGTGACGATGTCGACCGTGCGGCCGTAATTGGGCCGGCTGGTCCCTTCCATGATCCCCGGATTGTCGCGGAACTGGTCGCGCACGTCCTGCACCACCGATCCCGCCGCGCGGCCGACTGCGGTCATGCCGAACGCGCCGAACAGATAGGGCAGCAGCGCGCCGAGCAGCAGCCCGACAATGACGTACGGATTGCTCAGCGAGAAATCGACGTCGACGTTGGGGAAGAACTCGTGGAGGTCGGTGGTATACGCGCCGAACAGCACGAGCGCCGCCAGTGCCGCCGAGCCGATGGCGTAGCCCTTGGTCACTGCCTTGGTGGTGTTGCCCACCGCGTCGAGCGCGTCGGTCTTGTGTCGCACTTCGTCCTCAAGCCCCGCCATCTCGGCGATGCCGCCGGCATTGTCGGTCACCGGACCATAGGCGTCGAGTGCCACGACCATGCCCGCGAGCGCGAGCAGCGACGTCGCTGCGAACGCCACGCCGATCACCCCGGCGATCTGGTACGCCGCGATCACCGCGACCACGATCACCAGCGTCGGCAGCGCCGTCGATTCGAGGCTGATCGCCAGGCCCTGAATCACGTTGGTGCCGTGGCCGGTCACCGATGCCTTGGCGATCGACCGGACCGGGCGATACTGCGTGCCGGTGTAATATTCGGTGATCCAGACGAGCAGCCCGGTAACCGCGAGGCCGATCATCATGCAATAGACGAGGTCCCAGCCGGTGAAGCTGGGGCCGGTGGCAGTGCCGATATTGGCCTGGTCGGCCGTGCCGGTCGAGCTTTCGAGGAACGCCGCTGGATCACCCATCCCGCCGATCAGCGTGTCGAGTCCGCCCAGCGTATAGTGCGTTACGCCGATGATCGCCGGGATCGACAGGATCACCGTGACCCAGAAGCCCTTGTACAGCGCGCCCATGATCGACTGGCTCTTTCCCAGCCGGACGAAATAGGTGCCGATGATCGAGGTGATGATGCAAACACCGCCGATGATCAGCGGCAGCGACATCAGCGCCAGCAGCGTTTCCGGGGCGAGACCGCGCATCAGCAGCGCGATCGTCACCATGGTGATGCCGATCGTCACGACATAGGTTTCGAACAGATCGGCAGCCATGCCCGCGCAGTCGCCGACATTGTCGCCGACATTGTCGGCGATCACTGCCGGGTTGCGGGGATCGTCCTCGGGGATTCCGGCCTCGACCTTGCCCACCAGATCGGCGCCGACATCGGCAGCCTTGGTGAAGATGCCGCCGCCCAGCCGCGCGAAGATCGAGATCAGCGAGGCGCCGAAGGCGAGCCCGGTCAGCGTCTCGATCACCGGCCGCGCATTGGGCGCCAGCCCCGCGCCTTCGACCAGATAGGCGAAGATGCCCGCGATCGAGAGCAGCCCGAGCCCCGCCACCAGCATGCCCGTGATCGCGCCCGAACGGAACGCGAGGGTAAGGCCCGCCTGAAGCGAATGCCGCGCCGCTTCCGCGGTGCGGACATTGGCGCGCACCGAGATGTTCATCCCGATGAACCCGGCAAGCCCCGACAGGACCGCGCCGATCACGAAGCCGAGCGTGGGCAGCGCGCCCAACGTAAAGAACAGCACGATCCCGACGACCACGCCGACAACGGCGATCGCCAGATACTGCCGCGCAAGATAGGCCTTGGCCCCCTCCTGGATCGCGGCGGCGATGTCCTGCATCTTCGCATTGCCGGGCGAGGCCCGCAGCACTTGCTGACTCGTCAGAAAGCCATAGGCCACCGCCAGCAAACCGCAGGCGATGGCGAGATAAACAATCGTCATCAGGCGAAGTCCTTCCCCTAGAACTGGATCCCGCGCCGGTCTTGTGCCGGTCATTGCGGAAGCGGGAAGGTATCGGTCACCCCCGGCGGGCGCAACCCGCCTCAGCGGTGCTCGTATCCGAGCCGTTCGGGCGGGGATTTGCCGTCGAGCAGCAGGGGGTGCGAAGCCTTGTCCAGCATCGTGCCGATACGCGTCGCGGGCACTGGTAGCGCCACGCCCTCGGGCGCGGCGAACAGCAATTCATAATCGTCGCCCCAGCTTGCCGCGGCCAGCCGATCGGTCGTGCCGGCAGCGAACGGAATCGCATCCAGGGTCAGCGCGGCGGTGCAACCGCTCGCCTGGGCCATCCGCCGCGCATCGAGCAACAGCCCGTCGGACACATCCATCATCGCAGAAACATGCGGCCCCAGCGCCAGCCCCTCGGCCAGCCGTGGCTTCGGACGGAGATAGGCGACGCCATCCCCAGCCTCGAACCCCAGCAGCGCCGCACCGATCGTGCCGGTGACGTAGAGCGCATCCCCTGCCCTCGCGCCGGTTCGCGCCGGCACCGGGCGCGTGGTCGCGCGCCCGATCGCGGTGCAGCCGAAGGTTGCCGGGCCGGTATGTGAGATGGTGTCGCCGCCGAGCAGCTTGACGCCATAGGCCTCGAGCACGTCGCGCAGCCCCTCGACAAAGCGCGCGGCGCCTTCGACCAGCGTCGCCCCGATCAGCACCCCGATCGGCTCGGCGGCCTTGGCGGCGAGATCGGAGAGGTTCACCGCGACCAGTTTCCAGGCGATGTCGGCGGGATCGGTGCCGGCGCGGTAATGCACGCTCTCCGCGATCGCGTCATGGGTGACGACCAGCGCTTCGCCGGCGATCTCGATGACGGCCGCGTCGTCGCGCAGATCCTGCGCGCCGGGATGCAGCGGCAGCGACCGGAGTGCGGCGATGAAATCGGCTTCGCGCATCAATTCCTCCCCGGAACGGGGAGGTGGCAGCGCGTAGCGCTGACGGAGGGGGCTCTCCCCGCGAGACGTCCTTTGCGGCACGCCCCCTCCACCATGCTGCGCATGGTCCCCCTCCCCGTTCCGGGGAGGAGTTGATTCAACCCCGCACGTCCTTCGCCACGGCGTCGAGGATGCCGTTGACGAACCCCTTCTCGCGGCGGTCGTAGAACGCGTCCGTCACGTCGAGATATTCGCTGATCACCGCGCCCACCGGTACGTCGTTCCGCGCCATCAGCTCGTACGTCCCGGCGCGGAGGATCTGGCGCATCGGCTTGTCCAATCGGTCGAGCGACCAGTCCGCGGCGAGCTTGCCCGCGATCGTCCGGTCGATCTCCTCGCGGCGCGCATCGACGCCCTTCACGATATCGTCGAAGAAGGTCACGTCGGCGTCGGCATATTCGACATCCTCGATCGTCGCGCCGAGCCGGTGCTGGTGGAACTCGGTCAGCAGGACGGGGAGCTTCGTTCCCTCCATCTCCTGCTGGTAGAGCGCCTGCACGGCGGCGAGCCTCGCGGCGGCGCGGGCCTTGGATCGGGTCTTGGCTTTGGGGCTGGGCATAATTCTCTTCACTACACCGTTCGTGCCGCGCTTGTCGAAGCGCAGACAAACGGGTTCAGGGTTTCAAACGGATCGCGACGGACTTCGCGTGCGCGGGCAAGCCTTCTGCATTGGCGAGCGCAACTGCGGCGGGCCCGATAGCAGCAAGCCCGGCTTCGTCCAAGGCCAGGAAGCTGGTCCGCTTCATGAAATCGAGCACCGACAGCCCCGAGGCGAAGCGCGCGCGCCGCCCGGTCGGCAGCACATGGTTCGGGCCGGCGACATAATCGCCCACCGCTTCGGGGGTATGCCGCCCGAGGAACACCGATCCGGCATGGCGGACCATGTCGAACAGGTCATCCGCATCGTCGCAGGCGAGCTCGAGATGCTCGGGCGCCAGCCGATCGCACAGCGGGATCGCGTCGACCAGGCTCGGCACGAGGATGATCGCGCCATTGGCGTCCCAGCTCGCCCGTGCGGTCGCCGCGGTCGACAGCGTCTCGATCTGTGCATCGACTGCCGCGGCGACACGATCGGCAAAGGCCGCATCGTCGGTGAAGAGAATCGACTGGCTGGTCGGATCATGCTCGGCCTGGCTGAGCAGGTCGGCGGCGATCCAGTCGGGATCGTTCCTGCCGTCGGCGACGACCACGATCTCGCTGGGACCCGCGACCATGTCGATCCCGACGACGCCGTAGAGCTGGCGCTTGGCCTCGGCGACCCATGCATTGCCGGGGCCGGTGACGACATCGACCGGCGCGATCCGATCGGTGCCATAGGCAAGCGCGGCCACCGCCTGCGCCCCGCCGACGCGCCACAATTCATCGACCCCGGCGATATGCGCCGCGGCAAGGACCAGCGGATTGACCTCGCCGTTCGGCGTCGGCGTGACCATCACCAGCCGGCGCACCCCAGCCGCCTTGGCCGGGATCGCGTTCATCAGCACCGAGCTGGGATACGCCGCGCGCCCGCCGGGGACATAGACGCCCGCCGAATCGACTGCCCGCCAGCGCGCGCCGAGCCGGACGCCGGCGCTGTCGACCTCGTCGCGATCCTCGGGCTTCTGCTTGGCGTGATAGACTGCGATCCGCTCGGCGGCGAGCTCGAGCGCGTCGCGTAGCTCGGAGGTGAGCCCCTCCCACGCCGCGAGGCAATCGGCGCGATCGATCTTCCAGCCGCTCTGGTCGAGATCATGCTTGTCGAACAGTCGGGTCAGGTCCCTGAGCGCGGCATCGCCTTCGTCGCGCACGCGCTTGATGATGTGCGTGACGTTGCGCGCGACATCCTCGTCCGCCTCGCGACGCGCGTTGACCAGCGCGGTAAACTTGGCGGGGAAATCCGATGAGGAGGCATCGAGGCGGATCATGCCACTGCCTTCCGGAAACCGTCGACCAGCGGCACGACTTCGCTTGCGCGCATCTTGAACGCCGCGCGGTTGACGACGAGCCGTGACGTCACCTGCGCGATCACTTCGACTTCGACCAGACCGTTCTCCTTGAGCGTCTTGCCCGAGGAGACGAGGTCGACGATCCGCGGCGCGAGCCCGAGCACCGGCGCCAGCTCCATCGCACCGTTCAGCTTGACGCATTCGGCCTGTACTCCGCGCGCCTCGAAATGCGCGCGGGTGATGTGCGGGTATTTGGTCGCGATGCGGACATGGCTCCAGCCGCGAGGATCGTCCTTGGCGGCCAGGTCCGCAGGCTCCGCGACCGAGATGCGGCAATGACCGATCCCCAGATCGACAGGCGCGTACAGCTCCGAATAATCGAACTCCGCCAGCACGTCCGACCCGACGATGCCGAGCTGCGCCGCCCCATGTGCGACGAAGGTGGCGACGTCGAAGGCGCGCACGCGGATCAGGTCGATCGCAGCGTTGTTGGTCCTGAAGCGCAACGCCCGGCTATTGGGGTCCGAAAAGGCGGGCTCGGGAACGATGCCGACCGCGGCGAGCAGCGGCAGCGCCTCGTCGAGGATCCGGCCCTTGGGCACGGCGAGGATGAGCGGTTCTTGCATGAGTGCCGGGGCTTTACTTGTGGGGGGCCGGGCGCGCAACAAGCGTGGCATGGCCGACGAACAGACCAACCGCGACAGCTTCCGCATTCAGGCGGGATATTGCGCCGCAATGGCGGCGCCGATCACCACGCGCGTCTCGACTGTGCTCGGCCACAGCCTCACCCGCGACAGCGCGACCGGGCGCCGCGTGCTCGACTGGCCGGGCGAGCCGGTCGCCGATGCGCTGGTGCTGCGCCTGATCGGCGGGCTCCACGCGCTGTATCGCCACGGGGTGCCTGAGATCGCCCCGGTGTTCAGCGGCGCTGTGACCGACGAAACCGAGGTCGCCGCGATCCTCCACGACGTCTTCGTCAAACACGATGCCGACCTCCTCCCCTGGCTCGACGGCCCGCCCCAGACCAACGAGGCCGGTCGTTCGGCCGGGCTGATGACCGGCATCCTCCACCTCGCTGCACGCTACGGCCCGAAATTCGAATTGCTCGAGATCGGATCGAGCGCCGGGCTCAACCTGCTGATCGGCCGCTATCGCTTCGATCTGGGCGGTTTGCGGTTCGGCCCGGCAGACTCGCCGGTCCAGATCAAGCCCGACTGGCGCGGGCCGCAGCCACCGGATGCTCCGGTCGAGATCGTCTCCGCACGCGGCGTCGACATCCAGCCGCTCGATCTTTCGGGGGAACGCGATGCCGAACGGCTCCAGGCCTATTGCTGGGTCGAGAATGTCGAGCGCCAGGCGCGGCTGGAAAAGACGATCGCGCTAGTCCGCGCCGAGGGCGTCGACCTGGCCCAGGGAGACGCCGCCGACTGGGTCGAGGCGCGTCTCGCCGAGCCCCAGCCCGAGGGGGTGACGCGGGTGCTGATGCACTCGGTCGTCTGGCAATATCTCCCCGACGCCACCCAGCAGCGGATCGCCGACGCGATGCTCGCCGCAGGCGAGCGCGCGACGCCCGAGCGCCCGCTCGGCTGGGTGATGATGGAGCCCAATCGCGACCTGCACCGCCACGAGGTCCGCGTCCGCGGTTGGCCGGGCGATACGCCGATGCAGCTCGTCGCGCTCACCCATGCCCATGGGGCCTGGGTGGAGGCGCTGGCGCCACCCTACGAAACCCGCCCCTATGTCATGCGAGCCTATTAGCATGCACACGACCAACTATCGCGACACGCTGATCACGCCCTCGCCCGATTCGCCGGTGTCGCAGGGCACGATCCCCGAAAAGCCGGGCACGATCGCCACGGTCCAGCACGGCCTGCTGGCCGAACCCTATGCGATGACCAGCGACGACCTGCTCTACGAGACCCACCGCGCGCGCGGCGGGGTCAAGAGCCGCGACGACTTCTTCGCCAAGCCCCAGGCGTGCCTGCGCGCCTCGCCTTTGGTCAAGCAGTTCGGCTGGGGTGTGCACCACGACGGCGAAGGCCGGATCGCGCTGCTCGATCCGCAGAGCACGGACTATCGCAGGCTGCTAGACGATGACGCAGTCAAGAAGGCGCCGGGAATGCGCAGCAAGCGCTAGGGCCGCACTGCCCCGTAGTCGGACCGACTATTGGTTACGCCGATCATCGGGAGCATTGCTTCGTGCTGGGGCACGACGAGGAGCTTTCTGATGTTGGCCGTCGAAAACACTGGCGCAAACCTGTCGAGCGGAGCGACCGCGCCCGCCAGCCCGCCGCTCCCGACCGACGCGCAAGGCCGGACGGACGTCAACGCGCTCGGCGTCGAGATCGCGGCGCTGGCCCAGACCGATGCCGGCGCGGCCGCCCAGCGCTATGACCAGGCATCGGCGGCGCTCACGCCGGTCGAGCAAGGCGAGTTGCTGCGCTCGATGCCGGTCACTGCGGCGTTCGGCGGCTGGGATATCCCCGGCGTTCCGGACCTGCCCGACTTGCCCAGCCTGCCGAGCTTTCCCGGGTTGCCCAGCTTGCCCGGGCTGCCCGATCTTCCCAGCCTGCCCCACCTGCCCAATCCGATCGATTTGGCGCGGCGCGGTATCCAGGAATTGCGCGAGGCAGCCGATGCGATCGGCGACAAGCTGCGTTCGCTGCCGCACAAGGCGGCCGACGCGCTGGCCGATTCGATGCGCGGTGACAAGGCACGGACGCTCACCCCCGCCGAACGCACCGCGATCGCTGCGGCCTATGGCGACAGGGTCGATCTCGACAAGGTCCGCATCGTCGACGGCCCCGGCGATTCGCCGGCCGCGCACGCTGCCTTCAAGATCGGGGGCAATCCCGCGATCACGATCGGCAACACCATCTATCTCGACAGCGCGCATTATTCGGGCGACCTCGGTCAGCCCGGCGCCGAGCGCGCGCTGCTCATCCACGAGTTCAGCCACGTCGTGCAGTATAAGGAGCTCGGCTACGGCTCGTTTGCGAGCAAATATGCCAACGACCTGAAGGAGCATGACTTCGACCGCAACGAAGTCTACCGCTACGACCAGCGGGACACGACCTATGCGCAAGAAACCATCGAAGGGCAGGCGGAAATGGTCGGCGACTATGCGCGCCTCCGCGGATCGACGCTGCCCCAGGACCAGGCGACGATTCGCGATCTCGAACAGCGCCTCGCCGGCACCGGGATCTATGGCCTATAGGGCACCGGTTCGGATACTCGCAGGACTGGTCTGCCTGGCGCTGGCGGGATGCCAGGAAGGCGCAGAGCTGCGCGTGACGCAGGATGATCGCGGCGTATCGTTTTCGCTGGCGCCCGACACGGATACGCAGCGCTGCATCGACGCGGTGACGGTGTATCCCAAGACGCCTGACGATGCCGCCCCGCTCTGGGACATCAGCCGCGATCGTAGCGTGAAGGGATGCACCACCCAGTTGCGCTACGGTGAGCTTCCAGCCGGTTTCGGCGCGCGCCAGCCTGCTGCGACGTTGCCACCGGGCGCGGCCTATCGCGTAATGGTCTCGGGCGTCGGTTTCAGCGCCGCGGCGCAATTCACGCGTACGCCCTAGGATCGCTTGCCCAGCCACCCGCGGATCGCGGCGGTTACCGCCTCGGGCTTTTCCCACGGCACGAAATGCCCGCCGTCTTCGATCCGGACCACCGTCAGATCGGGCACATAGGCTTCCAGCGCGAGTTGCACCGGCAGCAGCGCCTTGTCGCGCATTCCCCATATCACCAAAGTCGGCTGGGTGACCGGCGGGAACGGCGCGTCGAGCCAGACCGGACGCTCGGTGCCGTCCTCGGGGATGACGATCGCCGAGGCGCGATACCAGTTGAGCATCGCCGTCATCGCCCCGGGCTGGCCCCATTCGTCGAGATACGCCGCCTTGTCCTCGCCCGCGACCGCACTGACCAGATGCTGGGTGAAGGTCGAGGCGAAGAACTTCTCCAGCCCCGCCCCGACCAGCCCCTGGTCGATCCGCGTGTCGCGGAACCGGCTGATATACCGGCTGGCCTCGCGCTGCGCGGGATCGTCGAACAGCGAGCGCTGGAAGACCAAAGGATGCGGCGCGTTGACGATGATCAGCCGCGCGATACGCTGCGGGTTCTGCAGCGCGGCCATCCACGCGATCGCCCCGCCCCAGTCATGCCCCACCAGCGTGAAGCGATCGATCCCGAGATGATCGGCGAGCGCGAGCAGGTCGGCGACGGGTTTGTCGGGCGTGTAGTTCGCGACGCCCTCTGGCTTCGACGAGCGCGCAAACCCGCGCTGGTCGGGGGCGACGACATAATGATCCCTGGTCAGCTCGGGGATCTGGTGGCGCCAGGTCCGATGCGATTCGGGGAAGCCGTGGAGCAGGAACACCGGCGGATTGGCCGGATCGCCCGCGATCACGACGTCGAGTTCGACGCCGGTTGCCAGTGCAATACGTTGGAGTTCCGTCACGTCCCCCTCCCGCTCACGGGAGGGGTTTAGGGAAGGGCCGGCCTCCCGCCTCCCAGCGATGGAAGAAGGTCATGCCCTCCCCCAACCCCTCCCGCAAGCGGGAGGGGAGCATTTACGGATAGCTCACCGTCTTGGGCACCTCGGGGATCGGGATCCATTCCTTGTCGTCGCCGGGCACCTTGGGGAAATTCCCCGCTGTCCAGTCTTGCTTGGCCTGGTTGATCCGGTCGCGGCTCGAAGAGACGAAGTTCCACCACACGTGCCGCGGCGTCTTGAACGCCTCCCCGCCGCACAGCATCACGCGCGCGCCGCGTTCCGAGCGCAGGGTCGCGGCGATGCCGGGGCGCAGCACGTAGAGCGTCATCGGGATCAGCGGCAGCCCGTCGAGGCTCGCCTCACCCATCGACACATAGAGCGCGCGCTCGTCGGCGCTCGGATCGATCGGGATCGACCCGCCGGCGGTGAGCGCGATATCGGCATAGATGGTCTGGGCATAGGTCGTGGTCGGCGCGGTGGCGCCCCACAGCTCGCCCATCACGACGCGCGCCGTCGCCCCCTTGGCCTCGATCACCGGCAGGTCGGCTGCGGTGACGTGCTCGAAGGCGGGATCGATTTCCTCGTCGCGCTCGGGCAGCGCGAGCCAGGTCTGGATGCCAGACAGCTCGGGGCCCACGATGCGCTCGGCCGAGGGCGAGCGCTCCGAATGGACGATCCCGTGGCCGGCAGTCATCAGGTTGACGGCGCCCGGCTCGATCGTCGCGAAGGTGCCGAGCGAATCGCGGTGATCGAGCGACCCGGCGTAGAGATAAGTCACCGTGGCGAGGTTGATATGCGGGTGCGGCCGCACGTCGATCCCCGTGCCGACGTCGAGCCGCGCTGGGCCCATCTGGTCGAAGAAGATGAATGGTCCCACCATCGTCCGCGGCCGCGAGGGCAGCGTCCGGTGCACCTTGAACCCACCCAGATCGTGGGTGACGGGCTCGATCGTCATCGTGATCAGGTCTTCGCGCATGCTGTCCCTCCGTTTCCTCACCGGACTAACCGCTCGGCGGGGCCCAGGACAGCCACCGATCGGAAAGTCAGGGTTTCCGATCAGTCGGCGTCGAGCTCGGGATAGTGGCGGAAGATACCCTGCTCGTTGAACCCGATCCGCCGGTCGCTCGCGCAATAGTCGTGGATTCCGGGAAGTTGCGCCACCTTGTCGCGGATCGCGAGCAGCTTGGGATAGTCGCGCTCGATCGCCTTCATCCGCCGCGGGAACATGTAGCGCAGTCCCTCGATCAGCTGGAACAGCGAGGTGTCGCCATAGCTCCACGCGTCGCCCGCCAGCCAGTCGCCCGCCACCGAGCGCTCGAACCAGCCGAGGAACTTGGGCATCCGCTCTTCGCGGAATTCCTTCGCGAAGCGCGCCGCTTCGGGCTTCTGGTCCTCGTAATAGAGCCCGGTGCCCACCGGATGATGCACCTGGTGCACCTCGGCGACGAAATCGGCGATGGTGAGTTGGACTTCGTGCAGCCAGCGCCGCGCCGCTTCGTCCCGGGGCGCAATGCCATGCCGGTCGCCCAGATAGAGCAGGATGTTGGCAACCTGCGCGATCACCTGTTCGCCGGTATCGAGATAGGGCGGTGCGAAGGGCGGGCGATCGCTCCGCGCCTTCATGTCGGCGATCAGCGCCTCGCTACCGCGCTCGCGCGCCATGTCGACATAGGCGATCCTGCCCGCCTCCATCGCCAGCCGGACGAACTCGCCCCGGCCCTGGATTTCCGCCCAATACCAGAGCTTGTACGCCGTCATGCTTATTCTCCCGGTGCGCGTGCCCGAATCGCCAGCGCATGGATGCGGCCGGTGAGCAGATCGGCGAGCGCGGTGTTGACCAATCGCTGTCGCGCAACGCGCGACTGGCCGACAAAGGCCTCGCTCTCGATCACCACGGTCCAGTGCGATTCGCCGGTGCCGTCGTCGCCGAGATGACCGCTATGCTGGTGGCTGTCGTTGATCACGTCGAGCGTCGTCGGAGCGAGCGCGGCGATGAGACGGGCAGCGATGATATCGGCGAGTCCGCCGCTGGAAGGGTCGGTCATCGCGCCTATATACCCCGTTTGCTCAAGGGAGGTAGCGTGGCTGACGCTCAGCCGAAAAAGGATCGACCCAATGCCCGTTTCCACGGGCGAGTGGAGGCGGAGGGCCGCTTGTGCGCCGAGCCGGGCTGCGGCGAGCCGGGCGAATTCCGCGCGCCGCTGCTCGAAGGTGCCTATCGCAGCGGCGACGGACCGCCGCCGTTCCGCTGGCTGTGCCTCGATCACGTCCGCGCGTTCAATTCGGGGTATAATTTCTTCGCGGGGATGAGCCCCGACGAGATCCACGACGCGCAGCGCCCGCTCGCCGGCTGGGAGCGCGAGACGCGCGCGTTCAACGCCAGCGGCGGCGCCGACCGGCCCCCGCGCTGGGCCGACTTCGCCGACCCGCTCGACGCGATCGGCGCGCGCTTCCGCGATCGGATGAAGGACACGGCCGAGCGCAAGGACGGAAGGCCGCTCTCGGGCAAGGACCGCGAAGCACTGAAGGTGCTCGACCTGGCGGTCGACGCCGACCGCACGGCGCTGCGCAAGCGCTATTCGGAACTGGTGCGGAAATTCCACCCCGACCGCAACGGCGGCGACCGCAGCCACGAGACGCGGCTGCAGCGGGTGATCGAGGCGTACCAGCAGCTCAAGAGCGCCCCGGCATTTGCTTAGAATTCCCTCTCCCGATGGGAGAGGGAGTTAACCCTCCGCCTCCCATTTCTCCCGCCGTGCCAACTCCTCCGGCGTCGGCGTTTCCATTGCAAACGAACCCGTCTCGATCGCCCCCGCCGGCTCATACGTCCCCATCGCCATGCCGTTAACCGTCACGCGATGCTCGATCAGCCGCCAGCGGCCCGCCGGCGTAGCTTCGCCGAACAACCGCTTGCCGTGGCCCAACAACATCGGCGCGGTCATCACCACCAGCCGGTCGACCAGCCCGCGTTCGAGCAACTGCGGATAGAGCGTCGAGCTGCCCTGGATCACCAGGTTCGGCCCCGCCCCGTCCTTGATCCGCGCAACATCTTCCACGCTCTCCAACCGCTCGCTGCCCTTCCAGCGGAGATCGACATCGTCACTGCGGCTCAGCACATATTTGCGGTTGTCGCGGAAGATCGCGCCGATCTGGTCGTCCTCCGCCACGAACGGCCAGTGCGCGGCGAAAATCTCATAGGTCCGCCGCCCCAGCAGCAGATCGAACGGCTGGCCGAACAGCGTGTCGACCTGGTTGCCCAGCCCTTCGTCGAAGATCTGGGTGAGCCAGCCGCCATGAGAGAAGCCGCCGGTCGGATCCTCCTCGGGGCCGCCCGGTGCCTGCATCACGCCGTCGAGCGAGACGAACGCGCCGCCGATGATCTTACGCATGGTTACTCCTTCAATCTCTTTCGGGCGCGCCGAGCGGGAAATAGGATCGGTAGGGCCGCGCCTCGTCGATCGCGCGCGCCACCGAAGGACGGGCGAGCAGGCGGGCGCGATAGGCGCGAAGGCTGATCAGCGCCTCGGGAATCGGATCGACCCAGTCGGCGTAGAAGAGCGACGGCGCGGCGGCGCAGTCGGCGAGCGAGAAATCGCCCGAAGCCCATTCGCGCCCCGACATCCACTGATCTAGCCAGGCATAGGCCTTTTGCAGCGCCGCCTTGGCCTCCGCGACTTCCACGGAATCGTGCCGCTCGGGCCCGCGGATCGCATCGACCACCACGCGCGTCATCTGGTTCATGACATGGTTGTCCAAGATGCGATCGAGCATCCGCACCTCCAGCGCCGCGTCGCCCCCGGGGATGAAGGCGACCGGCCCAGGATGGAAGCGCTGGAGATGCTCAATGATGATGCTCGATTCCATCACCGGCTTGCCGTCGTCGACCAGCAGCGGGAACTTGCCGATCGGCCAGAGCCGGGCGAATTCGGCGGGGTTACCCGGCTCCTCGAGCGAGCGATACGTGAACGACGTGTCGTTCTCGTAGAGCGGGATCAGCACCTTCCAGCAATAGGACGAGAAGGGGTGTGCGTAGAGTTCGAGCATCAGCGCGAGCCGACCACGCCGAACGCGGCACCCTGCGGATCCTTGGCATAGATAACGAAGTCTCCGCCCGGAACCTCATGCGGCCCGTCCACGACGGCACCGCCATTCGCTTCGATCCGCTCCTTGGCCTCGTCGATCCCGCCGACGCGGAAGAAGTAGTTCCAGTGCGGGGGCTTGCCGCCCTGCACCTTCATCACGGCGCCGATCACCCCGCCGTCGTGGCTGAGGAAGGTATAGTCGCCCATCGGACCCATCGGCATCGCGCCGTCCTTGATCCAGCCGAACTGCTCGCCGTAGAAAGCGAGCGCGGCCTGGTCGTCGCTGGTCTGGAGCTCGTTCCATTCGCCATGCCCAGGCGCCATGCGCTTGAACGCCGTGCTCGCCTCGGGGCTGGCACCCTTCATCACATAGAAGGGCACACCCTGTGGATCGGTGACCATTGCCATCCGCCCGACGCCTTCCATCGTGGTCGGCGGCATCTGGATGCTGCCGCCCGCCGCCGCGATCTTCGCGGCTGCGGCATCGACGTCGTCCACGCCGACATAGCTGAACCAGCGCGGCTCGGGCGGCGCGCCTTCGGGGATCTGCATCATCCCCGCGACGCCTTGCCCGTCAGGGGCGGCGTAGACCTGATAGCCGCCGCTGCCGTCAGTGGTGCTGCCGGGCGTCTCTCCGCGCTGCCAGCCGATCACCTTCGCGTAGAAGACGCCCGCCGCATCGGGATCGCCGGTGATCAGTTCGTACCAGATCGGTGTTCCGTGAGGGTTGGTCATCGTGTCTCTCCCGCTCAGCCGAGTTTCTCGTCGAGGATCGGCACGAAGCCACCCCACATCATCCGCTTGCCGTCGAAGGGCATGTCGTTGCCCGGCTGCATCTCCGGATCGGCCATGATCTTCTCCCAGGTGGCGTCGCGGGTCGGCTTGTCGGGCCATTCGATCCACGAATAGACGACGTTTTCGTTCTCCTCGCGCAGCGTCGCTCGGGTGTAATCGGTGACCTTGCCCTCGGGGATGTCGGCGGCCCAGGTCTCGACGACGCGCAGCGCGCCATGCTTCTCGAACATCCCCGCGGCCTTCCGGGCCATCGCGAGATAGGCGTCCTTCTTCGCATCCGGCACCGCGACGACGAAGCCGTCGACATAGCCCGGCGTGCCGCCCGCCCCCTGATCGAGGATCGAATCGAAGCTGGCATAGACCATCCGGCGGGCGTCGAACGGCATGTTCTTCATCATCTCGGCGGTCCTGGGATCGTTCGCCATCTTCTCGCCCGCGGCCTTGCCGGTCGCGGCATCGGGATATTCGATCCAGCTGAACAGCACGGTCTCGTCGGGCTTGAGCTGCACCGATTGCTTGAGATCGTTGACCTTGCCGTCGGGCACGTCGTCGCCCCAAGCCTCGATCATCCGCGTGGCGCCGAGGTTGCGGAACAGGTCGGCGGCCTCCGCGGCGTGCTTGCGGTACGCTTCCTTGTTGGCGGTCGGGACCGGGGTCAGGAACCCATCGACATAAGGCATCGTCTCTCTCCTCGGATTACGCCGCGACCGGCTCGGGCCGGAAGTCGGCAAGCTGCGCGGCAATCGCGCGTTCGAATGCGGGGCGCGCGGTGCCCCGCGCGACATAGTCGGCGAGCCGCGGGCGGCTCGACATCAGGTCCGCGTGATCGGCACCGCGCAGCACCGTGACCATCGCGATGTCGGCAACGCCGAACGCCTCGCCCAGCCACTCGCGGTCGCCGAGCGCGTCGGCCAGACCGTCGAGCCGCTTGCCGGTATCCCGGACCAGGCTCGACTTGCGCAGCTTCGCCCAATCCTCGTCCTTCGAGAATATCTCGACATTTGCCAGCTCGAACAGCCAGGGCTCGACGCTGTTGAGCGCGGCGAACAGCCAGGCGATCGCAGTCGCCCGCCGCTGCGGATCGCGTGGCAGCAGCCGTTCGTCCTTTTCGGCGAGGTGGAGCAGGATCGCGCCGCTCTCGAACAATTGGACGCCGCCATCGTGGAGCACCGGCACCTGCCCCCAGGGCTGCTCGCACAGATAGTCGGCGGGCTTGGGGGGCATCGGGCTGATCAGCCGCGTCGTGTAGGGCAGCCCGAGTTCCTCGCACGCCCAGCGCGGGCGGAGGTCGCGGACGAAACCGCGGGCGAAGTCGGGGACCCAGTTGAATGCCGTGATCTCGATTGTCATGACGCCCTCCTCAGCCCGCGGCCGCGGCTTCGATCGCGGCGATGTCGATCTTCTTCATCGCCATCATCGCCTCCATCACCCGCTTGCCCGCGGCACAATCGGGGTTTTCCAGCCCGAGCGCGATCAACTGCCTGGGGGTGACCTGCCAGTTGACCCCCCATTTGTCCTTGCACCAGCCGCACTGCGATTCGGCCCCGCCATTGCCGACGATCGCGTTCCAGAAGCGGTCGGTCTCTTCCTGGTCGTCGGTGTGGATCGTGAAGCTCACCGCCTCGGTCTGCGGGAAGATCGGCCCGCCGTTCAGCCCGATGAACTTCTGCCCCATCAGTTCGAACCCGACGACGATAACGTCGCCCGCCTTTTGCGAAGGCGTGTCCGCAGGGGTCCGCTGGACGCTGGTGATGCGACCGCCGGGGAACAGCCCGACATAGAAGTTCGCGGCTTCCTCGGCGGTGTAGTTATACCAGATGCAGGTGGTGATCTGCTTGTCCATGATACTCTCCTGTCGATCGGATCAGGCGTCGCCTTCCTTCTTGCTGCCCTTGAGCAGCGCGACGATCGCCATTGCGTGGCCGTGGCCGAGCCCGAACCGGTCCTTGAGGTCGGCGACGACACCGCCGACCTTGATGTCCGGCCGCAACACGCCCTCGGCCAGCCAATCCTTGTCTGCGGCATAGGCACGAAAGTCGGCGGGGCTCCTGCCGGTCTTCGCCTCGATATTGGTCAAATAGGCCTGGAAGGACATCGTGCGCTCCTCAGGCCGGCTCGTGCGCCGGGCCCTCGGGGAAGGCCGCCATCGCTGCTTCCAGGTCCATGAACATCGGCTCGAAGACATGGCCGTCTGGATCCTCGAACGTGCGGCCGTACATGAAGCCCATGTCCTGTTTGGGCCCGACATCGGCCTTGCCGCCCGCCGCCACGGCAGCGTCGACGATCGCGTCGACTGCCTCGCGGCTGTCGCGCGAGATGCAGATCAGCACTTCGGTGGCTGCATGCGCGTCGGCAATCGCCTTGGGGGTGAAGGTCTGGAAAAATTCCTCGGCGAGGATCATGAACACGATCTCCTCCGAAAGCTGCATCGCGCTGGCGTTCTCGTTGCTGAAGCGCGGATCCTTGGTGCAGCCGATTGCCTCGTAGAAGACGGTCGATTTGGCGACGTCCTTCACCGGCAGGTTGACGAAGATCATCTGCGGCATCGTTCTTCTCCTAAGCGTTCGGGTAGGTGAGCGACGGATACCATTCAGCACCGCGCCCCTCGGGGGTGAAGTCGAGAATCGTCCAGAGCGGCATCAGATCGGGCGCGCCGCGCGGATCCTGGCCGGGATCGGCGCTGGTGTCGTCCATCTCGCCGGCCCAGAAGAAGCGGATCGTGCCGCCGCGTCGTGTGAACACCAGCAGCTGCGGTATCTCGCCGGCATCGGGGACGATCGCATTGTAATCGCGGCTGAAGTCGCCGCTCGGGTCCGAATAGAGCGGCAAGTCGCGCCAGCCGCGCTCGGCGGCGAACGCCTCGAGTTTGTCGAGCGGCGACCGTGCCGTCACGGCGAGCGCGACGCGCTGCTGGATGTCGCGCGCCTCGCCTTCCCAGGCCGACAGCAGCGACGTGCACATCGGGCACGGCCGTTCGCGCTCGGGCCCGAACATCCATGTGTAGACAACCAGCGTTTCCTTGTCGCCGAACAGCTCGGCGAGCGTCACCGGCCCTTCGACACCTTCGAACCAATAGTCGCCGACAACCGGCCCCGGCGGCAGCGCCCGGCGCCGCTCGGCCACGCGCTCGATCTGCCGGCGCAACGCAATTTCCTCGGCGAGCAGGGCGGTACGCGCGGCCCGGTACTCGGCGCTTTCACCCGGCCAGCGCGACTTGGCGCGCGCCGCGAGCACCTCGGGCGGAGCCAGCATCGTTTCGACCGTCATGCAAACCTCCGCTTTGCGTGTGTCGCGAATCGCTTTCTTGATCTGGATGCCCGACGCGGTTATAAAAAACAACTATGGAGTCACAAAAAATAACCACCGGTGATCTCAGCCAGATGCGCCGCTGGTATCGGGACGCCTGCGGTACGGCGCTTGCGATGGATCTGGTAGGCGAGCGATGGACGCTGCTGATCGTGCGCGAATTGCTGCTCGGGCCGAGGCGCTTTGGCGAGGTCCGCAATGCACTCGAGGGGCTGAGCGCCAACATCCTGACCCAGCGCCTGGAGGGCATGGAGCGCGCCGGCATCCTGCGCCGCCGCGCGCTGCCCTCGCCCGTTAACGCCCAGGTCTATGAGCTTACCAAATGGGGCCGCGCACTCGAAGAGCCGATCTTCGCGCTGAGCCGCTGGGCGGCGGGCTCGCCCGCACACGATGTGACGTTGCCGCTCAGCAACACCGCCTTCATGCTCTCGCTGCGCACGATGATGGACAATCGCACCGACCCCGACTTCGCGCCCGATCTCGGCTTCCGCATCGGCGGCGAGCCGTTCCGCGCGCAGATCGCGAATGGGCGCCTCGATATCGAGCGCCGCGATCCGGAGGGCGCCGAGGTCGTGTTCGCGGGCGAGCCGCTCAAGCTCGCCTGGACCTTCTACGGCCCAATCCCCCTGGCCGAGTCGATCCGCGAAGGCCGCGTCGCGGTCACTGGTGACCTCGGCACCGGGCAGCGCTTCGTCGACATGTTTGGGCTGCCCAGGTTCGAGAACGACTGAACATCCGTCGTTGCGGTGCGGCAAGCGAGGGACTAACTCGAAGGCCAACGCCGCGCCCGCGGACACCAGGAAGAGCGCCATGGCCGACATCCCCAACACCCAGCCCGACAGCCGCGAGACGACGATTCTCGACGCCCCCGACAAGACGATCAGCGTGCGCGACGTGTTCGGCATCGACATCGATATGGAAGTCCCCGCGTTCAGTGAGGCCGACGAGCGCGTGCCCGATCTCGATCCCGCTTATGTCTTCGATGCCGATACCACGCTCGCGGTTCTGGCAGGCTTCGCGCACAATCGCCGCGTGATGATCCAGGGCTATCACGGCACCGGCAAGTCGACGCACATCGAACAGGTCGCCGCGCGCCTCAACTGGCCGTGCATCCGCATCAACCTCGACGCGCATATCAGCCGCATCGACTTGATCGGCCGCGACGCGATCGTGCTCAAGGACGGCCAGCAGGTCACCGAATTCCGCGAAGGCCTGCTCCCCTGGGCGATCCAGACCCCGACTGCCTTGGTCTTCGACGAGTACGACGCCGGACGCCCGGACGTGATGTTCGTGATCCAGCGCGTGCTCGAAACCGAGGGCAAGCTGACGCTGCTCGACCAGAACCGCGTGATCCGCCCCAACCCCTGGTTCCGCCTGTTCGCCACCGCCAACACGGTGGGCCTCGGCGACACCAGCGGGCTCTATCACGGCACCCAGCAGATCAACCAGGGCCAGATGGACCGCTGGAACGTGGTGGTGACGCTCAACTACCTCCCCGCCGCGGTCGAGGCGCAGATCGTCCTCGCCAAGTCGGGCGAATACGACCAGCCCGACGGCAAGCAGACCGTCGAGAACATGGTCCGCGTCGCCGATCTCACCCGGAAGGGCTTCATCAACGGCGACATCTCGACAGTGATGTCGCCGCGCACGGTGATCACCTGGGCGCAGAACGCGCTGATCTTCAAGGATGTCGGCTTCGCCTTCCGCCTCTCGTTCCTCAACAAGTGCGACGAGGCCGAGCGCGCGCAGGTCGCCGAATATTATCAGCGCGTGTTCGGCAAGGATCTGCCCGAGAGCGTGGTCGGCAAGGCTTGAGATCGCGGCAGCGGTGGACTAACTTGCCTAGTCCACCTTGGAGGTAGCGATGGCCGAAGCCGATCCGCGCAACTTCGTGAACGTCCACGACGCCAAGACCAATTTTTCGAGGCTGCTCGACCGGGCGCATGCCGGGGAGGAGATCGTGCTGGCCAAGGCGGGCATTCCCTACGCCAAGCTTGTTCCGTTCAACGAGCCGGACAAGCCGAAGCGCAGGCCCGGTCGCTGGCCCGAATTGCGCAACATTCCTGACTCGGTCTGGTTCGATCCGCTTGGCGAGGACGAACTGGCCGCTTGGGAAGGAAAATATTCGGGCGCGGATTGATGCAGGTCCTGGTCGATACACATGCGTTGATGTGGTGGTGGGCGAACGACGCTCGCCTGTCTCAGCCCGCGCGCGCCGTCCTCGAAGACGATGCGAACACCGTCTATGCGAGCGCAGCGTCGGCCCTGGAGATGTCCATCAAGGTGCGCCTGGGCAAGCTGCCGGAGATGACCGACAAGATCGACCGTTTTGAACAGGGAGTGCGCGAAGACGGGTTTCATCTTCTCCCCATTCGGCATGATCATGCGGTGAGGGCCGGCCTGATGCCGGGTGATCATCGTGACCCGTTCGATCGCGTGCTTGCCGCGCAAGGCTTGATCGACGAACTCGTCGTCCTCACGCGCGACCGCGAAATCGCCGCGTTCGGCTGTAAGGTGCTTTGGTAATGGCTGTCGATTCCCCCCTCGAACGGTTGCGCAACGTCCTGGGCGGCACCGCGCGCGCGCTGTCGGGCGAGGCCGAGGCCGAGCTCAGCTTCACCTCCGAAGCGCCGCGGCAGGACGGCAAGAGCATCAAGGTGCCGATGCCCTCGCGCACCTTGCCGCTCGAGCAGATCGCGGAAGCGCGCGGCTTCGCCGACAGTTTCGCGCTGCGCATGCGCCACCACGACACCGCGATCCACCAGCGCGGCGCACCGAAAGAGCCGGTGGCGCGCGCCGTATTCGACGCAGTCGAGAGCGCCCGCGTGGAAGCGCTGGGGTCGCGCGGTTATGCCGGGATCGCCGACAATCTCGAGCATTCGCTGGCGCTGCGCCTGCGCTCGGATCCCATCTCGCGCGCGCGCAACCGCGAGGAAGTGCCGCTGTCGACGGCGCTCGGCCTCATGGTCCGCGAGCGGCTGACCGGACGCGAGGCCCCCGCCAGTGCGGCGATGGGCATGGCGCTGATCCGCGACTGGATCGAGGAGCGCGCCGGCGAGGATCTCGACGCGCTTGCGTTGACGATCGACGACCAGAAGGCGTTCGCCAGCCTCGCGACCAAGCTGCTCCAGGATCTCGAACTGATCGAAGGCGAGATGATCCCGGACGAGGCCGACGAAGGCGGCGGCGACGATGAGGGCACCGACGACCAGGACGAGCAGACCGACGAGGACGGCGAGAGCGAAGCCCAGCAGGGCGAAGGCCAGGTCGAGGCGCGCGGCGAGCAGCGCGAGTCCGACGAAAGCGAGCAGGGCGAGGACAGCCAGTCCGAGATGATGGACGATGGCGACGGCGAGCCCGGCGACGAAGGCGAGGAAGGCATGATGCCCAACCGCCCCAACCGCCCGTGGAGTGACTTGCCGCCGCAGTTCGAATATCGCCCTTACACGACCCAGTTCGACGAAGTGATCGCCGCGACCGAACTGTGCGATGCCGAGGAGCTCGATCGCCTCCGCTCGTATCTCGACCAGCAGCTCGTCCATCTGCAGGGCGCGGTGACCAAGCTCGCCAACCGGCTCCAGCGCCGGCTGATGGCGCAGCAGAACCGCAGCTGGGATTTCGACCAGGACGAGGGGCTGCTCGACGCGGCGCGGCTGGCGCGCGTCGTGGTCAATCCGATGCAGTCGCTGTCGTACAAGATCGAGCGCGACACCGAATTCCGCGACACCGTCGTCACCTTGCTCATCGACAATTCGGGATCGATGCGCGGGCGGCCGATCTCGATCGCCGCGATCAGCGCCGACATCATGGCGCGCACGCTCGAGCGCGTCGGCGTCAAGACCGAGATCCTCGGCTTCACCACCCGCGCGTGGAAGGGCGGACAGGCACGCGAGAAATGGCTCGCCGAGGGCCGCCCCACCCAGCCCGGCCGGCTCAACGACATCCGCCACATCGTCTACAAGCAGGCCGACGAGCCGTGGCGCCGCGCCAAGCGCAGCCTGGGGCTGATGATGCGCGAGGGGCTGCTCAAGGAGAATATCGATGGCGAGGCGCTGCTGTGGGCGCATGGCCGAATGATCGGGCGGCCCGAGGAGCGCAAGATCCTGATGGTGATCTCGGACGGTGCGCCGGTCGACGATTCCACGCTCTCGGTGAACAGCGGCTCGTACCTCGAACGCCATCTGCGCCAGGTGATCAACTGGATCGAGACGCGCTCGCCGGTCGAGCTGGTGGCGATCGGCATCGGCCACGACGTCACCCGCTACTATCAGCGCGCCGTGACGATCATGGACGCCGAGCAGCTCGCCGGCACGATGGTCGAGCAATTGGCCGCCTTGTTCGACAGCGAATGAAGGTCGATCCGCCTCAGGGCGGGTTCCGCGGCCCGGTCAAAAGATCGGTCACCATCGCCGGGCACCAGACCTCGATCAGCCTGGAACCGATCTTCTGGGACGCGCTGGAGGCGGCAGCAGCGGCCCGCGCGCTGCCGCTGAGCGCGCTGATCGCCGCGATCGACCATGCCCGCATCCAGGGCGACACGCCCCCGAACCTCGCCAGCGCGCTGCGCACCTGGCTGCTTGCCGCCTACGCAGTGCCTCGCTGAACCCGCAACATTTTGCGACAACGTTGCAAACCGCTCGCAATATCATTGACTCTGCGACTGACTCGCAATAGCTGCCCCCGTAACAACAACAGGGGGATTTCCGTGATGCGTTCGACGCCTGCCGCTTCGCCGGCCTTTCTCGCGCTTGCGTGCGTGGGGTTCATTGCGTCCGCACCCGCCAGCGCCGCCGACGACAAGGACAAGCCCGCCCTCGCCGACGCGCTGCAGCAGGAAGCCGGCGGCCAGGCAAGCACGGCGCAGGAACGCGAAGCGATCATCGTCACCGGCCAGGCCTATCAGCCGCACCAGCAAAGCCCCAAGGCGACGCGCACCGTCCGCGACACGCCCCAGACCGTCACCGTGATCACCGCCGAGACGATCGAGCAGCAGAATTTGCTCACCCTGCGCGACATGCTCTCCACCGTCCCCGGCATCACCTTCGGCGCGGCCGAGGGCGGCAGCCCGCCCGCCGATGCGATTACCCTGCGCGGGTATTCGGCAGGCAGCGACATCACCCAGGACGGCGTGCGCGACAGCGCAGCCTATAGCCGCTCGGATTCGTTCAACCTCGAGCAGCTCGAGATCGTCAACGGCGCCAATTCGGTCTCCAGCGGGTCGGGCTCGGTCGGTGGCTCGATCAACCTCGTCACCAAGCGCCCGCTCGCCGAGACGCGGGGACTCGTCACGGCCGGTATCGGCACCGACAATTATTATCGGGGCACCGTGGATCTCAATCTGCGCGCCAGCGAGCTGATCGGCCTGCGCCTCAACGCGATGGTCCACCGGAACGACGTGCCCGGGCGCGACGTCGAGGATTACAGGCGCTGGGGCGTCGCGCCCGCCGTCACGATCGGCGTGGGCAGCCCGACCAAGCTCACGCTGCAATATCTCCACCAGGAGGACGACAACATCCCGCAATATGGCGTGCCGTATTTCATCAACGCGGTGAACGACGGCGAAGTCCCGGGTGTCGATCGCAGTTCCTATTACGGCTATCGCAACGTCGATACGCAGGAGATCACGGTCGATCAGGCAACGATCACGTTCGAGCACGAGCTGAACAGCAATTTCTCGCTGCGCAATCTCGCCCGCTGGCAGAACGTGACGCAGCTGACCATCGTCGGTCCGCCGCAGGGCACCTATTGCCTGGCCACCAATGTCCAGCCGACCGGCGCTGCCTGCCCGGCGACCACGCCGCCCGGCTACTATCTCATCGGCGGCCCGCGCGGCACCTATCGCGATTCGAAGAACCAGCTGATGTACGACCAGTTCGATCTGCGCGGCGTGTTCAACACCGGCGGGATCGAGCACACCCTGGTGGCGGGCGCTTCGGCGACGTGGGAGAAGTACAATCTGACCAACGGCAGCGTGTACCGCAACGCCAACACGACGACGCTGCCCTATCCGCTGATCAATATCGCCAATCCGAACGAAGTGATCGCGGGGCCCGCCGGCTTCAATTACGGCAGCAACGTCTGGACCGGCCCGGTCAATCCGACGCCAACCGGCCGCCAGCAAGGCGAAGTCACCAATTACGCGCTGTATCTGTTCGACGCGATGAAGATCGGCAAGTTCGAGCTCAACGGCGGCGTGCGCTGGGAATCGAACAGCGGCAATTATCGCACCGATGCGCTGGCTTCGGCCGCGACCCTGACCACGCCGCAGGGGCCGATCATCATCGGCCCGACGCTACGCAACAAGGCCAAGCTGTTCTCCTATCGCGTCGGGCTGGTCTACAAGCCGGTCGAGGAGCTCACGCTCTACGTAGCGCACGGCAATTCGCGCACGCCCTCGATCAGCGCGGTCAACGGCGCATGCACCGCGCTCACCTGCAACGTGAAGCCCGAAAGCGCCAAGAATTACGAAGCCGGCGTCAAGGCCGAAGTCGCCAACGGCAAGCTGCTGCTGAGCGCGGCGCTGTTCCGCAACGAGCGCGACAGCTACCGCGTGCCGTCGAACGACGTCACCATACCCGACCAGGTGCTCGACGGTGCGTCGCGCGTCGACGGCGTCGCGGTGAGCGCGGTGGGCAAGATCACCCCGCGCTGGTCGGTGACGGCGAACTACACCTATCTCAAGCCGAAGCTGCTCCAGTCGGTTTCGGACTTCTGCCTGGCCAATCCGAGCGCAGCGTGCGCAAACAGCGCGTCGGTGCGCGATCCGGCGGCGGGTGCCGAGCTTCAGAACACGCCCAAGCATTCGGGGAGCCTGTTCACCTCGTACGAGCTGCCCTTCGGACTGACGCTCGGCTATGCGGCAACCTATCAGGGCAGCTTCGCACTCAACCTGCCCGCGCTGGCGGCCCCCGGCGGTTCGACGCTGACGCCGGTGTACCGCTCGCACGACTATCTTGTCCATTCGGCAGTGGCGACCTTCCAGGTCAACGAGCAGATCAAGGCGCAGCTCAACGTCAAGAACTTCACCGACAAGGTCTATTACACCCGCGTCCGCAACAATGGCTGGGCCACTCCCGGCGACGGCCGCGCGGCGATCCTGTCGCTTACCTACGGCTTCTGAGAAAAGGGGGAGGCGCGGGCGGCGGACCTACCCCCCCAGCGGGTCCGCCGTCCGCGCCTTTAATTGATCTGGGCCAGGAATTGCGGCAGCCAAAGCGGGTACACTGTTCGCGGCTGCCGCTTATTTCCAGGGGGGCGGCAGCCACCCGCCCGCAATCGAAGGCCACTCGCATGATGATCGCGATCCCCGACCTGTTCGACGCGCCCGGCGTGGCGCGGCTGCGCGGAGTCATCGACGCCGCGCAATGGGTCGACGGCAACGTCACCTCTGGCCACCAGTCGGCACTCGCCAAGCAGAACGAGCAGCTTCCCGAGAACAGCCCCGCCGCCAAGGAAGCCGGCGCGCTGGTGCTCGAGGCGCTGGGAAAATCGCCCTTGTTCTTCGCCGCCGCTTTGCCGCTGAAGGTCTTCCCGCCGCTGTTCAATCGCTATGGCGAGGGCCAGACCTTCGGCACGCATGTCGACAATGCGATCCGCATCCAGCGCGGCACCGATTTCCGCATCCGCAGCGACCTGTCGATGACGGTATTCCTCGAAGACCCCGCCGCCTATGACGGCGGCGAGCTGGTGGTCGAGGACCATTTCGGCGTCCAGCGCGTCAAGCTGCCCGCGGGGCAGGCCGTGCTCTATCCCTCGTCGAGCCTCCACCACGTCACCCCGGTGACGCGCGGGGTGCGCGTCGCCTCGTTCTTCTGGCTCCAGTCGATGATCCGCGACGACGGCAACCGCCGCATCCTGTTCGATCTCGACCAGGCCGTGCAGCGCCTCACCGGCCAACTGGGCGGCACCGACCGCTCGGTGATCGAGCTCACCGGCGTGTACCACAACCTCCTGCGCAGCTGGGCGGACGCGTAAACTCCCCTCCCTGCTCGCCGGGGAGTTTCCCCACCCGTTCGTTTCGAGCGAAGTCGAGAAACGCTTGCACTACCCAGCCCCGTTTCTCGACTTCGCTCGAAACGAACGGAGGAGGAGTGCCCCCCTACTCCAGCATCGCCACCAACGCCGGCGACAACACCTCGCGCCCGTCTCGCGTCACCATCCGCATCGCCAGCCCCTCGCGCTCGCCCAGCGCCGGTCCTGCCTCGGGCCCGAGCACGGTCAGCGCCGTCGCCCAGGCATCGGCCAACATGCATTCGCCATGGAGCACGCTTACCGCCACCACGCCATTGTCCAGCGGCATCCCCGTGCGCGGATCGAGCGTATGCGCATAGCGCCGCCCGTCCACTTCGAAATACCGCCGATAGTCCCCCGATGTCGCCACCGCGAGCCCATGCAGCGCCACCCGGAACGGCGCCGCCGCCACCCCCGGCACGGCCTCCAGATCGACCCACCAGGGCTGGCCGTCGGGCTTGATCCCGCTGCCGCGCAGTTCGCCGCCGATCTCGACCAGCCAGTCCGCGAGCCCGAGCCCGCGCAGATGCGCCGCGACTGCATCGACAGCGTACCCCTTGGCGATTCCCGAAAAATCGAGCGCCGCGCGGCCATAGCGTCGCGCGCGCAGCAGCAGCGGATCATATTCGATCTCGCTCCGCCCGCCGAGCCGCAGCGCCTCGGCAATCCGCGCCGCATCGGGCACCGCGTCGGTCCGCCCCGAAGCACCGAAGCCCCAAAGCTCGGCAAGCGCGCCCATCGCCGGATCGAACGCACCCCCGCTCGCCTCGGCGACTTGCAGCCCCGCGGCGAGCACGACGTTGAATTCGGGCGGCAGCGACCGCCACGTCCCCGGCGCCCCGCGATTGAACCGGCTGAGATTCGACCCCGGCTCCCACTGGCTCATCTGCGAGATCACGCGCGCCAGCACCGCCTCGCTGCCCGCCTGCACGCCTGCCGGCGCGCCGACGATACGCGCCGACCAGCGCGTGCCCATCGTCGCGCCGCCGATCGAGGTCACGGCGGCGCCCGGCGCCCGGCGATGGAATGCCCCCGCCGAAAGCGCAGGCGGGATCGCGATCCTCAGGGTGCGAGCACCTCGAGCGTCGTCACGTAATTGGCGCGCCGCGGCGCCGGTCCCTCGGGCGCCGCCGGGGTGGCACCGCCCTCGGCACCCGGCCCGCCGGGGCCCCCCGGACCACGCCCGCCGCCAGTGGTGACGTTGAGCCAGTACATCCCCGGCTCGGGCCATTTGATCTGCACCTTGCCGCTGCCGTCGGTCTTGAGATCCATCTGGTTGAGCTTGTCGCGATAGCGGATGCCGCCCGGGATCACCGTCACCGCCTGATCGGGCATCGGCTTGCCGTCGAGGACGAACTGGAAGGTCGCGGTCTCGCCAGCGACGAGATCGTTGGGATGGGTCACCGGCACCAGCTCGATCCCCTTGCCGGTCGGCTTGAACACCGTCGTGGTCGGCTCGCCCGAGGTGAGGAACACCTCGTTGCGGCTGCTGGTCTCGCTGGTGCGCACTTCGGTGGCGCCCGCGGGGATCGCGCTCGCCAGCGTCGCAGTGGTGGTGCCACGCGGCAGCATCTTGCGCTCGCCGTTCAGCATGTAGCTGCCCATCACGCCCTCGTTGACGATCGCCACCTTGTACGTGCCCTTCTGCGTCAGGTGGACGTCGAAGGTGGTGCGATAGCGTCCGGTCGCCTTGTTCTCGACTTCGCTCGTCGTGCCGTCGGGCGCCCATACCTTGGGATCGCCGCGCAGCGGCTGGTGCTCGAAATAGAACAGGTCGTTCGAGACCGCGGCGTCGACCGTCACCCAGACGTCGTTGCCCGAGACCACGGTGGCCGAAGGCAGCATCCACATGCGGTGCGCCTGGACGGCGACGGGGGCGGCGAGCGTCAGCAGCGCGGCGGCGGCAAGCAATGGTGTGCGTAGCTTCATGAGTTCCCCCTGTATCAACGACGAACGGTCAGGCTGACGGCGCCGAGCTCGCCCGAGCCCTGTGCCTTGGCGGTGCCCCCGGCGGGCACGCTGAACGGCAGGCGGAGCAGCTCGCGCCCGCCGACCTCGCGCGCCGCCTCGACGACGAGCGTGTAACTGCCGCCGGTCAGCGCCGGCATCGGCCCGCGCCCTGCGGTGAAGCTCAACTTGTGCGTGCCGGGCGCGCGCGTCGCCCCCGTGACGCCATCGGCCGGGAACGACATCGAGCGGCCCGAGGCGCGCCACCATTGGCGAATGTCGCGCAGCCACTTGGTGCCCTCGTTTGCCTTCATATCGAAATCGTACCAGACCGCGAGCGAGCGCGGCGCGGCGCCCTCCTTTTCGAGCCACACCGCCACGTACGGCCGGTGATATTCGGCGACGCTGAGCTTGGGGATCGTGATCGTCAGGTCGAGCGTCTGTCCCGCCGCCGGGCCGGCGACGAGCGCGCTCGCCCCCAGCGCGGTTACGGTAAGACCGGTCAGTCGGATCTGCATGGCGTACCCCTTAGTGAATGAAGAAGACGGCGAGCGCCGCCGGAATGGCGAGGCCGGCGAAGACCAGCGGCCAGGTGCTCTTGCGGTGCTTCGAATGCATCCACAGCAGCACGAGGCCGGTAAGCGTGAAGACGATGCAGGCGAGCACGAAGAGGTCGATGAACCACTTCCACACCGCGCCCGAATTGCGCCCTTTGTGGAGGTCGTTGAGATAGGCGATCCAGCCGCGCGAGCTGACTTCGCTGGTTACTTCGCCGGTTGCCCGGTCGATCGAGATCCAGCCGTCACCGCCCGGGCGCGGCTGCGCGAGATAGACCGTATCCACACTCCATTCGGCGTCGCCCGCGGTCGGCATCGCCAGCTTCTCGCCGACGAACTTGGCGACGTCCGCAGGCAGCGGCTTCTTGGAATCGGGCGCGTCGTCGGGCTTCACCATCGCAAGCAACGGCGGCGGCAACTGCGCCGCCTTCTCGACCGAGGCCGGCGTCGCCTCGATCTCGGCGGCATGGTTTAGCGTGAAGCCGGTGATCGCGAACAGCAGCAGCCCGATCAGGCTGATCGCCGAGCTCATCCAGTGCCAAGTGTGCAGCTGCTTCAGCCAGAAGCTCTTCCGGCTGCGCTTGGCCTTTGCGGCAGCGGCTTGGGTACCATGCATAAGCGGGAGAGAACTCGATGGTTGACACACGCGGGTAACGCGAACGATTCGCAATTGCAATGATTTGGATGCTTCTAGTTGACTCCCCTCCCTGAAAGGGAGGGGCTGGGGTGGGTGCGAGCGAAGCGAGCCCAACCTTTTCTGACCCACCCATAATCGGATGAACAGCGCGACCCGATCATCCCTGCCGTGCAGGGGGGATAGATTGGGCAACATCCCAAATCTCGCACCCGCAGCAAAGTCCCGCTGCAATGCAGCAACGAATATTATTGCGTCGCGCAACAAACCCGGACAGTCTTGCCACAGAACATATGGAGAGGAACTCGATGTCGGGACTTTACATCGGACTTGCGTCGATTTGTGGCGTTGGCATCGCGGCCTGCCTGGGCACGATGTACCTGATCCTGCGCCGCACCCCCGTCCGCCGCGACATCGAGGCCTAACAGACTCCCCTCCCTGAAAGGGAGGGGCCGGGGGTGGGTGCGCGCGTCTGCGCGGGTGGGTGCGCGCGTCTGCGCGCCCAAAAGACTCGCCGGCTTGCAATGTAGGATTTCGTCTGCTGCACTGCGCCCGGGCGTGGCCTCATCATCGCGCCCCGGCTCTTTGACACGGTAAACCCCGTCCCAAAACCCAGCTAATCTTGTTTCAACACCGCGCAATTTTCGGAATGAAAAAATGCGCAAAGTGCGAAGTTAAGCCGGCCAAATCCTATTTCGGCCGGCCCTGCTTCACCGTCCCAGCAGCACGCGCGCCTGCCCGGCGATCTGCGCGAGCATCGCCGCATTGGGCATTGCGGCCTGCCGCGCGCGGCGCACCAGATTGGCGAACTGCTCGACCCGCGGCCGGTTGGCCTCCAGCCAGGCATCGACCGCCGCCTGCGGATCGCCCTCGGCACGGCTCAGGAATTCGAGCCGCAGCTGCTGGAAGTCGCGCGCCAGCCCCGCGATGAGCAGCCGCTCCCACGGATCGCCGGTGGTGATCCGCGCCGCGGTCGATTGCGCCCAGTCAAGTCCCAAGGCTTGGCCCAGATGCGTGAACGCGCGGGTCAGCACGGTCTCGTCGATGCCCTTCTGCGCGCTCAGCTCGGCGAGCCCGACTGCGCCGTCCATCTCGAAGAGCCGGATGACCTTCTCGACCAGCTCGGCCGGCGCACCTGCGGCTTCGAGCTTGGCGGAGATCCGCCCGCTCTGGCTCTTCACTTCGTCGAGCAGCAGCGCCTTGGCCTGCTTGTCGAGCGCATCGATCCCCGGCTTCAACCGCGCGATGACTTCGGCGGGGCTGGCGCCCGGGCGGCACACGCGCAGCAGGTCGGCGACCTGGCCGCGTACCGCCACTGCCATCTCGTCGAGCAGCGCGAGCCGCGCGGCCTCGCTGATCGCCGCAGTCTCGACGGCAGCCCAGGTGTCGCGCAGGCAGAACAGCCGCTCGGCAACGACGAACATCGCGGCGATGTCGCGCACCGCGGCGCCTTCCTCCTCGGCGATCTCGAAGGCGTGGAGTACGCCCAGCCGGTTGACGATGCGGTTAGCGAGCTTGGTCGCGACGATCTCGTTGCGCAGGCGATGCTCCTCGATCGCGTTCGCGAAGCGCTTCTGCATCGCCTGCGGGAAGGCCGCGAGCAGATCGTCCTCGAGTTCGGGATCGGCGCCCAGCTGGCCGTTCTCGATCGCATCCTGCAGCGCGAGCTTGGTCGAGGCGAGCAGCACCGCCAGTTCGGGCCGGGTGAGCCCCCTGCCCTCCTGCGCCCGGCGCAGCAGGTCCTCGTTCGACGCCAGCCCCTCGACTGCGCGATCGAGCCGACCGGCGCCTTCGAGGATCTCGATCACGCGCACATAGCTCGGCAGCGATACCGCGCCGTCATTCTCCATGAACGACAGCGCCAGCGTCTGGAGCCGATTGTCCTCGAGCACCAGATGCGCGACATCGTCGGTCATTTCGGCGAGCAGCGTGTTGCGGTCTTCGAAGTCGAGCCGGCCTTCGATCACTTCCCGGTTGAGCGCGATCTTGATGTTGACCTCGTTGTCCGAGCAATCGACGCCCGCCGAATTGTCGATGAAGTCGGTGTTGATCCGCCCGCCCAGGCTGGCGAAGGCGATGCGCGCGGCCTGGGTGACGCCCAGATTGGCCCCCTCGCCGATCGCCTTGGCGCGGAGCTGCTCGGCGTTGACGCGGATGCGATCGTTCGCCGGATCGCCGACATCGATATGGCTCTCGCTCGCCGCCTTCACATAGGTGCCGATCCCGCCGAACCACAGCAGATCGACCTGTGCCTTGAGGATCGCCGACAACAGGCTGGTCGGATCGATCTCCGCAACCTCGAGCCCGAGCATCGCCTGGACTTCGGGGGTCAGCGGGATCGACTTCTCGGTGCGCGCGAACACGCCGCCGCCCTGGGAAATCAGCCCAGGATCGTAGTCCGCCCAGCTCGATCGCGGCAGCGCGAACATCCGCGCCCGCTCGTCCCAGCTCTTCGCCGGGTCGGGATCGGGGTCGAGGAAGATGTGGCGGTGGTCGAACGCGGCGACGAGCTTGATCGACTTGCTGAGCAGCATGCCGTTGCCGAACACGTCGCCTGACATGTCGCCGCAGCCGGCGACGCGCACCGGCTCGGACTGCACGTCGACACCCATCTCCAGGAAATGCCGGCGGACCGATACCCAGGCGCCCTTGGCAGTGATCCCCATCGCCTTGTGGTCATAACCGTGCGACCCGCCCGACGCGAAGGCATCGCCCAGCCAGAAGTTGCGCTCGACTGCGATGGCGTTGGCGACGTCGGAGAAGGTCGCCGTGCCCTTGTCGGCGGCGACCACGAAATACGGGTCCTCGCCGTCGAGGATCGCCACGCTCTCCGGGTGCACCACCTCGCCCGCGACGATGTTGTCGGTGATCGACAGCAGCGAGCGGATGAAGATGCGATAGCTCTCGGTGCCCTCGGCGAGCCAGGCGTCGCGATCCTGCGCGGGCGACGGCAGCAGCTTGGGATAGAAGCCGCCCTTGGCGCCGGTGGGCACGATCACCGCGTTCTTGACGCGCTGCGCCTTCATCAGCCCGAGGATCTCGGTGCGGAAATCGTCGCGCCGGTCGGACCAGCGCAGCCCGCCGCGCGCCACCGGGCCGGCGCGCAGATGGATGCCCTCGACGCGGGGGCTGTACACCCAGATCTCGCGCCACGGCAGCGGCGCCGGCAGCCCGGGCACCTTGGCCGAATCGAGCTTGAACGCCAGCGCCTCGGCCGCAGCCGGCGCGAAAGCGTTGGTCCGCAACGTCGCCAGCACCACCCCCCGCAGCGTGCGTAGGATGCGGTCGTCATCGATCGCCGAAACCTGGTCGAGCCCGGCGTCGATCGCCTTGGCCGCGGCCTTGACCGCGTCATCGTCCTTGCCGACGCGCTCGGGATCATGCGCCGCCTCGAACCGCTCGATCAGCGCGGCGGCAACCGCCGGCGCGCGACGCAGCGCATCGACCACCGTTGCCATGCCGTAGCTCAAGCCGGTCTGGCGCAGATAGCGGAACCAGGCGCGGAACAGCACGACCGCGCGCGGCCGCATAGCCCCCTCGACGATCAGCCGGTTGAAAAGGTCGTTCTCGGCGCGGCCTTCGAGCACCGCGGCGATCGCGTCCTCGACCAGCTGCGGCTCGCGGGCGAGCGCCTGCGAGGTGCCGGTGAGCGCGACTTCGAAGTCATGGACGAAGCTGCCATTGGCGAGCTGGGTCGGCACTTCCTCAAGCACCCGGAAGCCGAAATTCTCGAACACCGGCACTGCGTCGGACAGCGCCAGCGCACCGCCTTGGGCATAGAGCTTGACGCGATAGGCGCCCTTGTTGATCGGGTGCGGGGTGATCCGCACCGATCGCGCACCGGGGGTTTCGAGCGTCGCGATGCGCAGAATGTCGAGCGCGGCTTCCTCGGGCGTCGTCGTCGTCCGATAAACCGCGGGGAAGGCACTGGCATAGCGCAGCGCGAGCCTGGTCGAGGCACTGCCGGCTTGTTCGGCCAGCGCCGCCTCGACCGCGGGCACCCAGCCGCGCAGCATCCGCGCGAGCCGCGCATCCAGCTCGTCGGCATCGGGCATGACACCCCCGCCACGCAAATCGAGCGTGTAGCGCACCAGCGCAACCACGCCGTCTTCGAGCGCGATCGACCAGTTGATCAGCTTGGCGTTGGCGGCTTCGGCAAGCATGTCGCCGATCGCTTCGCGGCGCCCGGTCGAGATCTCGTCGCGCGGCAGCCACACGAACGCAAACAGATGGCGCCCGAGCGGACTGCGCACCAGCACCAGCTTCGACCGCGGACGATCGGCAACCGACATCGAAGTCAGCACGAGATTCTCGAGCGAGCTCGCATCGAACGCCGCGGTCAGATCGTGCGGCAGTGCGGTCAGCGCATGCGCCATCGCCTTGCCGGTGTGGCCCTTGGGGTCGAAGCCGAACTTCTTTTCGAGGCCCGCCAGCCGCGCGCGCAGCACTGGCACTTCCTGCGGATCGGCGAACAGCGCGGCGCTGGTCCACAGCCCGGCATGGATCGACAGCCCGATAACTTCGGCGCCGGTGAGGATCGGCAGCACGACGATGTCGAGCGGCACACGGCGATGCACGGTCGAGATCGAATTGGACTTGAGCAGCAGCGGCGCTTCGCCGCCCTGGCGGAAATAGTCGATCGCCGCCTTGCGCGAGGGTTCGGCGAGAATCGGCGTATCGAGCTTGAAGCGCGCAAGCCCGAGCTGGTCCGACGTCGTGCCGTCGGCGCGCCACTTCTCGTGCGCGAGCAAGGTCATCGCGCCGTCATGGAACCAGCGCAGCAGCGCCGCGCCCTCCTCCGGCAGGTTCGCGGCATCGGCGACGATCGCCGCTTGGAGCGCGCGCCAGTCCTCGACGGCGCTGCGCACCTGCGCGAGCGTATTCTCGATTTCGGCAACCAGCGCGCGGCGGGTGCGCGCGTCGCTGCGCTCCATCTCGATATAGATCATCGATTCGCGCCGCGCCGCCGCGGCATCGGGTCCGATCGAAACGAGCTTGCCGGCGCCGTCGCGCTCGACGGCGATCACCGGGTGGATGATGCGGAAGATCGCGATGTCGTGCGTCGCGATCGCGCTCGCGATCGAATCGACCAGGAACGGCATGTCGTCGTTGACCACCGCGAGCCGCATGCTGCGGCGCTCCTCGTCGAGATAGGTTTCGAGCCGGATCTGCGGCCCGCCCGGCGGGCGCACCGCCGCGGCTTCGGCGACGAAGTCGGCGGCCTCGGCGCGCTCGCTTTCGTCGAAACCTTCCAACTCTCCCGGCAGCGCTCCTTCGAGCAGCCGCGCCTCGAACGCCTGCGTTAGCGACGTCATCATGCTTTTCATGCCCGCCGCTATGCCCTTGGCGGCGCGCGACCTCAAGGCTTGGCAGGCAATAAAGTAACGATTGCTACTAGTTTAGCGCACTCAGGCGGCGGCCTTGCGGATCGCGCGTTCGGTCAGCGCCGCGTCGCCGGTGATGCTCGCGACGATATCGAGGCCTTGCCTGCCCGCACGCGCGAGCAGAACGACGAACTCGTCCTGGCCAGCATCGATTTCGACATGGCCGAGCGGCGGACGGTTGCGCAGTTCCTCGGCGGCGCGCGCGAACACGTCGCGCTTCGGCGCCGGGCGGCGATGCTCGCGCTCGGCCTTGACCACGCCCTTGATGCCGCCCTCGGCGACTTCGAGGAATGCGTCGAGCCCACCCTGCGGAATGTCCTGGCGCCGCGCAAAGGCGAGCACCGCGGCGAATTCGGTGAGCCGGGTCTTGTCGTAATCGGCTCCGAAGACGAGCTTCACCGCCGGCGTCATCGGCGCCCGCGCCTGAACGCTCAGCCCCGAATCGGCGAGCAGCTCGGCATAATCCTCGGGCGCCTGCTCGGCGGCGAGGACGAAATCATAGCCGCGGCTGAGCGCGCGATAGAGCGCCGAGCGGCTGCGCAGGTCCGACGCGCGGGCAGCGGCCGCCGATTCGCGCGCGAGCATCAGCTGGTCGGCAAGCGTCTCGCCATATATCTGCGCCGCTTCGGGCTCGGGCGAATCGAAGCCGGCGCTGGGCCCATCGGCCCAGACCGCAGCGGCAACCGGGTTCAGCGGCGCCGCGCGGCGCGATTCCTCGACCTCGGCGCTGAGCCGCGCCTGTGTCTCGGCATCGACCAGTTCCTTCCAGTTGATCACGCCATAGATGAAGTCGATCGTCTCTCCATCCGACGAGAAGGGCATCAGGATGCCGCGATAGAGCGTATTGTGCCCGCGCTGCCCGACGAACTCGGCCTCGAAGCCGATCGGCGCGCGATTCGCGATGATCTGGAGATAATGATCGGTCAGCCGCGAGAGCAGCGAGCGGCTGGGCACTTCGCCGATCGTCTGGATCGCCGGCGTGAAGCCGCATTCCTCGCGCAGCATCGTGCCGAGATAGCGAATCGCCGGATCCTCCACCCCGCGGGTGAAATCGAGCAGCACGCTGTGCGGGCCGAAATCGGCGATATTGTCGGGATCGAGATCCTCGATCGAGGGGTAGGCGCGCCCGTGGAGCAGCGACACCCAATAGTTATAGGCGCGCACATGCATCCGGCGCTCGTCTGCGCCGATCTCGATCGGGCGCTCGGTGACGGCGTCGTCGTTCGAGCCCTCGGGGGCCGGGTCCAGGGGCTCATTGATCCCGCGAGCCATGTCCATGCGCGTGCTCCGTTGCGGGCGAACTGGCCCGATCCTTGGACACGCTTGTGCACCCCCCGTGGTAAACGACGCGTAAAGCCGAACGGGTAGGTATTTTTGCGGGGCGCGGGCCCCGAAAAGGCGGTGGCAAGCAAATCGCAACGCTTGTCAGCTAGGGATCATGCTGGTAAGCGCGCGCTCTCTTCGAAGCCGAGCGCTTCGACAGGGCCGCTTTAGCTCAGCTGGTAGAGCATCGCATTCGTAATGCGGGGGTCACAGGTTCGAGTCCTGTAAGCGGCACCAGTACATATTGAGAACATGCCTAGAAAACCGCAGAAATCTGCGGTATATTGCCTCTTGGCGGTCCCACAAAATCTCACTTTGTTCCGCCGTGGCCCACGCAAAAGGGGCCACGAAACGTGGGGCCACGAACGTGCAAGGAGGCGTGGCCCCATGCTTACTGTGGTACAGGTTCAGTCACTCAAACCGGCGGAGCGTCCTTTCAAAGTTTTTGATTCGGACGGCCTCTATCTGCTGGTCCAGCCATCCGGAGCCTTGCTCTGGCGCTTCCGTTACCGTTGCTGCGGCATTGAACGTAAGCTGTCGCTCGGCAGCTTCCCGGACGTGACCCTGCAGCAGGCGCGGAGAAAGCGCGATGCAGCCAAGGGAGAGCTGGAGGACGGGTTCGATCCGGTTGAGGCGAAGCGGCAAAAGCGCCTCCAAAACGAATTGGCGGCGAAGACCACCTTTGGCCTGGTGGCCGAAGAGTACATCCAGAAGATGGAACGAGAAGCGCGGGCTCCTGCCACGATCAAGAAGGCCCGCTGGTTCCTCGAACTGCTCGGCGGCCTCTCGAAGCGCCCGATCGCCTCAGTGACGCCGCATGAACTGCTCGATGTGCTCAAGCGAGTGGAGCGCCGGGGCCATCACGAAACTGCGGTTCGGCTACGCGCCTTTGCGGGGCGGGTTTTCCGCTATGGCTTCGCGACCCTCCGCACGGAGAAGAACCCCGCCGACATCCTGCGAGGGGCACTGACGGTTCCTCGCGTGCAGCACCATGCGGCGATCGTCGAGCCCAAGAAGGTCGGCGAACTGCTTCGGGCGATTGAGGACTACAAGGGTCGGCCGGAAACGCTCTATGCGCTTCGGCTCGCGCCACACGTGTTCTTGCGACCGGGGGAGTTACGGCAGGCGAAATGGACCGAGATCGACTTCGCGGAGAAGGTCTGGCGCGTACCCGCGGAGCGGATGAAGATGAAGCAGCCGCATGCAGTGCCCCTATCTCGGCAGGTGCTCTTCATCCTTCAGGATCTGCGCTCGCTTGCGCGCTCGAGCGAGTTTCTGTTTCCGGCGCTGCACACGACCAAGCGCCCGATATCAGAAAATACAATGAACGTCGCGCTTCGCCGGCTCGGCTTCCAGCACGACGAGATGACCAGCCACGGCTTCCGAGCGATGGCCAGTACGCTTCTCAATGAGTCGGGCCTTTGGCACCCGGATGCAATCGAGCGCGCTTTGGCGCACGGTGAGAAGGATCGCGTTCGGGCTGCGTACCATCGCGGAGCGCACTGGAATGAGCGTGTGCGGATGGCGCAGTGGTGGTCCGACTATCTCGATCAGCTTCGCGTGGGCGGCAAAGTGATTAAGGCGAAATTCCGAAAGCGCGCGTGAGGCGTTCGCCTCGGCAGATAATTTTCCAGTCTTATCCACTAACGAGGATAACTGCTCGGCCGCGCAAATGCCTCAACCGCTAACGCGCCGCTTTTATTTCCAGAAGAGAACCCGAAAAAACCAACTATATAATTGTTTTAAATTCCTAATTTACTATAGAAATATACTATTTTACATTATATCTGGCCATATCATCTTGATGATAGATGCAGACTAGGAGATTTTACTACTGATTTTATCAAATAGTGTCAAGATGTCTTAGGAGCCTCATGGTGAGGCGGTCATGGATTGGGGCTAGAGCTTTTATCGTATCTTACCTTTGAATGCATCGCGCCTGTCCGCACGAAAAATCATCGCCAGACATTCGACCTCTGCACCCCGACGAACACTCGCCCTGCAAGGTTGCCAGCTGACACGTGTCTCAAAAGCACGGTGCGGGCGGCGGGCTAGGAGGGGGCCTTCGCCACCGCGCTGGAAATCGATATCAACATCAACGAGCATTCCGCCGTCTGCATATGCATCGAGATCCTGTCGATTCGTTGGTAGGCAACCAGGAACAGAAACTGGCGGCAGCCTGACTGCCGCCGCAAGTCCACCATGCTGGCAAGGACGGTCGATGCGATTTTGAGTGGGACTTGGATCGTCGCTGGGAGATCGATCGTAATGTGCCGGTCAATTGGCGCTGGGGATGATCGGCCTCAAATATCGACGGCGCTCGCCGACAGGCGTGGCGGTTCTCCGGTCAGCGACTTCGGCCGGCGCCTCGCTTTCTGGCACTCAACCTACTCCCTGCGCAGGACCTTTGATCAGAACGGGATCACGCCACGCCGGAAGAGATCGATCACCGCGTGACTATCGACGAATCCCTCCTGATACGTCGCGCGCTGATGGGGCCAGGTCGCGAAGAAGCTATGCCGCTCGACGCCGATAATAGGCCGGCGCCCCGCGAACTGGTGCGCGGTGAGGTCATAGCAAAGGCCGCGAACCCTCACCCAATAGTGATGCTGCCACAAGCGTGGCTTTGTCCCGCGCACGATCGTCACGCCGGACACCCCATAGCGCTCCTGAAGCAGAAGCATGAAGATGATCGATGCGCTTTCGCAACAGTTGCGCGGATAGGAATAGCCAAAGGGATAGTCGAGAACCTCGCTGGCCTTGTTCTCCTCGAGAAAAGCCATCAGTCGCCTTGCCGAGTCCGCGATTTGCCTGTCCAAATCCGCAATGCCGATCGCCGGCCTTTCTCGTCCACGCCCCATAGTCCGCGAATGACGTGCCGCAACGTTGCCCACAATATGCAGGCGACGGAAATCCACAAGATTCTGCGACGGGCTGGCAACTTGCCGGGCATGATCGGCTAGCGCTTACAAAAGCGCCGCTAACCTATCTTCTCGTGCAAAATCTCCCGTAGCGAAGCAGGTGGCGACCATAGCCCAGCCTGTGCTTTCGAATAGGTCTGGCAAAGCGTGAGCACCTTGTCGCGCCCTTCGAACCTGATCCGCTCACGGTCGAGCTGGGTCAGATACTCGAACGCATTGCCGGTATAACCATGTGTCGACAGGAAGAGACCGCCGGCCACCTTGTCGCGAGCGATCACCTCAATGAAATCGCTCACCGCACCCGATCCGACCTTGGTCGCCGAACGCCAATGCTTCACCTCGACATAATATTCTACCGCCTTGCCATTGAGCGTGAACGCCAGGATCACGTCCTTACCGCCGTCCTTCGCGGGCGGCGTCAGGGTGACCTGGAAGCCGAGCCCATCGAATATCTCCGCGATGGTGGGCTCAATATGATACCATTCGAGGCGCTCGAGCGCGCTCGGATCGCGAGCGATCTCGATCGCCAAAAAGCGGCTGAACATCTTTATCCCTTGGCTGAGCCGGTCGGGAGCCTTTCGCTCGCTCGCGATCGCCCGAGTCCAATCGACCAGCCCGTCATAGCTCAGGAGCTCGATTCGCACCGGCAGGCTTTGCCTGATCGCCTCATGCGCAGATTGCGAGAAGCCAGCATTGCTAACCAGCACCGCGCGGTCCACGCCAGCCATCATCGCCGCGCCGACAAGCTGTCGTATCGCCGACACGGACATTCTGGCGCGCGTGTGCTTCAATTCGATGGCGATCGTAACCGCATCGGCGTCGGTGGTCGCAGGCCGGCGAGCCAAGAAATCCATGCCTTTGTCGCGCTGCGCCGCCGTGCGCTCGAGAGCGTAGCCGCTCGTCTCGAGCAGTGGTCCGATCGCGTCCCCGAGCAACTGCTCGGCATCCCTGGGCGAGATCGAGGCCCCGCCTTCCTTTAGCTCATCCAGCGCTGCCTGAGCAGCGGTAATGCGGCCTTGCGTGTCAGTCTCCAGCATCCCGGAAACGACTAGCGGCCAGCCTCGCCAAGTCGAGCGGCAAAGCAGGACTCATCCGAAATGGAGTTTCTTTGCTCCACAGCTTTAGCGATCACGCGTGATGCGTTCCTTGCTTCGATCATGCATGCTTCCTTAAAGCTCGGGCAAATCTCCGCGCTAGAGCGCGGGCGCGAATTGAACTTGGGTGGGGAGGCCCGAATGAACATAGATTCTGTCTCGGCGCCAGGCTGGACGGCCGCGCTAGCCGCGCAAATCCGCAGCTGGGGCATTCGCGATTTCACCGGGATCCAGACGCAGGCGATCGAGGCCGGCGTCGCCGACGGCCGGAGCATGATCGCTTGCGCCCCGACCTCCTCGGGCAAGACCTTGGTCGGCGAGATCGCGATCCTCGCCGGGCTCGAGCGCGGTCATCGCTGCCTCTACCTCGTCTCGCACCGCGCACTCGCCGACCAGAAATATGCCGACTTCGTCGCACGGCTGGGCAGCGAGGTGTCGATCGGCCTGAGCACCGGCGACCGCGACGAAGGCGAGGCGGCCGCCCGCCTTACCATCGCGACCTACGAAAAGGCGCTGGCGCTGCTCTTGTCCGGGCAGCTCGACGTCACCGCTTCGGTGATCGTCGCCGACGAGCTGCAGATCATCGGCGAGCCGGGCCGTGGGCCCAACATCGAGACCCTGTGCACCATCCTCAAGCGGCAAGGCATGGCGCAGATCGTTGGGCTGACCGCGACGGTCGGCAACGCGGGCGAGCTGGCCGAATGGCTCGGCTGCGCATTGGTCGGCTGCCAGGACCGCGACGTCGATCTGATCCAGCAGGTCTGGTCGGGCGGCACCGCCTATGAGGTGCGCTTCGGCCAGGAGGACGCGCTCGATTGCCTCGAAGGCGAGCATATTCCCCAGGACCCCGTCGAGGTCGCGCGAAAGCTGATCGCGCTAGGCAGAGGGCCGGTACTGATCTTCACCGAAAGCCGGAACGAGGCCATGGAGCTGGCAGCGCGCTTCGCCATCGGGCGTCAGCAAACTGTGCGCGGAATCGAGCTTGCCGAGCAGATCGCGCTTTTCTCAGAGCCGACCGAGGCTTCGGAGCAGCTCCAAGACTTGGCTCGACGCGAGGTCGCGTTCCATTCGGCGGACCTGACGGCGCAGGAGCGGCAGGTGCTTGAGCAGGGCTTCGCCACCTCTGCGTTCTGCGCCTGTTTCGCGACGTCGACGCTCGCCGCCGGGGTCAACTTTCCGTTTCGCTCAGTCGTGTTCGCCAAGCTGACCTACGCTTATGGCGAGCGGGAGGGCACGATGCTGACGCGCGCCGACTATCGCAACATGTCGGGTCGCGCGGGCCGGCTAGGGCTGCACCCTGACGGCTATGCGGTGCTGCTGCCCAGAACCCAAATCGAGCGGAGCCATGCCGCGACTATCGTGCGCCCCGAAAACGACAATGTCGTATCGCGGCTCGTCGGCCTGTCGATGCGTCGCAGCGTGCTGGCACTGATCGCTCACGGTGTCGTCAACACCCGACCGGCGCTGGTCGACTTCTTTCGCCTGAGCCTGCTCTGGCATCAGATCCGGGAGCGCAATCCGCACAAGCTCGACGATGTCGTGGCAAAGGCGGCGACCGCGACCGACTGGCTGATCCGCGCAGGCTTCGTCGACGACGACTTCGACGTGCTTCTAGCTACGCCTGTCGGCAGGGCCGTCGCCCAATCGGGGCTGCTCCCGCTCACCGCTGTCGGCTTCCTCGATATGATGTGCGCGCACGCAGCGGACATCGACGCCGATTTCGAGCGCTATCTGACCGGGCTTCTGCACTGGGTCTGCACCTGCGCAGAGTTCGGCAGCGAGCGTCCTTCCCGCTACCTGCCATGGCCGAGCAAGGGCTATGTTGATTCGGTTGGCTTTCTCCAGGCATTTCCGCTGCTCGCGGCGGTCGACCGCAATGACCGCCGCGCCAATCAAGGCGCGCATGCGCTGGCGCTGTTCGCGGCGGGCGCGCCCGAGCGCGAGATTCGCCGCAAGACCAACCTGCCTTCGGGGCAGCTTCACCGCCTCGCCGCCGATATAGCCTGGGTATTGGATGGGCTTCGTCGGATCGCGAGCGTGCCCGAGCTGGGCTATCCGCAGACGCTTACCAACAAGCTGCAAATGCTCGCCCGCCAGATCCAATGGGGCATTCCCGTCGAGGCGCTCGACATATTGCGCGTCGCGCAGCGCGAGAACGTGCCGGGCTTCGGGCGCCAGCGCGCCGTTGCCTTGCTGCGCCAAGGAATCGAGACGTTCGACCAGCTGCTCACCGCTGCCAAGGACAAGGTCCAGCAAGCGGTCGGCGGCGAGAAGCGGATGTCGGCTTTGCTGCATGCGGTCGCCTCCTGCATAGGCTTCAGGCAGGACAAGTTCCGCGAGGCGCATCGCCAGCTTGCGGAACGGCTGGGCGTCGAGGCGCTGGTCGAGCGCTGCAATGACGCGCTCGGGACCGACTATGAGGATGCCGTAATCGCCTTGCTCACGCGAGAGCCCTCGTGGTCGATTCGACAGATCGACGACGGCAGGCAGCAGAACGCGCCGGATCTGCTGCTTACGCTCGGCGTGCACGCGCTTCTCATCGAGTGCAAGACGACTACCAAGAAGCCGCCGCTGCTGGCCAAGGAGGCGGCGTTCGCGATCCTGCAGAAGGCGCTGGGGTACGACAAAGCGATGCACCGGGTCACGCTCGGAAAGCCGCGCTTCGACGAGCATTCGCGCAAGAAGGCACAGGCTGCCGAGGAGGTTACGCTCATCGAGCACGAGGTGTTCATAGAAGGCGTGCTGCGCGTGCTGGCGGGCAAGGTAACACCGCGGCAACTCGTCGAATGGCTTATCGCGCCCGGCCTGACCGAGCTGGATCGCTTGGGCGGGCCGGCATCCTACCAAATTCTCGCGAACGACAAGTCTTCCTCTTGATATCTGGATTGACGATATCAAATATTCTGATATCAAGATGTCAAGGAGGCACGATATGCGCATTATTGCCGGACCCCCGGTGAGCGGAGCGGACTTCAAGTTCCGCTCGACAGAGATCGCGCTTGCGACACAGTCCCTGACCGACGGCACGAGCTTGCTCGTGAAGGGCTGGCGCCGGATCGGAAAGAGTTCACTTCTCGTCGAGACCGCGCGCGTGCTGGCGGAGACGCCTGCGACGACACCAATCTATCTCGACGTCCAGGACATGAAGTCGCTGAGCGAGTTCTTCTCGGGCTTCCTGCGCGCGCTTCCTGCCGATCGGGTCCAGTGGCTGCGCAAGCAGTGGGACGCCGCACGCCTCATTCCCGGCCGTATCGCGGATGCGGTCCAGCGGCGGGTGCGCAAGGTTTCGGCCGGCGGCGGCGGGATCGAAGGCGGCCTCGAACTCGATGCGAGCGTGCGCGAATATTGGGAGCCGCTGAAGGAAAGCGTCGAGCGCCTGGCGCGCGAGCAGCTCGCGCAGGGCAACCGCATCATCCTGCTAATCGACGAGCTGCCATTCTTTCTCGAGAACATGCATCGCCAGAACAAGAATGTCGACGATATCCGGATCGTCTTGGCAACGCTGCGCGCATGGCGCAATGCCGGCCTTACCATGGCGATCGCCGGGTCGGTGAGCATCCAGCTGTTCCTTGAGGACCTCGAGATCGAGGGTCTCGTCATAAACGATCTCCAGCATGTCAACCTGCAGCCGCTGGCGCAGCTCGAGGCCGAGGCGCTGGTCGTCCAACTCGCGGGAATCGCCAAGCTGACAGGCTGGACGCCGGCGTCCACGGCGGCGCTGCTTGCCGAGCTTCCCGACCATTTCCCGTTCTTCATCCAGACCGCGATGAATCAGCTTCGCGCAAGCGGCAGCTCGACGCCGGAGCAGATCGCCGACGTCGCGGAGAACAGCCTGCAGCAGCAGCTGTTCGCGACCTTCTATCAGCAGTTCGACGAGCGGCTGGCGCGCCGGTTCGAGCCGGGCATTCGTGGTGCCGCCGAGGCGGTGCTCAACGCGATGGCGAAGGATGTGCATGGCAAGATCAGCAATGCCGCGATCGATGCGCTCTGCGAGCCGCTCGGACAGGACTCGCTCGCGGTCAAGCGACGGCTCGAGCTAGCGGAGTTCGTGCGCGGTGACCCACGCACCGGCGGCTATCGGCTTGTCCAGAACCTGCTCAAAACCTGGCGCGCGGCACGCGGAGGCATCTGATGGACATATCGCGCTTCAACCCGCACGCGATGAGCGACGCCCAGGTGCGCCTGCTGTCGACCGGCCGCGATCTGCTGATCGAAGCCGTCATCGAGACGCTGATCAACGGCGAAGGCACCCGCCAGCACGCGTTGATCAGCGCGCCGCGCGGGTTCGGGAAGTCGTTCTTCGCCCGCGCGATCGAGCTGGGCGTCCGGGACAAGGAGCTGCCCGCCCGGGTCTTCGTCCTGCCGGAGGAGCAGCGCAACGTCTCTACTCCGTCGAGCTTCCTGCGTGAGATCGCCCGCGCGCTCCTGGGCAAGCCGGCCTCGAGCGTCACTGGGCTTTTCCTCGACGACCCTCCGGAAGCCTGGGGCGAAGCGCTGGTAGAGCTGGAAGCGGCGATCGATACCGTGCCAACGGGCGCGATCGCGATCGTCGTCGTGGAGAATTTCGACGAGCTCATCGCCAATGTGTTCCACGATCCCGTCGATCAATCACGCTTGCGGGCCTTGCTCGCCGAGAGCCAGCGCCTCGCGCTGCTCGCAACCTCGGTATCCGACAAGGTCGATCAGGACTATGAGCAGCGCCTGTTCCATGCCTTCGCGAAGTTCGCGCTCGATCCCTGGACCGAGGCCGACCACATTCTCTATTTCGAGCGCCGCGCCGCGCTCGAGGGCAAGACCGATCTCGACCTCGATCTGGCCAAGGTGCGCGCGCTCGCGAGCTTCACCGGCGGCGCACCGCGCATGGCGGTGGCGCTCGCCAATCTGCTGCTCGAGAGCGACCCGCTCACAGCGGCCGAGCTTCTGGACAAGCTCGTCGACGACCTGACCCCCTATTATCAGGCGCTTATCGACCAGATGCCGATGCGCACGAAGACTTTATTCGACGCGCTCATCCGCCAGGGCGAGCCCTGTTCCCAAAGCGATCTCGCAGTACGGGTTGGCACGACGCAGAACCGGATCGCGCAGCATTTCGCCTGGCTGCGCGAGCGCCAGATCGTCTTGGGCAAGCGAAGGACCGGCGGCCGCGATTCGCTCTACAAGGTCGCGGATCGGCTGTTCGTCCAATATTATCGCAAGCGGCACCTTCTCCATGACAGCTACACCCCGCTCGCCGGCATGGCCGAGTTGCTGGACGGATTCTTCAGCGCCGAGGAGAATCGGCGGCAGGCGATCCGATTGCTGGAGCAGGGACGCAGCGAGGAAGCGGCCGAGTTTTGCCGTGCCTTTCTCGCCACCGACACCAGCGATCTGGGATTATGGGCGCGCGAGTCGCGCAACCAGGATGCGCTTGCCGGCCTCACGGCGGGAATGAACCACGATCACGAAGCCGCTCTCGTGCATCTCGGGCGCGCCTTGATCCCCGCGCAGGCGGCCGGCGACCTGCGCGGCGCCGCCTTGCTCCAGGGCCAGATCGGCGTCGCCGCCTCGCGGCTTCGCCACTATGCCCGCGCTATCGACGCGCATCGCGCCGCGCTCGCTTTCTGGGAGAACGAAGGCGCCACCGCCCATATCGCCTGGGTAATGAACCAGCTCGCCCAGGACTATCGACGCGCCATGCAGTTCGACGACGCACTGCACTATGCGCAGCAGGCGATCGCCGTACTCGGCGACAACGGCCCATCGGACCGGATCGCTTCGCTTTGGGGCGAGGTCGGCGAATGCGCGCGTCGGCTCGGGCAACCGGAGGAAGCGGTCGCTGCTTATACGACTGCCGCGGCCATCTGGAAGGGGCTGGGCGAGGTCCCTGCCCAGGCCTGGGTTCTGGGAGGCCTCGGCCTCGCCCATTGCCTGGCCGGCAGGTTCCGCGACGCCATCGACAAGCATCGGCAGGCAATCGGACTGTTCGACACCTTGCCCGGTAAAGCGCTCAACATCGCGCTCAACCACGGCTGGATCGCGGCATCGGCGCGCCAGCTCGAGGATTACGACCTCGCGCTCGCCGAGGATCGCGCGGCGCTAGCGCTGTGGCAGGAACTGGGAGACACCCGGCAGCAGGTACGCGCCTACCACGCGCTTGCGCTCGACTATGCCGCGAAGCGCGATCTTGCGGCCGCGACCGAATCCGCCAAGACCGCGTTCGAGCTGGCGCGACATGCAGACCTGCAAGGGCAGGTCGTGTGGATCGCCGGGCATTTCGCTGCGCTGCAGGTGCGGGCAGGCGATGCCGAAGGTCTCTGGATGCCGATCGACGAGCATCCGGTCCCCGACCTGCGGCGGCTGGCGGAAGCGGTGCTCACCCAGGCCGGCGCTACTCTCGCCGGCGAGGCCAAGGAGCTGGGGCGTGCCGCCGCCTACGCGCTCGGCATGCGGATCATCGAAGGCCTCACCGCCCGTGCGAACCGGCGGTATCTCTCGGACGGCGCGACCTATCTGCTGAGCGGACTACTGGAGCAGGGCGCGGCGCCGGGGCTTCTGCGCGATCTGACCGATGCATGCGTGCGCTTGCCCGACGGCCTGTCGGGGGTGCGCCAGCAGGCCTTCGAACTGGCGGCCGAGGTGATCGAGGCGGAAGGTGACGAGGCGCTGATCGAGCAGGCAGATCCCGATATCGGCGATGCCGTGCGCGTGATCCTGGCGGTGATCGCCGAGCGTCGCCGGCGCCGGAACCAGTAAGCAGCAACCGCGCGAGACGAGGAGACCTACAGATGTTCGCCTATGTCGACGAAGCCGGCAACACGGGCAAGAATCTGTTCGATCCGGCCCAGCCAGTGTTCTCGACGCTGGCGGTTCTGACGCTTGACGACTTTGACGTGGTCAAGACGGCCGACATGGCCGCGCTTCTTGCGGACATCGGAGCGACGGAGCTGCACGCCTGCGAGCTTGGGCAGGCAGGTGTAGAGACGATCGCCGCTAGGCTCTTTTCGATACTAAAGAGCGCCCGTGCGCGCTTCGCCGTCGCGCATGTCGAGAAGCGCTATCTTCTCGCCACCAAGATCTTCGACGCTCTGTTCGACCATGGCGAGAATCTTGCCGCCTATGCGCACATCTACCGTATCCGGCCGCTGCGCCTCTGGATGGTGTTCAATCTCGCCGAGCTTATCCCCGACGCGCTTGCGAGGCGGTTCTGGGACGCGATGATGGCGAAAGGCGCCCGGGCTGCCGAGCAGGGACTGGTCGAGTTCTGCGACGAGGTCGCAGCGCTTGCCAGCGCGCAGCCGGACAAGCGGATGGCGGAGATTGTCGGCAATGTGATGCGGTGGGCGCGCGACAATCCCGAGGCCATCTACTTCCATAGCGCCGGCAAGCTGGGCCGGCAGGGCCACATGCCCAACACGGTCGGCTTCGGCAATTTGATGGACGGGATCGAGGCACAGGCGCGGAGCTGGGGCGCCTCGATCGACCTGATCCGACACGACGAGCAGGACGAGTTCGCGAAGGCCCTCGCCTTCTGGCACGAATATTTCTCCACCGCCTCGCCGGAGGCCGTCGAGGTCACGCTCGGCGAGAAGTTCGTGATGCAAAAAGGCTATGGCAGCCGGCTCGAGATGGTCGAATCGTCACGCAGTCCGGGCATCCAGGTGGCAGACCTGCTGCTGTGGCTGCACAATCGTGCGCTCGCCGGGCAGCCGCTTGGGAGCCAGAGCTGGCGGCTGCTCAACTGGATGCGCAAGAAATCGGCCGAATCCGACTTCTCGTTCGACGGCGTGGGCGATGCCATGGACCGCAATTTCGGCTGGATGATCGCGAACGACCCGCCTCCCGGCCAGATGGCGAAGGCACAGCGGCTGATCGACGAGATGGAGGCGATCCGAGGCGGCCGGGTGCTCGGCTATGCCGAGCAGAAGTCGCTACCGCACATGGACGACGCCACTTCTCGCGGCGTTCAGCCTGAGAAATGAAGCCACCCCTTTGAGAAGAAGGCGCGCTGCGCGCTCAGGAGATTTCGACAATGCGCGACATCCACGGCATCGATCGCATTCTTGCTATTCTCGAGCCCCATTGGGAAGAGGTCGAGGAAGAATTCGAGCGTGCGAACCGTAAATTCCTGGAACTCGCCGAGACAGACCATGATCCCATCGGGCGAGTCTTGCGTACGCATCTCATCGTCGAGAATTTCCTCACGACCTATCTTGAGCAAAGCCTCGACGTCGACGACATCGGTGATGCCCGGCTTACCTTCGCCCAAAAAGTCGCCTTACTTCCCAATAGCGGCGATAGCGCCGCTTTCGTGAAACCCGGCATCAAACAGCTGAACGGCGTGCGGAACAAGTTTGGCCATAGCCTAGACTATCAGGTCCGCCGCGCCGATCTGCGCGCGGTCTATGCGGTCCTGGAGGTAGCACGTCAGGGCGAGGAGTTTCGTGATCCCATCGAGGCGATCGAGGCGTTCGCGCCGATCGCCTGCGCCTTTCTTTCGATGCCTTCAGAGGGACTTCAGGACGCTTTTGCCGACGCCTTCCGGCATGTAAATATCGAACCGGACCGCGAGAGCCGAGGGTGACATGAGCGCGCTCGGCCGCGACATCTACAGGCGCAAGCTGGAGCGAAATCTCGGACGATCGCTCGACGAGCCGATGATCGCGGCGATGTCGGCGATCAGCGCCTATCAAGCGGGAGGCAAGCCTCCATACCAGCTCCTGCCCGACTTTCCACGCGAAGCGATCGGCGCGGAGCTGGGCTCGCCGTACTATATTCCACCCTGGTCGATGGAGACGCTGGTCAACGAGCTGCTGGCGACGCGCAAGCGCCCGGGATTGGGCACGGGGCAAACGCGGGTGCTGCGCCACGATCGCTTCGCGGTGTTCCAGCTGCTTCTTAGCAATCTCATTGATCTCGAGAACGCGGAAGATGGGCTATATCTCCAGAAGCATGACGTGCTCTACGAGATGGCTCGCATAGCCCAGCGACAATTTCACTGGCAGCGCGGCGTGGCGAACGCGCCCAACCTCTATCGGTCGATGTTCCTATACGGGTCGGGCTCGGCAGCAGAGTTCTTCGCGGAGGACGCTGGCATTTCCGTCGCGCAGCTCGTCAAGGTGGGAGCCTATTTCTCCGGCGCCTTCACCAGGGGCGCCGTGATCGACCGCGATCGCGATCTTTCGGAGCTGGGCATCACGCTCGAGCAACGAAATGCCGCGCTCGCGCGGTTCAGCCTGGAGATCGCGACCGCCAGGAAAAGCGCGGCCGCGATGCGCGCCGGGCGACGCCATACGGCGTATCGACCTAGCCTGCTGCGTGGCTACCCGATCCTGGCCTTCGGTCCGGACGGCGAGCGACTGATCGCGCCGATACCGGAGCTGGTTATGTACCGCTATACTTCCGGCCTGTACCTCGATGTCGTGCGTGGAGGAGCTGGCGTTTGGACCGACATCGGCCGCCGCTTCGAGCAATATGTGCACGACTATCTGACGGCGATGATGGCTCCCTACCATGTCAGCCGGGAGACGACCTACGGGCCCAAAAAGGCCAGTTTTCGCACGCCGGACGTGCTGATCTCCGCCGAAGGCGGCACAGTCGTCGCCGCCATCGAGTGCAAGGCGAAGCGCATGACGTTCGAGGCCCGATTTGGCGACGACCCGGTGCTTGAGGCGAGCATGGGCTTCGACGAGATGGCCAAGGGCATCTACCAGCTCTGGCGCTTCTTCGCGCATGCCCGGATAGGCATCGCGGGCACGCCGAGCGTGGCCCCCGATTGCCAGGGGATCCTGGTGACCGCCGATAGCTGGCTTGCAATGGCGCTAAAGCAGGCAGTTGACGTGCTCCAGGCAGCCAACGCGCTCGCGGACGCCGAGGGTAGCATCGAGCCCGAAGACCGGCGCGACATCGCCTTCTGTCAGATCGACGACGTCGAGTTTGCCCTGCAGAACGGGTCCGGCACCAGCTTTCTCGACGGCTGCCGGGAGATCGCCTCCGGCGAGAAGAAGGGATGGATGCTGCTGGTGGCGCATGCGGCGCAAAAGGACGTGGTTCGCTCCTATCCATTCACCGATCGCCTGGGCGAGCTGCTGCCATGGTTCGCTGCCGGAAAGTAGGTCGCCCCGAGATTAACCGCGACCGCCTAGGCTTCCGGGCGCCCAACGACCGGCCCGGTCATCCGCCAGCGGCGAAACGCTCGCGATGATGTGCGACGAAGCGCGGGCTTGGCCATAAGGCCCGGTCGCGAGGCAGCCGTATCGCCTGATCGTGCCCGGCCATCAGTCCCCGCAGTTCCGCCGGTACCTTGTTGTGCGAGATCAGCAGCCGCCAGTCCTCGCCGATCGAGATCAGGTGGCGATCGAACAACCAGTGCAGCGTCGCGGACAAGGCGATGCCGTTCTGAACGTCGTCCGGACCGCCATCGCCCACCGGCACGATATGCGCGGCCTGAGCCTCGGCGCGGCCACCACCATTGATGATGCGGATGCCGGTCGCCGCACAAGTGTCCTCATAGGCGTCGAGCACCGCTCGGCGAAATGCCGCGTCGCGCACGACCCGGCTGGCGAGCACGCGCTCCAGTCGCGGCGCGATCTCCGGGCCGTCGAGCAGCGCTGCGATGGCCGGATCCTCGATGTGATCGAGATTGAGACGACGGCGATTTTCGAGCGCCAACGTCTCGCTTAGCCCGGCGCTGACGATGCCGGCGAAGTCCACGTCGGACAGCGGCCGGATCGACCGCCCCTGCAGTGCGCGCCCGACGGCTCGCGGATCCTCGACGGCGCGCAGCAGGGCCTCACGGTAGCCGGCCGGTCCCCGAAGCGGCAGGGGCGCGTCGAAGGGCAAGCGCTCGACGAGCCGCGCAAAATGATAGCCGGGCCGATCGGGATCGGGCGTCACCTCGGCGAGTCGCGCCACGGCGACATAGGCTGCGCGCCCGCCTTCGCGCCGCGGCTCGTAGAGCACGACCCATTGCCCGAGCGCCGGCAGAGCGTGCTTGAGGTAGCGGCCGCCCGGAAAATGATAGCGCTCGTCGCTATCGAGATAGCCCGAGCCTGGCCGGGTATCGAGGACGACTTTCAACATATTAGCTCCGGCCGGCTGCGCATGCCCGCTTTCCTATCCTCGCGTCCTCGGCCACTATCATGACCATGATCCTGGGACTTCGCCGTTATCCTGTCCAGCGCGCCGCGCGGGCGCCGCTGGTCGACTTCATGCTCGACGCCCTGCGCGCCTCGGGCTGCATCATCCTGCACGCGCCAGACGCCGGCGAGGCGCCATTCGTGATCACCTTCGAGACGCCGGCCGGCGAGCGCATGGGGATCATCGCCTATGCCTTCTTCGCGAACGAATCCCCGACCAAGGTCAACCGTCCTCAGGACGAGCGCAGCTTCCAGATCAAGTACGGCACCGACGACAAGCAGCTCCACACGCTCTACCAGGATCCGCTCGGGCTCTACACCACGCTGTTCCTGGGCATCGACACCAAGGAAGGTTTCTTCGTTGCGGCCGATCCCGAGGTGCACAACCCCACCCGCTTCTTCATCCGGCTCGAGTTCAAACAACGCCATGCCGACGCCATTCTGCGCGACGGGTGGCATGCTTGGGAGCGCGAGAGCCGGGGCCGCAAGGACCTCCAGCCCGGCGAGCGCCTATTCAGCTTCGAGACCTTGGTCGGCGGCACCCGGGACAGCTTCCTCGATCTCGTCCGCTTCGAGCGCGCGGCGCAGGGCCTGTCGCCGGGCGACCGGCAGCTGCTCGCGGAACGGCCGCAGCTTTTTACCGCGGTCACGCCGGGCGCCAGCGGAGCGAGCGCGACGCTGTCCGGTGCCGCCATCCACCCGCTGGCAGCCGAGTTCGCGCTGGAGCCGGGCCAGATCCTCGAGCTGATCGCCGGCGCCCGTCGGCTCAAGATGGCGGTGCGCGGCTGGGTCGCCGAGGAGAAGCTGCGCGACGTGCTGAGCCGCACCAAGGGCGTCACCGACTGCGAGCGGCTGGACGAGGAAGGTGGCGCCGACCTTCGCCTGCGCTGGCATGGCGGCCCGCCCCTGCTCGTCGAGTGCAAGAACGTGTCACGCAAGACCAACGCCGCTGGACTGGCCAGGATCGACTTCCAGCGTACCCGCGCCTCCAAGACCGATCCCTGCTCGCGTTATTATGCGCCGACAGACTTCGACATCGTCGCCGGCTGCCTTCACGCCGTCACCGAGGATTGGGAGTTCCGCTATGCCGTGCCTTGGCTCCTCAATCCGCGTCCCGACTGCCCCGGCAAGCTCGACAATAAGGTGCTGATCGACGAACGGTGGACCGCAGAAGCCGGACAGGCTTTCAAGGCGGCCTACGCGCGCGTAGGAGCGGCGTGATGAAGCGCCTTACCGCAATCAGCTTGTTCACGGGGGCCGGTGGCCTCGACCTCGGCTTCGAGGCGGCGGGGTTCGACACGCGGGTCGCGGTCGAGATGGACGCGCGCTGCGTCGAGACGCTGCGCGCCAATCGGCCTTGGCCGGTGATCGCGCGCGACGTCGGCCAGGTCTCGACCGAGGAGCTGCTCAAGGCTGCGTGCCTCGCGGTCGGCGAGGCGGACGTCCTGATCGGCGGCCCGCCCTGCCAGCCCTTCTCCAAGTCCGGCTTCTGGGCGACAGGCGAGGCGCGCCGCCTCGACGACCCGCGCGCGACGACGATCGACCATTATCTGCGCATCCTGGAAGAGGCGCGCCCGCGCGCCTTCCTGCTCGAGAATGTCGAAGGGCTGGGCTTCAAGGGTAAGGACGAGGGCCTCGCCCGGATCCGCGAGGCGGTGGCGGCGATCAACCGGCGCTATGGCACCGCCTACAAGCCCGAGATCGCGGTGCTCAACGCCGCCGACTATGGCGTGCCGCAGGTACGCCGGCGCCTGCTCATAGTCGCCGCGCGCGACGGCGCGCGGTTCCGCTTCCCCGAGCCGACACATTTCGGCCCCGACGCCGAGCGCCCCGGCGACAATCGGCGCCGCTGGCTGACCGCCTGGGATGCGCTCCACGACCTGCCCGAACCGCGCGACACGGCGCTCGCGCTCAAGGGCAAATGGGCCGGGCTCCTCCCCTCGATTCCCGAGGGCCTGAACTATCTCCACCACACCGATCGCGGCGAAGGCGAGCCGCTGTTCGGCTGGCGCCGCCGCTACTGGTCGTTCCTGCTCAAGCTGGCCAAGGACCAGCCTGCCTGGACGCTGCAAGCGCAACCCGGCCCGGCCACGGGTCCCTTCCACTGGAAAAGCCGTCGACTGAGCATGCGCGAGATGGCCCGCCTTCAGACCTTCCCCGACGACTTCATGGTCCTCGGTTCGGTCAGCGACGCGCAGAAGCAGCTCGGGAACGCCGTGCCCTCCCTGCTCGGCGAGGTACTAGCGCGTGCGATCCGGACCCAGCTGCTTGGGACCCCGATCACAACCGAACAACCCGAGCTGCTGCGCGAGACGGCGCAAGGCACCCCGCCGGCAGAAGCGGCCACGCCAGTCCCCGCCGTTTATTTAGCGCTGAAGGGCGAGCATGCCGCGCATCCCGGAACCGGACGGGGTTTCCGCGCGGCGGCAAGGCAGACGTTGGCGATCGCGGCAGAATAGCTCCGGATCGGAACGTCTTTAGTCCGGTTCGGATCTATTAGCCGGCCGCCCGCTCGATCTGGGCCTTGGTCTGGAATACCATTCTAAGCGCGCTGTCGCGGTGGGCGGAATAGACGTCGTGCGCCCGCCTTATGGCGGCTGCCAGTTCTGGGTGCGCGCTGCTATCGTCAAGAAGTGTCATCAGCGCCGTGTGATCGCAGACGGGGGTCATCGTAGGAAAATGGTATGAGTAAGCGTGACTAACTAACGGACGAGAACGCTCAGCAGTAACAGAAGCGACTTACGCAGGCCTCTTCAACCGCGTCAGATGCCAAATTCGAATGTCGATCGCTCGCTCACAGCTTCCTTTGAAACATCGCCGCACCTCCGTTCCGCAGCTGGGCGACGCGAGACGGTGCGATGCGACAACACGGAAGTTGACATCGGTACGGAGGAGGAATGAACTCCAGCGATGGGGATGATCACGAATATCAAATCGCTGCAGAGAATGGGCATTTATGCCGACCGGGGAGCCCGCTCGCCGTCGCTGCAGTTCCGGCGCTTCAATCTGGTCTACGGTTTCAACGGGTCAGGTAAGAGCACGCTGTCACGCATGTTCGCGAGCCTTGAGGCCGGCGCACCGCACCCTAAACTTCCCGACGGCGGCTCGTTCGAGGTGACGATGGACGATGGGTCAGCCTTCGGCTGCCCGACCAACCCAGCCGGGCTCGAGCAGCGCCTGCTGGTGTTCAACGCGGACTATATCGAGCGGAACCTGCAGTGGTCCGCCGCACGCGCGAACCCGGTATTCTACATCGGCGCGGGCCAGGCCGACGCTGCAGCCGAACTGACGCGGCTCGAGGCCGACATCGTCAAGGTCGAGGCGAAGAGGGAGGTAGCTGCAGCGGCAGAGCGAGGCGCTGACAAAACCTTCGCCAACTTCAAGAGGGAGCGCGCGAAGTCCATCGCGTCCCGCCTCCATCTAGGCAGCCGCAAGTACGAGGCGCCTGCGCTCGCCAAGGACTACGAGACTTGGAAGGAAGACGGCGGGGCGCTGCTCACCGACGAGGAGCTGAAGGCAGCCGAGGACACGCGCCGGCTGGAAGAGCCGATGCCCCGCCTCGCCCCGGTGACGTTCGACAAGGCGACGATCGGGACCGCATACCGCTTCATCGCTGATGTTTGCGGCCAGTCATTGGCGCAGGTGGCGCTCGACGAGGTGCAGCACCATCCTGACATGCTGCTCTGGCTCAAGCAGGGGCACGAATATCATGAGAGGAACGGCATTGCCGAGTGCCTGCACTGCGGCAACCCGGTCTCTCCGGAGCGACGGGCGCTGCTGGCAGTCGCACTGGACGACAGCGTCGATCAGTTCGTCGCCCGCCTCACTACGACGGCGGACCGCCTGGGGAAACTCGTCGAGACAACCACCCTGATGACTTCTCGGCTTCCCGCCGCCGACGACCTCTCCAGCGAACTCCGGGCCGGGTTTAAGGACGCGCGCGCCGCCGCCTCGAGAGAGGTGACGCAGCTCGTGAGGCAGCTCGAGACGCTGGAGATAGTGCTCACCGCCAAGCGCGAGCGTCCGGCGACGCCCGCCGACATGCAGGGCGTCGCCGCAGAGGCGGAGGTACTGGCGACCGCAGAACGTCTCGCTGCGAACGTGGCTGCCATCAACGAGGCTATCGCTGCCCACAACCAGGCGGTGGCCGACTTCGCGAAACGCAAAGACACGGCCGAGACCTCGATCCGGCGGCACTTCATTGTCGACTGCCGCGTCGACTACGTGAAGATCGCGAAGGACCTGGAGGACGCGACCGGTGAGCTGAAGACGCAGTCAGACGCCCTCGCGGCGCTGAGGGAGACGGCGCGTAAGCTGCACCAGCAGATACGAACGCACGGCCCAGCCGCCAAGGTGATTAACAAGCTGATCGCTGCGTACCTCGGCCACGGTGAGCTGACGATCACTCCCGTCGACGAGGGCTACGAGCTGCAGCGACACGGGACGCCTATTGCCGGAGTCCCCAGCGAGGGCGAGAAGACCGCTATCGCGATCTCGTACTTCCTGTCGTCGATCGAGGCCGACAACCGGAAGCTTAAGGACGTCATCGTGGTCGTCGACGATCCCGTGTCGAGCCTCGACACGAAGGCCTTGAACTTCGCTTGCTCACTCGTACGGACTCGCCTCGAGAAGGCCGCCCAAGTGTTCATCCTGACCCACAACCTGCAGTGCATGAACGAGTTCAGGAAAGCGTGGAAAGGCAAGGTGCGGCCAGCCGAAGGCAAGGCGCAGACCGCGACATTCCTGTTCATCGACGTCACGATCCCGGAAGGGCAGCAGCGGCGCTCCTCCAGGATCATCGAGATGTCGAAGCTGCTCCGGGAGTATGATTCCGAATACCACTTCCTTTTCAGCCACCTGCTACGGTTCGTGAACCAGCCGGACGCATATGATGACCACGGCTACATGATACCCAACGTAATCCGACGGGTGCTGGACGTCTTCCTTGCTTTCAAGTGCCCGGGCGGCGGCGGACTTCCGAGCCAGCTCGACAAGCTGGTCAGCGATTACCCGGACGTGGACCGCGAGCGCCTTGCCGCACTCGAACGGCTCGCCCAAGTCGAATCGCATTCCGACAATATCGACGACCTGCTATCCTTCTCCACGATGACGCTGGAGGAAACCAGGGGAGCAGTGAAGCAGCTTTTTGAGATGATTGAACTCGTCGATCCGAAGCACCTCGCGCGGCTTAGAACCCTTTGCAACTGAGATTGCGCCGTTTAGCGCCGGGTCCAGTTGGAAACTCACTCGACGATGCCAGCCAACCATCTTGGAGTGAACGAGCCAGCGCATTAGGTGGGCAGCGTCCCTGAAAGCGGTCGGGCAGCGATCCACCTCATACCCGTCGAAATCATCTGAAAGAAAGGCTGCTTCCGGGACCCGCTTGCAGCGCGTCAGATGACCGAGCTTAGGGCGCAAAGCCGCTACTCGCCTTTGACTGGCCGTTGACGCCGTTCGCGGGTGGCAATCTGTTCCCAGCGCTCTGGATCGGCCTTCGCCATCATCTGCTGACCGGCCCGCCACATATCGGCACCCAGCATTCGTGCCGCAATCCGCTCGGGCACGGCCCAGCTGACGGGCAGCGATCTCGCGACCGCACCGGGCAGAATCGCGAACGTCACCATACCAGCGATGGCAAAGGCCACGCGGTTGTGCAGCAATTCGCGGTTCTGCTCTGCAGCGGACCGCGCGCCTACAAGCGCTGCGCTGAGATTGCCGGCGGCCTCGTCCATGTTCGCGGCGGCGCTCCGCAACATTTCCTGGTCCCGTCCCCGGCTTGCAACCGCGACTGCCGCGATCTCTCGCGCCATTGCTTCAGGCGTGAGCTTCAGCGCTGGCCGCTCCGACAGCCGCTCCACCGAGGCGCAGACATCCTCCAGCCGTTTGGCAATTGCCTCAAGGCTGGGTGCATAATCAGGCTGCGATGTTCGCTCGTCGGTCAGCCGCTCGACAGCTCGACGCAACAGGCTGATCTCTGCACGCAACTCGCCAAACGCATGGGCGGCAAGGCTGGTGTCGACTGCGCGGTTGGTTTCCTGATCCATTCGCGAAGATCTATCGTCCGAGTCCGCGACCACGCGAGAGGCCGAGCCATTCCTGCACATTGTGGGATATCGAATTGCCTCCGCTGGCCCTGATCCCGAGTTCCGGCAGCCGCTTTTTGACCAGCGACTCGACCTGGGCATCGCGTTCAAGGCTCTTGCCCCAGGCACCCATCTGCTGGCCGATGGCCCGGGCGCCCGCGTCATCGCCGGCATGGCGGAATGCACGATGTGCCTTGGCCAGTTTCTGCCAGTCCTCGACAAACCGATCGGCACGCTTCTCCGGACTGACACGCAACTCCGCTTCCAGCGCCATCGCGCGAAGCGCAGCGTTGGTGCGCCCCTGCGCCGCTTCACTGATCATGCCGGGATCGCGCGCAAAGGCTGTGCGAAGATCGCGCGACGCGTCGGGTCGCGCGGTGTCCAGCGCCTCGCGCGCCTTGTCATAGGCGATCCGCTGATGCGGCAATTCGGCATAACCGTCGTTGCGCATCCGTACGATATCGGCGGCTGCCCGGGCGAAGCGCTGCACTGCGGTTTCCAAACCGATCGATTGTGGCGCACGAGCTGGCTGGGGTGCCGCAATCCGCACGCCATCGAACATGCCGCGTGTCGGCGGTGGCGCCATGGGCCGCAGGTCCAGACCAGCGAACGGATCGCGCACCGGCGCGGGCTTCGCTTTCTCAATTGCAGGCTCGGGCAGCCGGATCTGCCGACGATCGGCGAAATCGCGCGTGTAATCCGAGGCCATGTCCTTGGCACGATCGCGCGACAATGCCCGGACCAGCTTCGAGGGCTCAGCGAAATCGTCGCGACCGTAATGCAGCTCCACGGTGTCGCGATGCCGCGACAGCGCGACATAGGCGGCATGGCGGTCTAGACCCGGCGTCGCCAGCACATGGGCTCGATCGATCGTCACACCCTGTGCCTTGTGAATTGTCGCGGCATAGCCGTGATCGACATGCGCATAGTCCTTGAGGTCGAACGCGACCGCGCGACCATCATCGAGCGTCACCGTCATGCGCGCGGCGGTCACGCTCTGGACGATGCCGAGCGAACCGTTCCTCACCCCCATGCTGCGCTCATTCTTGAGAAACATGATCCGGTCACCCGAGGCGAAGTTGCGCGGCCCGCGCTCGGCGCGCAGCGGGACATCCTCACCGAGCTGCCCGGCGATACGCAGCCGGTCGCGCGCGCCCTGGTTGAGCGCCTGCACCTCGTCGTTGGTGTGGGTCAGGATGATGCGGGTCGCAGCCGGCATCGCCTGACGATCACGATCCCAGCGATCAATCAGATCGGCACGGGCCTGATCGCGCGTGTCAGCGGCATGGACATGATCATACTCGGTATAGGCCTGCAACGCCTCGCCGGTTCGACCGGTGGCAAGCTGCCGGGTGGCGTCACGCTGCCAGTCTTCACACTGGCGGCGAATGTCGGTGATCTCGACGCTGCCATGGCGCTCGGCAATCGAGCGGAAGGCCGAACCCGCCTCGATCGCCTGGAGCTGTTCGGGATCGCCGACCAGCACCACCTTGGCACCGCGCTTCTCGGCTTCGGCAATCACGCGCTCCATCTGCCGCGAGCCGATCATACCGGCCTCATCGATCACCAGCACATGATCGCGAGTGAGCAATTCACGATCCTGCGCCCATTGATTCTCGATGCTGGCGATGGTGCGCGACGCGATGCCCGAACCGCTTTCCAGATTTTCCGCCGCGATGCCGGATAGTGCGAGGCCCTGCACCTGATAGCCAGCACGCTCCCAGGCTTCGCGCGCGACGCCGAGCATCGCGGATTTGCCGGTGCCGGCATAGCCGACAACGACGCTAATCCCTTTGGCGTCGGTGACGTGCTCGAACGCCGAACGCTGTTCAACGGACAGCACCAGGCCGCGCTTCGCAGCAGTGGCCAGCGCGCGCTCGCGATGCGGCTCAGCGATATTATGCCGCCGGCTGGCCTCCAGCCGAACGGTCGCGCGCTCAAGCCGCTGTTCGGTCTCGATCATCGCCCGGCTGGTGAAGCGGTCCTCACCGCGCCCATCCTTGCCAAGCGCGACCAGATCGGGCGAGCCGCGCACGGCTGCCATCACATGATCGAACTGTTCCTTCCCTTCACTGTGTCGGTGCACGAACATGGCGAGGTCACGCGTGGTGAAGGTGGCCTGGTTGTGCGTGATCGCATCGAGCGCAATGCGCGGATCGGCGATGATCTTGGCGCCGTTCGAACGCGCGATCTCGCGATGCTCGTCAACCCGCTCAAGCTCGAGCCCCTGCGCGGCCATGCGCGACGCAGCCGGGCCGATCTTGTTCTGCGGCTCGAGGTCGATGCCCTGCGCCTCCAGCGACCGGTGATCGACACGCGCATCAATGTCGAGTTCGGCCAGCCGCGTGTTGACATGCTCGGCCCAGCGCTCGCGCCATTTCTCAAGAAGGTCGGTGCGGTTCCAGTCGCGGTTCTTCTTGCCGAAACCGTCTTCGTCGACATCGCGTAGGGCGAGCATGACGTGCGCGTGCGGCTTGGCCTCGCCATCGGCACCGACATCCCAATGGATATTGAGATCGGCGACCATGCCGGAGTCGACAAACTCGCGCCGAACGGAGTCGCGCGCGAGCGCAATCCCTTGTTTCTCGGATAGCTCGCGCGGAATCGCGAACTCGATCTCCCGCGCAAGCTGCGCGTCCTTGCGCAGCTCGACGGCTTCGACCTCATTCCACAGGGTTTCGCGGTCGCCCAGGCGCTCGGGCGCACCCTCGGGCAGCATCACTTCGGAATGGACGACGCCGGCCTTGTTCGAGAAATCGTGATGGCGATCGAGCCGTTGGTCATAGAGCCGCGACGCGGAGCGATAGGCGGCAGCCGCCAGCGCCGAAGAACCGTTGGCGCGGGAAATGACCTTCGCGGAGAAATGGTAGATCGCCATAGCGACCATACCAACTACACTTAACAAGCGACGTCGGCACGACGTATAAGCGCGCCCTCAAAAGATTTCATCTTGTTCGGGACAGATTGTCCCACACGGTTTCACAATATTTACGCTGATCGATCTACTCTATAACTGAAGCGGCTCCCATCTGGAATGGAGGTTGCCCCCATGCGAAAGCCACGGGACTTTGAAGCGGAGCTGAAAACGCTCAACCACAGGGCATCGCAGCTGAAACAACGCAAGCTTGTCCAGCTCGGCGAGCTGGTCATCGCAACTGGGGCGGATGGGCTGCCGGTCGAAGTGCTCGCCGGCGCGCTGCTGAGCGCGGTCGAGTCCGCAGATGCGACGATTAAGGAGGGATGGCGCAAACGCGGCGTTACCTTCTTTCAGCGGGGTCAGCGCAAAGTGCGCGGCATCACTCCGCCAAATTCTGGCGGAGAACCGGCGCGTAATGGCGGCGCGCAATCGACTGCAGATCCGGACCGCGCGTGAAGACAAGCGAGCCTGGGTAGTGAAGCGCCGAGAACGGACGCGGCAGTTGATCGAGCTGGGCGGGCTGGTCGCAAAGGCTGGCCTGGTGGATCTCGTGGACGATGATCGCGCAGTGATTTTCGGCATCCTCAGTGAAGCGGCGGCGAGGATACGCAGCGAGGAGGGCGAACGACTGATAGCGATCTGGCATCGACGCGGCATTCGAGAATTTGCGCAAGCAAAATTGGGATCTGACCGGCGATAGAGTCGACTTCCGCTGCAGCTTGCGTATGGCGATCACTCTGCCGACGTGCGGTAGATTTTGCTTCATCGGACAAGGGGTCGAAATGTCTGAAGAGAATATGTTGAACACGGTCGAGCTGGCGACGGAACTGACGATCGCGTGGCTGGGCAATCAGAATAATCGGACGTCGGCCGAGGACGTGCCGGCTTTTCTCCGCACGATGCACGCGACGCTGAGCGAACTTGCTGACGGAGCCTCGGCAACGCCTGGCGATGAAGCCGCATTGAACGAGCAGGAATTCACGCCGGCAGTTTCGGTGCGCAAATCGCTCGCGTCGAAGGACCACATCATCTCGATGATCGACGGCAAGCCCTATCGTACGCTGCGCCGCCATCTGAGCACGAACGGCCTCACTCCCGAAGAATATCGTGCACGCTACAAGCTCAAGGCCGACTATCCGATGGTGGCGGAAAGCTACTCGGCACAGCGGCGCGAAATGGCGATGAAGATCGGCCTAGGCGCGCAAGGTCGCGCAGCGCGCGCTGCTGCTCCTGAACCCGCGCCGAAGGCGAAGCGCGCGGCACGCAAGCCGGCTGCAAAAGCCGAATAATTCCCGCGAGCGCCGCGCGATCAGTCGCGCGGCGCGAGCCGCTCTTCGCACACCCGTCGGACAAGATCGCGCAGCACTGCGACGCGCTCGCCGAGCCATGCCAGCTCCTCGCCCGTGATCTTGTAATGTGGCGAGTAGCGCGCGTTGACATAGGCCTGTCGCAGCAGTTCGAAACGGCGACGGCTGTCCTTGTCGTCGCGCGGCCAAGCCTCGATCAATGCCGGTGCAATGTCCTCGGCGCGCGAGCGGAGGAAGTTCAGCCGGTGGGACTTCGGACTATAGAGATTGAGAACCAGAAGTACGCAGTGGTAAAATCGCTCTGTCGCCTGATGTAGCGTGAACGCTGCATCCTTGCACCACTCAACGTCGGCCCTGGTCTGAAGCATCTCCATCTCGAATGCGACCAAGCGACGCTCCGCGCTGGCGAACCAATTATCGAAATGCTCCTGCGCTTCTGCTTTCGCTACCTCGGGCGGCAGATTCTGTGGCGTCGCGAATGGGTGAGCCTCCGCCTCGTACAGCGCGATCCCCTGCTTGAGGATATCGATGAAGAACGGCCGCCCGCGCTCGAGCTGCTTGTTCACATCGGTGAGCGTGTGGACAATGAAATTGACCGGCGCACTGAGCGTCTGCGCGATCGTCACCTCGCGCATCAGCCGGTCATCGGCCGCGGCCCAATACTCCGTGACATCGGTTAGCCGCTCGTCGTTGACCACGACGAGGATGTCGTAATCCGAGTGATAGCCGCCGATCGGATCGTCGACCCAGTCACCGCGGGCGTACGATCCGAACAGCACCAGCTTGAGGATCCGCGCTGCCTTCTTCTTGGGATCGGTGGTGCGCGCGGTGATCTCGGCGAATTCCTCGAACAGGATGCGCACGACCAACGCCAGCTCGCGCTGCTTGGCCTGGGGCAGATGGTCGAGGTCCGTTCGCATGATGGCCTAACCTGTGGCAGGGGCGGACCGGAAGGCAAGGCCATTCCGGTCCGCGCATGATCGGACGATCACTGCTCGTCCGCCGCAACGAAGCCGAGCAGATAGTCGGCCGCCTTGCTGGCCGCGCTCGCGGCACGGAAGATCGCCTTCTCGTCCTCGCGCAGGACGGCCAGCCAGCTACCGATATAATCGGCGTGCCGAACTGTTGGCCGGATCGCCAATGATGCGCAGGTGAAGGCGCTCGCCATCTCAGCAACCAGCTCCTCGCGCGCATAGGCCGCGCTGCCGAATGCACTCGTCTGATCCCGGTTGAGCCGCGACCTGTGCCCGGTCCAATGCCCCAGCTCGTGGAGCGCGGTGCGGTACCAGTTGATCTTGGAATGAAATGCCAGCTGCGGCGGCACCGCGACATAGTCTCCGGACGGGCTGTAATAGGCTTCGCCACCGCCAATCCGAAAGTCGGCGCCGCTCGCCTCGATCAGCGCATAGGCTGCCGGGATGCGGTCGGCATCGTTCACCGGATCAGGCGTCACTTCAGGCGTGAACCACTCGGGCAAGCCCTCGCACTGGTCGAGGTTAAACACGGTGAAGCGCTTCAAGAACGCCAGCTGCCGCGCCTCGCGATGCTCGTCCCGCGCGCGTTCGGCTTCGTCCTTCGGTGTGAACCGATCGGCATAGCAGACGGTTGTCCCCCGCTCGCCCTTGCGGACATTGCCGCCCGCCGCCTGGGCCTGCTTGTAGGTCAACCAGCGCTGCGACCGATACCGCCCCTCGATCACTGCCGCCCACAGGATCAGGACATTGATCCCCGAATAACGGCGTCCAGAGACCGCATTTGCGGGCATCGCGCACCCGCATGCGGACGCGTCCCAAGGCTGCACCCAGGGCAGCCGTCCCTGCTCCAGCTCGGCGATCACACGGGCCGTCACCTCGGCATAAAGGCTCGAACGGTTTTCAGACTTCGACATCGCTCCTGCTCCTTCCAAACCACCGCAACCGGCGCCGGAATGGCGGGGGGTGGGCGGCAGGAGCGGACCGGCAGTCTCGCCGACAGAGGCGGGCTGCACCCGCAGGGCCGAAACGCAGAGTAGGAGCTGCGCGCAGCGCAGCTTGCGGCACGCCGCGGCGGGACTAAGGGCAGCGACGCCCAGACCCCGCCAGTTCGAGAGCCGGAGGCCAACGCCGCCGCGCCACGCGCGGCGACCGCAGATCTCAGCGCAGCGGCGCTGCCTCAAAGCAGCGCTCTCGAAGCCGGCCGGCCGTCGCGGCGGCGTGCGACCGCGCCCGTGGGCCAGCCGCCGCCGCGCCCTCCGGCCGGATCGAGTGCGCCACGCGGAAACCAGAACACCGCGACCTCTGGCGGCTTCGCAAGAAGCGCCAGTGCGCGCTCTGCTGATCCCTGCGTTCCGCCTGGGCGGGCATGTTGTCCGCCACCAACGTCAGTGATCGTCATCCGAATGGACCGAGACGCCGCAGTGCGACTCGGCGGCGCATCAGCGACGTAGAGCGCGATCACGCGACGCGTGAGACGTCATGACACTTACGGCAGAAAATGCCGTTCTACGCCCTGACCGCCTTTATGTGCGACCCGATACGCCAGAGCCCGCACCCTTCGCAGAACCCTCTTTTCAACGGGAATAGCCCGCATCACTCTCGCCATTGAGCATCAACAAGCCGCACAGGATGCAAGGCCATGCCGAACCCCGAAACGCCCGACCGGATCCTCCGCATCGACGCCGTCCTCGACCGAACCGGACTGTGCCGATCGACACTCTACCGAAAAATGGAAGCCGGCACCTTCCCCAGGAACATCAAGATCAGCACGCGCTGCGCCGGCTGGCGCGAGTCCGCGGTAGATGCATGGATGCATAATCCGATGTTCTACAGCGAAGGCAGCAACTGATCGCAGTCTGCAGCAGGGAGCATCCAAGCGTGCTTGGCTAGGGCTTCGATCGCGGGCATGTCGGAGCGATGAGCAGCGCCGACGCAGACGACCCGTTCGACCTAAACCGCTTCGTACAAGCCCAGCAGGCCAGCTACGACCAGGCGCTCGCCGAAATGCGCCGCGGCGCGAAGCGAACGCATTGGATGTGGTTCATCTTCCCCCAGATCGTCGGCCTGGGTTCAAGCCCGACCGCGCAGCGCTATGCGATCCGATCGATCGACGAGGCCCGCGCCTATCTCGCGCATCCGCTGCTCGGTACACGCTATGAGGAGTGCGTGGCCGCCCTTCAGGATCTCACCGATACGACAGCGGAGCGAGTATTCGGCAGCATTGATGCCATCAAACTCCGCTCGTCGCTGACGTTGTTCAGCGCTGCGGCAGACAGACCGATCATCAAAGCGGCGCTTGTCCGCTGGTTCGGGAGCCCCGACCAGGCCACGCTGCAAATCCTCGATACTCTCTAATCCATGCCGTACGCGGCACCGCGCAAATGCGCCGGCTGGTGTGCCCGACGCTAGCTAGTAGGCGATGCCTGGGAAAGCCGCTCTGCGAGCGTGGCGAGGCTTTCTCCCGAGAAGGAGGAAATGGAGGCGCCTTCGATGACCAGCGGGTGTTCCGGCGTAAGGATCGCCGCAGCTTAATGCTCCGGGTCAAGCGATTGCCAGGCCACAATGGCGCCAGCGAGGCTGGTCACCTCGGCAAGATCGCTATCGCCGCGCGGCACGTTCTCAAGCGCCGCACTCATCCTCCAGTTGATATCCGGCGACATCGCGTCGCCGCCCCATGTAGCTTCGGTCATGCTGGTCTCCTCACCTCAATCAGCTCTATTCCACGGTAAGTGCGGGGTCGTTCCTATCGACCTTGCCGGCCATACCCGGAACTTCGTCGAGTTGGCGAAGATCGGTGAACTGGCCCCTCTCCTCGCGATAGCGGACGATTTCGAAGCCGTGGCCCTGAAGCGCGGGGACTGCATCAAGCTCGTCGGCGGAAGCCGCGTTGATGTTGGTGGCGTGTTGCTGACCCATAAGAAAGCGATCTTTCCACTCGTTATTTCAATCGTGGTCATGCCCCTATTCCGATCCTAGCCCCCGGACAAAGGCAGGTCTCACTCGATCGCCGGTCCGAATACCGACCAGCCGGTCCGGGCCGCCAGCAATTCGAGTGCGCGAACGCCGAGGATCGAATTGCCATGCTGATCGAGGTTCGGGGACCAGACCGCGATCGACGCGCGCTCGGGCGCGATGGCGAGAATGCCGCCACCCACCCCGCTCTTGGCGGGCAATCCGACCCGCACGGCAAAATCGCCCGAGCCGTCATAGTGGCCGCATGTCATCATCAAGGCGAGCACCTTACGCATCCGCCGGGCGCGCTCCGCGTCCTCTGCATTGTCCGCATCCAATCGCGTCCGGCTGAGGAACAGCCCCGCTTGCGCCAAGCCGCCGCAGTCGACCGAGATGGCACACTGCTTGGCATAGGACGAGAGCACCTCCTCGACCGGGGAATTGAGATTGTCGTGATGCTTCATGAAGCTCAGCATCGCTCGATTGAGATCCCCGCCCTCGTGGAGGACCGCGTCGTTCAACTTGAGCGGCCGCCCCTCTAGCTGTTCGCGGACCAGCTCGACGACGGTATCTTCGCTGGCATGCGCTCCCACCAGCATATCGACGACGACAAGCGCGCCGGCATTGATGAAGGGATTGCGCGGTATCCCCTTGGTACGCTCGAGATCGATCACCGAGTTGAAAGGGTCGCCGGACGGCTCGCGCCCTACGCGCTCGAAGACCCGGTCCCCACAGGCACGCATCGCCAGATCCAGCGCGAACACCTTCGAAATGCTCTGGATAGGGAAGAACGTCCCCGCCGCGCCGGCAGTGAGCACGCCATCCGGAGTTGCTACTGCGATGCCAAAGGGTCCGGGCTCCGCGCTCTCATCCTTGGCATCCGCTTCAGCCTCGAGCTTCGCGGCGTTGGCTGCGATTTCTTCAGCGATGTCGTTGAGCGCATTTTGAAGATCCATCGCGCAGCAACGTCCTGATGCCGCAGCAGGTCCATTCGGCGACGCGCATCGTGCCATCCGAAATTCACTCTCCAATGTGGTAGCCTGGAGTCAGAGGCGACAGCGCTACAGAGCAGCGTATCCGCGGAACGCCACCTTTGCGCCCTAAAATCAGTCGTCCCGTGCATCGTTGAGGGACGCAGGAGCGGTCGTCGATTTGAATAGGGCCGGCTTACTTTTGGGTCGGAGATGCGGTCCGGGCAACACGCAAGATGGTGCTACAACTTCGCGCCAGTTGCGTCAGCACAGGCCGCAGCGTTGGGATCTCGTGGCCGCTCTGCGAACTGTCTAGTGATGGCGGCGCGAACGGCAGGATGAACCTTTTCGGAAACCTCCTTCACTGTAGCAAGCAGAGCGCTCAGCTGAGACCAACTGTGCGCCAATTCTGGACCGTACCGACTCGTCAGGTACTCACGTGCGCTGCTGAGCCCTAGCAAATGCGCTTCGGTTCGCTTTCTCAAGACCAGCCCGGCTTTGATGGCCAATTCGCTTCGCTTGCCGAGGTCGTGTTGAAGTGCGCGAATGGTTGCAGCGCACTCACCTGAGCTTAGCAGATAGGCGTTGAGATACAGCTCCACTGCCTGAATCGACACGAGGCGCATTGGAGCCGACTGAAGAGGATTGCCTGTTTCGTAGTCCATCAATTTATAAGCGGCGGCGAGGTAGGCCTCGGCAAGACCGAGCATCTGCCCCAATGAAGCACTCGTTCCAGGGTAAGGCGTACGGGCCTCAGACTTCTGCATCAGGTACCTCCTCGTGAAGGCGTACCGAGATTTGATTAAGCGCGAGTTTTCGACGCTAGGCCCTAGCGGGAAGCTGACAGACATCTAAGCGTCCATTGCCGGTCACTCGATGCAGATTTGACTTTCCCCGAAACCTGCTGTTCCGCCGTGGCGAGCTGCTGAACCGGCGATGTCCATAGCTGCGAATTGATATGCCTTGGGTAGCCCAGCCGAAGTGCTCACGTTGCGAATAGAGGGATCTGAATGGCGGGACAGATAACGACACGACGAATCGTTCGCTTGAACGAAAGGCCGACATCTCTTTCCGGGATCACGCTTGAAGAGACGGATATTACCCGAGTTGATATCGTGGTTCAGCGTACCTTGCCAGCCTATCGCGCTACTGAGATTCAGCACGATGTGGAGGAATATCGCCGTCGTAACATGGAAATATTCAACAAGCTGGAAAATGATGATCCGTATCATCATCCTAAAGTGGAAGATGTAGCAACACCGATATACCTAATAGCTCGGATCTATGAAGGCCCGGGTGAGATCGTGTATGTCGGTAAGGCAGAGTCTAAAAAGAATAGGTTTGAGGGCGGACACATTGCTCTGCTACGTCTACTCGATCCTGAATACAAGGATCACGACAAGTTTATATCATTTGCTATTATCAATATAACGACATCGAACAAACAGATCGTACCAGTGGAGTGGGTGTACGATAAACAGCTTCGTACTAAATTGATTAGCCATATTGAACATGCACTCGTATGGAAGTTTCAGCCATGTTATAACACTCATTTCAAGGCCAGTGAGCCACAGGACTTCTCTTTTGAAATAAACTTTTGGGACGCCAGCGACGGCGACCTTCTCGCGATTAAGGATGTCCGGGTGCGGGCTGCACACGGGCCGATCGCACAGCTCACACCCGAGGTGCTAAGGGGCGCTATAGCCGACGCGGTTGACGGCGCTTAGGCAGATGCCAGAATGCGTAAATTATGGCGGAGTTGTCTCAAGTCCCTGCTTTCGCGCGACCTCTCGCAGGATAAAGCTCGTAAACTCGCGCACAGTGACGGTGTTATCTAACCCATGAGGCAGATAGCAACCTGACGACGCGTCGGGGTCGAGCAAAGGACGTATGCCGAGGCCAAAAGGACGTTTTCCAAACACGCTACCTGTGTGGAGATAGCCAGATCGAGCTTTATAGGCTCGGTCGATGATTCCCTCTGCCGCCTCGCCGAGATGGCGTCTCGCAACCTCGCGCACGCGTTTGCGGATCGCATAGATGGGCTGACCACATCCCTCGCACTTCAAAGGATTTGTTTCCTGTGCGCTGGCCGCCTCCAGCGCTGAAACGTACAGCGTTCTAACGGCGTCTGTCAGCGTTGGGTCGCGCCCATAGTCGAGATGAAGCGCTTGGTGGAAAAGCCGAGCGGCGCGAATTACGTGGTCATCGCCGGGCGCGACAGCGAGCCCTTCCAGATACCTCAATTGCTCGGGTGTGATCGCTAGCCGACCGTCGACGATCGGAGATCCGTCGATCCAATCTACCTGCGCCCACCTGTCGTTGACCAGTTCGACGACCTCTTCACGGACGGGAAGCGGCCCGTACCGGAAACTACAGTTGGTGAAGACCGAAAGTGCATTCAAGATCGGTTCCGCGATCGCTAAGAACTCGTCCTCGCGATCAGGCGTGTCGTATCCCGAAACGTAAAGGCGAAGACATATGGCCCCTCTCGCCAGCCCCTTTAACGAAAGGTGATCAGAGGCGTAGCGCGCCATGTTCACAGGCGGGAAAACTGCGATCTCCGCATTGATCCAAGCAGGCTGTAACTGGGACGCGCCCTTAGCGTCTCGTATGCTTGCAGCGATTTCTGGGAGAAGATTTTCGGTGCCGGCCTCCGGTCGCACCCACAACTGATCGATTACGCCGCGCCGGGCGTAGCTGATCCCGAAACCGACCACGCCCAACTGTGGAAACGACGCTCTGCCAAACGTAACCGTCTGACGGTGACCATCCTTGCTGGGCATGAACGCCCAAGCATGAGATCCCACGCGCTGCCGCAGGGCCGCCCAGAAGGCTCGCAGGAAAAGGTTCGACTCCGCGACGCCCCGCGCTTTGACATCATACCAGATCAAACCTGCGGACATACTCGCTCGTTCAGCCGCCATCTAAGAACATTCCAGTTCGAGCGATGGCGGTTCGCCCGAGTTCCATCCTCGGGCAGCTTGTAGCGCAGGACGTCTCATCGGAGGAAGCTATGGAGCAGCCAGTCCGTTCCAGCCTACCAGAAATCATAGGGATGAGGCGCCCATCCGGCTCAATATCCGCTATGGCCGTTTTCGCCTGTATGGAAACGAGAGCGGACAGGCCGCTTACGGCCCAATTCCGGCCTTTCAATCGCGTCGAAAGCGCCGATGTGAACGCGCACGAGGCGGCCTGAATCGAGTCGCTCGTCAAGGGTTCGAGTCCGACGACCGGACCAATTTTTGGGATGGGGCCACGCAGGGGCCACGGTATTCAGCTGAGCCAAAAACCCACGGTTTTCTGCCGCTTATGAGAGCAAGTGTGAGTCCTGTAAGCGCACCAGTACATATTGAGAACATTGTAGAAAACCGCAGAAATCTGCGGTATATTGGCTCCTGCGGGTCCCACGGTTCCACCGTGGCCCACTCAAAGTGGACCACGAATCGGTGGACCACGCACATCGCGGGAGGCGTGGTCCACCATGCTTCGCGCGCTGAGCCCGAAGCGCCTCCATATAGGGTTTCTGACAGCCAAGGGCTGTTTCTGTTGGTGCAGCCTACCGGCGCGCTGCTCTGGCGATTTCGATACGAGGTGCTCGGCGTCGAGCGGAAGCTTCGCTCGGGACCTTCCCCGAGGGGAGCTTGCAGCAGGCGCGCCGGCTGCGAGACCGCGCGCGCCGACGTGGAGGAAGGCGGCGATCCCGCGGCTGAGAAGCGGCAGAAGCGCCTGGAAGCCGAACTCGCGGCGAAGACCACCTTCGAGCTGGTCGCCACCGAGTACATCCAGAAGATGGAGCGGGAGGGCCGCCCGCCGCCTACGATCAAGAAGGCCCGGTGGTTTCTCGAATTGCTAGGGGGAATCGCCAAGCGTTCGATCGCCTCGATCACCCCGCATGAGCTGCTCGACGTGTTGAAACGGGCGGAGTGGCGTGGTCACCATGAGACGGCGATCCGATTGCGCGTCTTTGCTGGTCGCATCTTCCGCTATGGCTTCGCGACCTTGCGGATGGAGAAGAATCCGGCCGACATCCTACGCGGCGCGCTGACGGTTCCCCGCATAAAGCATCACGCCGCGATCGTGGAGCCCAAGAAAGTGGGCGAACTGCTTCGCGCTATCGAGGACTATAAGGGGCGACCGGAGACGCTCTACGCGCTTCGGCTGGCTCCGCACGTCTTCCTGCGACCAAGTGAGCTGCGCGAGGCGAAGTGGACTGAGATCGATTTTGCCGAGAAGGTCTGGCGGGTGCCGGCCGAGCGGATGAAGATGAAGCAACCCCCGTGCGGTGCCGCTTCCTCCTGCCCCCTTCTATGTTCGCGTGCTCAGCATTCTTTCGAAGGTTTCCATCCTCGAGCGTGTCCGCGTCGCCGTCATACGCCCCCGATACAGTCATTCACAAACCGGTCGGCATCGCCCAAAAGTTCTCATACGCGCCGCGACCGGCGTCGTGACGTCGTCGTCTTACATCCAAACGGACCGCCGCTGGAGAAACCGCTGCATACCGGCCGCGAATGAATTGACGCGTGCCCGGAGCAGCGTGCGGCGCCCATCGCCGGTGCGGGTGTAGACTAGCCTCGACGGTCCGACACGCTGCCGCCAATGGTGAAGGAAATGTTCGGCGCGTTCTTTGCGTGCGCCGAGGAGCGTGGGTACCGCATGATAGTCGCCGCGACGGACTCGCCACAGCCGGCTTTCGCGAACCAGCAGGTAACGCGGATTCTGCACTGGCCCGAGCACTTCGGCTAGTGCGTCGAGAAAGGCGCGCTCCTCTGCACGGGTGGCACCATCTATGATCACCTCGTAGCGACCCGTGAGGGTCGGTTGGACGAGAATTTCATAGTCCGTCTCATCCCGCGATAGCGCCCCGGCATGATGCAGGCTGGCGACGAGCGCCTCGCCGACTTGCCTCAGACTTCGCTCGAGGGAGCCATTTCTTCGCCATAGCATCATGGCGCGCGAGAGTTTGGGCAAAGAGTAGAGGAACGTCGCGCCCAAGAAGATCATCAGCAGCGTCACCCAACTGCCTGCACCTATGAATTGACGGACGACACCCGTCCCTGACAGGGCGCCACCGCTGACGCCCGAGACGACCAAGGCATGCAACGTGTCGTGCCATGCGAGCGCGCGGGGTGCGTAGCGGGCTTCGGCGATGCGCCGGACATGGCTGCGTTCGGTCGCGCCTCCCAAGGAAGTCCGCCACTTCGCTGCAACCCCTTCACGATCGCGAACCCGCGCCAATGTCCTGGCATTCTCGGTTTCTGGAGACGCTACGAGATTGAGCCCCAGCCGGTCTATTCCGCTCTCGACCGTTAGGGAGGAGCCGTTGGTAATTCCCTCGAACGCCTCGAATCGCCGAGCGAGCAGTGCGATATCGCCTTCTTGCATGGCCGGATCCCCGGATGCGCCGGGGAATACAGTTGCGAGATGCCATATCGCCGCCACCTTTCCTGGCGTGTTGGGATCAATGCGGATCGCACGGCCTCGCATCTGGTTTGACAGCATGTAAGAGCCAGCATTGCTTGCGAGAATCAGGCTGTTGATCGCCGGCGCGTCCCATCCCTCGCCAAGCAGCGCCTGGGTGCCCACCAGCACCCGGATAGCGCCGCTCTGGAACAGTCGCGTAACCACGGTGACGAGGGCGTGGCCGATCTCGCCCTGGGCTTCCAGGCTGACATGCTCGGGGCATCCCGGAAGCGCGCGACGGTTCAGGCGAGCTAGATCGATTCGCATGGCCGTCGGTTCCGTGTCGAAAGCTGGCAAAACCGCCTTCGGGAGGACGACCAGTTTCCCGGTAAGAACCGCAAGCGCGTCAGGCATGATCTTGGCTCGACGCAGCGCCTCGAAGATCGGCACCACCCCCAACTTCGTTGGCGAAAACGGCTCGTCGACGCGCCTTGGCAGTTCGTTGGCGCGGACCCGATCAGAAAGGATGACCAGGCGTAGATCGTCTCCGAGGGCGTCCACTTCCGCCCGCGCGATTTCGACGACGCTGTCCACCTTTGCAACGCTGCCTGCCACCGCAGTGAAGATCGCCTTGGTTTCGCGCAGGGTAACGCGCTCGTTCTCGATCACCCCAAGGCCATCGAGTTCGCGGCGCAGCGCGCGCCAGCGTTCGTCCCCCAGAACGCTCTTGCTGCGCGGGTCATAGAGCAAGCCTTGCAAAGCCGCTCTAGCCAATCGGAAGTCAAAGAAGGCAGAGCGGCGTCCGCGATGCTGAGCAGGTTTGTCGCGGCTCGCGGAATGGCCCTTCCGGCAGCATGGATCATGATCATCAATGCGGTCAGATATTCGGGGCGGTCGAGCAGTTCCTCTTCATGCGCTTCGGGATCAGCCAGCCAGGGATGCGCCATAAGGCAATCGATCAGCCCGGCATCGCCAGTCAATGCTACGGTCAGGCGCTCGATGGCCTCACGCCGCGCAACAAGCAGCGCCCATTCGTCATGATGGGGGCGCGAGAGATGGATATGGTCCTGATGAGGGCACAAGTCGCCGTTGCGAACGAGCTCCGGCACTGAGATCTCGCTATCGATCGGTCCGCACAACGCTTCGTAACGGGCCCATTCGGCAAACGGCGCATCATAGGGCGGCGTGGCGGTCAGCGCGACAAGCAGCGTGCCTTGCAATCGTTCGCGCAAAGCGAACAGCGCGCTCCACCATTCGCGGCGCAGATGATGTGCCTCGTCGACGATCAGAGTAATCGGCCCCATACGTTCAAATGCTGTGACGAGGGCATCGAACTGCGCTGCTCCGCTGGCATGGACAGCGTGCAGCGCCTGATAAGTTGTAATCGTCATCGTCGCAGCCGCGTTGATATCAGTTGAGATATGGGCGTCCCAACCGTGAGGCTCGTCGAGAAACAACGGAAACAGGCGATCACGCCACTGGTTGCGGATTGTAAGGCTCGGAGATAGGATTACCGCAGGGCGCCCAATCCGCCGCATCAACTCCAAGCCCAATATAGTCTTGCCAGACCCTGGTGCAGCGACAATGTGCAGTCGTGCATCATCGATGTGGCTGTCCATTTCCGCCAGCACCCGCGCCTGATAGTCGCGCCATGCGCCTTTGAACTGCATATCGGTCAGCATCGGGATGCACCTGAATGGCTGTCGGGCGCGCGGTCAATCGTGATCTGGCGGGCGACCGCCGCGCCGAGTTCTCGCTAGTCTTCCCAATCAAGCGATCGCGGACGGCAGCTAACGCGTCTTTGCGATATGGAAGCCTTCAGGCAACTCCCGGCCAAGACTCGACCCAAGGCTTACACGTCAGGCCGGTCGACAATGCGCCCCAATTCCGGTCGTCTAGCAGTTTGCTGACGATTCTGAGAGCTGCCCTGCCCCTTATGAGTGCCGCGCGGCTGAGTGTCGCGTGGGCTTCGGCACATGCTGCGTGGCCAGCGACGGATGGTTAAACGCACGGTCAAAGCCATCCTTGTTCGCGAGCGATGCGGCTGGCTTCGACGCGGTTGGAGGCGCCTAGCTTGGCGGCGGCTTCGGAGAGGTAGTTGCGGACGGTGCCGGGGGAAAGCTCGAGGGCGCGGGCGATCTCCTTGTTCGACTGGCCGTCCTGGGCAAGGCGGAGGACGGCACGCTCGCGATCGGTTAGCGGATCGGGCGGCGCAAAGGCGGCGGTGGCGGCTAGAGCGGAGTCTATCACGCGGCCGCCACGCGCGACCTGCCGGATGGCGTCGGCAAGCTTGTCGGCCGGGCTGTCCTTGAGGAGGTAGCCGCAGACGCCGGCGGCGATGGCGCGGCGCAGATAGCCTGTGCGGCCGAAGGTGGTCACGATCAGGACGCGGGCGGGCGAGCCTTCCTCGGCGAGGCGCGCGGCGACCTCGATGCCGGTGAGGCCCGGCATTTCGATATCCGAGAGCAGGACATCGGGGGCGAGTGCACGGACGCTATCTAGCGCGGCGAGGCCATCGGGGGCGCGGCCGATCACCTCAATATCGGGTTCGAGCGCGAGTAAAGACGCCAGCGCCCCGAGGACCATGCCCTGATCCTCGGCAATGACCACGCGGATCATGCCGCGGCGACCGCCGGGACCGCGGCCATCACTTCGGTGCCGCTCTCGCCCGCCTTGACGCGCAGGCGCCCGCCCGCCGCCGACAGCCGCGCGCGCATGCCGCGCAGGCCCGAGCCTTCGGCGAAGCGGCCGCCTTGGCCGTTATCGGATACGCTGACGCGCACGCCATCGGCATCCTGCTCCAGTGCAATGTGGCAGCGCGTCGCGGCGGCGTGGCGGATAACGTTAGTCACTGCCTCGCGCAGCGCCATCGCCAGCACTGCGCCATTGGCGGCCGGGACGGCGAGGTCCTCGCCGGATATCTCGCAGGCGACCCCGGCGGTAGCCAGCGCGGCACGCGATGCCTCAATCTCGCGGGCGAGACCGGCTTGGCTGATGCCCGCCACGGTAGCGCGCACTTCGGCAAGTCCGCCGCGCGCGGCTTCGCCGATTTCGCGGATTTCGCGCTCGGCGCATTGCGGGTCGGAGGCGATCAGCCGCGCCGACAGGTCACTCTTGAGCGCGATCAGGGTGAGAGTGCGGCCGAGCAAATCATGGAGATCGCGGGCAATCCGCTCGCGCTCTGCCTCCTGCGCGAGGAGGCGGACTTCCTCCTGCGCCTTGAGCAGGGCGCCGTGCTTCTCTCCGAGCGCCATGCCCGCCATCTTGCTGTAGACTACCATCGCCTCGAACAAGGCCATCATCGCCACGACATACCAAGGCATGCCCTGAAGGATCGCCGCGGCCACCGAAACCGCGATGAACGCCGCAACGAGCCGCACGCCATCACGCGCAGGCCGCAACTCGGCCGCCGCCGAGCAAGCATAGACCGCCAACACCGTCCAGTTTGCGCCGAACGGAATCATCGCAAGCGCAAGCACCAGGGTCAGCACCGCCGGCAGGATCACCGCTCGGCCCGAGCATCGCGCCGCATAGAGATAGAGCGCGAGAAAGACGATCAGTCCGGCGATCGAGACAATGAAATCGAACGTGCTCGGCGTGTGGTAGAGCCAGGTCATACCGTACAAGGGCAGATAGGCGAGCCATACCCACGGGCGGCGGACGTCGAAGACGCGCTGGTACCACCTTTGATCCGCCTGGGTTGCAACAGTGTCTTGCATAAGCGTGATGCTCGTTCGCATCGGCCCGGCGGTCAAGCCGGGCTGCGCTGCCAGCCGTCGACCGCGAACCACGCGGCGAGGATGGTGATGCCGACAAGCGCGGCGATATGGGCGAGGATGGATCCGTGCGGCAGCACCCCAATCACGGTCAGCGCCAGCTGGCCGAGATGGAAGGAGGGCGTGACCCAGGCGAGATGCTGCATCCACGGTGGCAGGATGGTGATGGGCATCCACAGCCCGCCAAGGATCGAGAAGCCGAGATAGAAGGCATTGGCAGCGGCGATCGCACCTTTGGCGCCTATGCGCATGCCGATCGAGAAGCCCAACAGAGCGAAGGGAACCACCGCGACGAGATGGACTGCGACCAATTGCGCCCATTGCTCCTCGGGCATGCGGACGCCGCCGATCAGCGACAGGCCGTATATCAGTATCAGGGCGAGCGCTGCCATGGCTGCCGCCGAGACCAGCTTGGCGACGACATAGGCGCCGCCAGGAAGCGGGGATACACGCTTCAGCTCGATCAGCCCGCTCTCGCGCTCGACCGCAACGCCGGCACCGAAGCCGAACAAGGCCGGCCCGGTGGCGGCGAACACACCGAAGGTGGCGAGCGAGTAGGCCGCGGCATCGGGACCGCCTTTGTTGAGCGCGATTGCGAACAGGCCGTAAAAGACCGCAGGGGTGATGATAGTCGGCAGCGCAAATTGCGGCAGGCGAAGGTTCTTGCGAAGCTCGGCGACGCTTTCGCGCGCGAACACGCCGAGCGGATTAGCGAGTGCGGTGGCCATCAGGCTGCCTTTCGAGTCGAGGTGGCGAGGTTGGCGAGCGCTTCCTCAAGCGAGGCTGCGCTGATCGTCAGATCGGTGAGCGCTAGATCGGCGGCGAGCAACGCGCGGGCGCTGGTGGCGGCATCGGTTACCAGCAGGGTGGCGGCGGCGCCGCTGTGGGCGACCGAGCGCACGCCGGGGAGCGCGGCGAGGTGCGGCTCGGTGAGCATGGTGCGGCACCGGATCGTCGAGCCGCCGACGCTGGCCTTGATCCCAGCGGGAGCATCGTCGGCGATGATCCGGCCTTCAGCGATGACGACGATGCGGTCGGCAAGGGCGTCGGCCTCTTCGAGGTAATGGGTTGTGAGCAGGACCGCGGCGCCGCTGTCGGCCTCTTCGCGGACGGTCGTCCAGAGGCGGCGGCGGGCCTCGTGGTCGAGCCCGGTGGTAGGTTCGTCGAGGACGAGCAGGTCGGGTTGGCCGCAAATGGCGAGGGCATAATGAAGCCGGCGCTGCTGGCCGCCCGAGAGCTTGCCGGCCGCGCGCTTTTCGAGGCCATCGAGGCCGGCGATGGCAATCGTCTCGGCGACTTCTCGGGGGCGGCGATAATAGCCCGATTGCAGCGTCACCAGTTCGCGGACGGTCAGAACGTCGGGGAGACCGGCGCTCTGGAGCATGACGCCCATGCGGGCGCGGGCGAGCGGGCGCGAGGGATCGAGCCCGAACAGGTCGACCTTGCCGCTGTCCGGGGTCAGCCGGCCGGTGAGCAGGCCGACGGTGGTGGTCTTACCGGCGCCGTTGGGGCCGAGCAGCGCGGTGACTTCGCCGGCGCGGATCTCAAGGCTAATGCCGTCAAGAACCGTGTGGCCGCCGAACTTTTTAGAGACTCCTTCGAATTGCCCTACGATTTGCATATGGCCCCCCTTCACTTTTCGCTCCTTCGATGGCGTTTTCATCGAGGATGGGGACACTGCGCACCAGTGCGCGTCGTCAGAGGATTTGGGTGACAGATATCATGCATTTCCGACGCAAGTAGGCATCTGCGCCGTAGATGCTCAGCCTGCCTGGACGGTCGGATATGGACTTGCCTGTCCGCAATCAGCCCTATTGTGTTGAAAAACTCCGAGCACGTAATTTTCGTGCGCCAATGCGCAGGGATAGAATCAGGTTCGCGCCATGTTTGAATCGGTCGTGCGCACTCGAAGTATTCAGAGTTCCAATATTTCGCTACGTTTTGAGAGGCTCACTTTTTCAACAAAATTAGCCCAATTCGCCCACTCAATCCCATTGAAACGCCAATGCAACCGCGCACGAGGCGGCCTGAAACGAGTCGCTCGTCGGAGGTTCGAGTCCGGCGACCGGACCGAATTTGAGAGTGTGGCCACGCAGGGGTCATGGTTTTCAGCTGGACTGATCCCCGCGCTTTTCCGCAGTTTATGCGGACAAGTGCGAGTCCTGTAAGCCCCGGTCAAAGCCAGGCATCACCTCTTTCGGATCCATCGCCCGTGCGGCCACTGCGCGTCTAAGAGACCGCCAAAAACTACCGGGCCATGTCCCCCTGCGGCCGTCATCCCCGGCGCAGATAACTGTCCGCACAAGCTAGTTCTCGATAAAAACCCGGCGCCCAGCGGCGGTCACGGCACGGGTGCGATCATCAACCCGCAATTTTGCGAACAGTTGCTTTGGATTGGCTTTGATCGTGTCGGTCGAGACGCCGAGACGCCAGGCGATCTGCTTGTTGGTATAACAGGCGAGACGGTCGGCGCTGCCTCCGAATATGGAACCTTGCAACCGGACATCTTTGCGGTCTGCAACGCGCGGGCGGGTTCGGCCAAACGGGTCGCTTCCTTCGTCGGCGAGGGCTTGGTCGTTATTTCTAAGGTCTGGGAATGCGTTGAGCGTCTCGCCTACTTTGAACGCTATCAGCGATGTCGATGGGGCGCTGATTCCAGGCCCCATCACCACTTCGTGGGAGCCGGCGCGCCCGAGGTCGTTCCTCGGGCGCGCCTTGCCGATCAGAACCGCAGGCTGATCGCCCCCTTCACGGCATTCGACTGGTTGGACGAGCCGATCCGCCCCTCATAACCGAACGATGCAGTCATCGTCTCGGAGAGGCGCAGTACGCCGTTGAGCGCGACCGCCGCGGTGTTGCGCGACAGCGGTGCGCCGAGCACGTCGAAGCTACCCGTGGTGCCGGCCAAGGTCATGCTGCTGACCGGATAGAGATCGCCCCAGGCATGTTCCCAGCCCAGCTTGCCGCCGACCGAGAATGCACCGGCCAAGGCCGTCTCGAAGCGCACACCGATGTTCGACAGCGTGGTGGTGTCGTTCGCCTTTTCCGCCGCCAGCGCAACGCTGCCGCCGGTTTCCGCGAAGTCGGGCCGGGCGAAGTTCGTCACCGTTACCTTGCCGTAGGGCGCGACCACGCCGCCGCCGAGCGGCATCGGATAGGCGACTTCGGCGAAGCCCTGCACCACGTCGCTGGCATAGCTGGCAGTCAGGCGCTGGCTGGCCCCCGCCACCGGCACGGTCCGCGTGGTATCCGCGTCGACACGGCTGTATCCGCCGCCCGCGCGCAGTTCGACCCCGGAGACGCTGGCGCCCAGATACCCCAGGACGTGCACGCTCTTCAGCTTGGCGGTGCTGGCGACCGCCGAAGCGGAGAGGTCGTCCTGCGTATAGCCGCCGGCAATGCCGATGCGCAGGTTCTGCTCCGGCGCGACGACGAAATCGACGCCGCCCATCAACCCCTGAACCTTGCTGCGGGTGAAGGCCGACTCGCCATTGGCATCGAACTGTGACCAATTGCCCAGGCCCTGCATCCACACGCCGCTATGTGCCGACGTCTCCGCAAGATGATCGACCGCCGCGTTCACCGGAAGCGCCGCATCGTTGAGCATCGCGGTGCGGGTGGAGGCATGGATCTCGCCGGAGAGCAGGTTAAACTGCTGGCGGGCGCCGCCAGCGTCCATGAACAGCACCGAATTGAACAGCGGATTGCCGACGCCGAGCGCCGTCACCTTTGCCGCGATGTTGCGCTCGTTGCTGCTCTGCGCGATCGCGGTGAAGCTGATGTCGTTGCGAACGAGATCGAGCGACACGCTGGTCGACGCATAGCTAAGGATCGGCGTGAGGAAGGCGAGGTTGCTGGTCACGCTACCGAACTTGCCGTTCACCCCGGCATCGGCAGTGAGCAGCGTGTAGTGGGTCAGTGGCGCATAGCTTCCGCTCGCCGCCAGCACCTGCACGGTTCCGCCCTGGATCGATGCGCTGCCGGTGGCGGCGATCTTGTCCGAGGCGCCGCTGGCATTGACATTGACCCGGTAGAACGAGCCCGCCTCGAAGGTGACGTTGCCCGCGACGCTGAGCGTGCCGATCGGCGAAGGCGCGACGGCAAGCGCACGCAACCCCGTGGCGCTCCGCAGCGCGACCAGGCTGCCCGGCGCGGCGACGCCGCCCGAACGCACGACCATGCCGCCGACGCGGCCGGTGCCGCTGAGCGTCGCCCCGTTCGCGACCGTGACGGTGCTCGCTAGGCTGCCGCCGACATCCAGACCGCCCGCGTCGAGCAGCAAATTGCCGGTAAGCGTGCTGGCGCCAAGCAGGCTGAGCGTGCCGGTGCCCGCCTTCACCAGCGTGCCGTTGCCGGTGAGGTTGCCGGCATAGCTGGAATTGTCGTTCTGGTTGACCGCCAGCCTGCCGCCGCCGAAGTGAAGGCTTCCGCCCGTACCGGTCAGGCCGGAGACCGACTGGCTGGTGCCGCCGAGATCGAAGGCACCGCCGTCGATCTGCAGCGTGGTGGTGGTCGGCAGCAGCGAAGCGACCGAGACGGTGCCGCCGAGGACGACCGTGTCGCCGGTATAGGCATAGTCGCCCGCGAGGGTCAGCGCGCCGCTGCCCTGCTTGACCAGCGCGCCGGCGCCCGAGAGCGCGCCTTCATAGCGATAGTCACCCACTTGGTCGAAGATCAGCGTCCCGTCGTTGCGCGTGTCGGCAAGAAGGTCGCCCGAGCGGGTTCCGTCGCCCACCTGCAGCGCTGCGCCCTGCCGGATCGTGACCGCGCCATTCAGCGCGCCGGTCAGCAGCACGCCGCCCTGGGTGATGTCGGTGGTCCCGGCGAAGTCGATCGACCGGCCAGAGAGCCGCACTGTGCCGGCCCCCGTCTTAACGAACTGGCCATTGCCGCTGACCGCGCCGTTGAAGTCCACGACGCGGCCTTCGGCTTCCCCGATCTGCAGCGTCGTTTCGGCGCCGACGAAGAAGTCGCCCCACAGCGTGCTGCCCGTGCCGACAAGGCTGCCGCCTTCGATCCGGGTGCCGCCCTGTGCGCCGAACTGGCCGGTGACGGTGAGTGCGCCCGCGCCGGATTTCACCAGCTGGCCGCCCACGCCGACACCCTCGAGGTTGACCATGCTGCCGGCATAGATGCCGTCGGCCTGTTGGTCGAACTCGAGCGTGGCGCCCTGCGCTACCGAGATGTCGCCCAGGATCGAGCTGGTCGACCCGATCAGGCGACCGCCGATCACTGCGGTGATACCGGAGTGATCGATGGTGCCGGTGAGCCGCACCGTGCCGACGCCCGCTTTGTAGAGATTGCCCGTGCCCGAGAGGTCGGCGGCGAAATCGCCGTCGGTGCCCTGCCCGATCACCAGGTTCGCATGGTTGACGATCGAACCCTGGAGGTTGGACGTGTTGCCGATCAGCACGCCTCCGTCGATGCGGGTGCCGCCGGAGTGGCTCGCGCTGCCGGCCAAAGTCACTGCGCCCGCCCCGGTCTTGACTAGCGCGCCGGTGCCCGAGAGGTCGCCGGCATAGGCGCCGTCGAAATCCTGCGCGAAGGCGAGAACGCCTTCATTGGTCACATCACCCTGGAGCGAATGGGTGTCGCCCTGCAGCGTGCCCGAGGTGACCAGCGTGCCGCCGCCATAGGTGTTGGCGCCCGAAAGCGTAAGCGTGCCGCTGCCTGCCTTCACCAACATACCCGACCCGGAGACGGTGCCGGCATAGCCGCCGTCGAACGCCTGATCGAAGACGAGCGTGCCGTCATTGGCGACATCGCCCCGAACCGCATTGCTGTCGCCTCGGATCGTGCCGGCAGCGATGATTGTGCCGCCAGTATAGACGTTGGTGCCGCCCAAGGTGAGCGTGCCCGTGCCGGCCTTGACCAGCATGCCGGTGCCCGAAACGCTTCCGGCATAGGCGCCATCGAAGTCCTGCGCGAAGGCAAGGACGCCATTATTGGCGACATTGCCCTTGAGCGAATTGGTGTCGCCACGCAGCGTGCCCGAAGCGATCTGGGTGCCGCCGCTATAGCTGTTCGCACCGGAAAGCGTCAGCGTGCCGCTGCCGGCCTTCACCAACGTGCCGGTTCCGGAGATCGCCCCGGCGTGGCTGCCGTCGAAACCCTGATCGAAAACGAGCGTGCCGTTGTTGGCGACATCGCCCTGGATCGCATTGCTGTCACCCCGGATCGCGCCGGCCATAATGATCGTGCCGCCGGTATAAACGTTGGTGCCGCCAAGGGTCAGCGTGCCCAGACCGGTCTTGACCAGCGCGCCGCTACCCGAGACGCTGCCGACATAGGCGCCGTCGAAATCCTGCGCGAAGGCGAGGACGCCGTCATTGGTCACATCACCCTGGAGCGACTGCGTGTCGCCCTGCAGCGTGCCCGAGGTGACCAGCGTGCCGCCGCCATAGGTATTGGCGCCCGAAAGGGTTAGCGTGCCGCTGCCCGCCTTCACCAGCATGCCGGTCCCAGAGACGGTGCCGGCATAGCCGCCGTCGAACGCCTGATCGAAGACGAGCGTGCCGTCATTGGTGACATCGCCCTGGATCGCATTGCTGTCGCCCTGGATCGTGCCGGCCGCGATTACCGTGCCGCCGGTGTAGTTATTGGTGCCGCCCAAAGTGAGCGTACCCGTGCCGGTCTTCACCAAGGCACCGGTGCCCGAGATCGCACCGGCATAGGTCGTGCTGCTATCGTTGCCTCCAAGCGTCAGTGCCTGATCGAGCCGGACCGCGCCGCTGCCCGACAGGCTGCCGATCGTCTCGGCAGTCTTGACCTGGAACGTGCCGCCGCCGCCAATTACGACCGAACCGCTGTCGGCGATCGCATTCCCGCCAGCGACCGCCAGCGTACCGCCATCGACGGTGGTCACGCCCGCATAGCCGTTCGTGCCCGAAAGCATCAGCGTTCCGGTGCCGATCTTGGTCAGTCCGCCGGCGCCACCGATCGTGCCGGCAAAGCCGGTGCTGCTGTTGTCGCCGCCGATCGCAAGGGTCTGGCCGAGAACGACCGTGCCGTTGCCAGACAGGCTCCCGATCGTCTCAGCCGAAATCACCCGGAAGGTGCCAGCCGCGCCGATCACCACCGCGCCGGTGTCGGCGATCGCCTGCCCGCCGTCGACGGCAAGCGTGCCGCCGTTGATCGTGGTGGCGCCGGTATAGGTGTTCGCGCCGCCCAGGATCAGCGTGCCCGCGCCGCTCTTGGTCAGCGCGCCCGAGGGCGTATAGAGGAAGGCGTAGTTGACCTTTTCGCGGTTCCAGTCGCTGACATAGGTCGAGAAATCCTGCGTGCCGCCATAGCCCGGCGCGCCCGCGTCGTTCTTATAGTCCTGTGCGACCGGCGCCTCGGTGTTGAACCCGGCGAAGCCCGATCCCCACGCCTTGAAGTCGATGTCGGCGCCCGAATTGGACACCGTGGAGATCGCATAGTCGCTCGCATTGCCGCCGAACAGCAGCGCCGCGGCTTCCCGCCCGGAATAAACGACCGGGTTGGTGGACCAGGCCGGACCGCTGCCGACCGCCCAGGAGCCCACATATTGAGTCACGCCGCGGACGCCCGAGATCGCGCCATCGAAGCGCGTCGTGCCGCCGGCGACGTTTACGTCGAGCGTGGAGATGCCCAGATCGATCGCGCCGGTGCCGCTCAGCGTGCCGATATTCTGGTTCGCGCCGAGCTTCAGCGTGCCGCCGGTCATCGTGACCTTGCCGCCGGTCGCAAGGGCGCCGGAGACATCGGCGATGAGCGTGCCGTCCGCGATCCGCGTGCCGCCCGTGTTGGTGTTGGTCGAGGTCAGGGTCAGCGTGCCGGCACCGGTCTTGACGATGCCGCCGGTGCCCGAGACGGTCCCGGCGAAGCTGCCATCGATGTCCTGGTTGAACGCGAGCGTGCCGTTGTTGACGACGTTGCCCTGGATCGCGTTGCTATTGCCCTGGAGCGTGCCCGCGGTGATCGTGGTGCCGCCCGTATAGCTGTTCGTCCCGGTGAGCGTGAGCGTTCCCGCGCCTGTCTTGACCAGCCCGCCGGCACCCGAGATCGCTCCCGAATGGCTGGTGCTGGCGTTGTTGCCGCCCGCAGTCAGCGTCTGGTCGAGCACCACGGTGCCGCCGCCCGCCAGGCTGCCGATCGTCTCGGCAGTGGTGATCTTCAGCGTGCCGGCAGTGCCAACCAAGATTGCCGCGGTATCGGAGATCGCACGGCCACCCTCCAGAGCCAGCGTGCCACCCTGGACGGTGGTCGTGCCGGTGAAGGCGTTATTGCCGGCAAGGACCAGCGTGCCGTCACCGGTCTTGGTCAGCGACCCGGCGCCGCGATAGGAGAAGGCGTAGTTGACCTTGTTGCCGTTATGATCCGACACATACGTCGAGAAGTCCTGCGGGCTGGCATAGCCGGGGGCGCCGGCATCATTCTTGTAGTTCTGCGCAACCGGCGCGGAGGTGTTGAAGCCGCCGTAGCCCGAGCCCCAGGCCTTGAAATCGATGTCGGCAAGCACGTTGGAAACCGACGAGATCTCATACTCGCCAGCAATGCCCCCGAAGATCAGCGCGGCCGCCTCCTGGCCGGTCAGCACGGCGGGATTGGTGCTCCAGGCGGGGCCGGCGCCGACGCGCCAGGATCCGACATATGCGAGGCCCCCGACGAGCGCACCATCGAAGCGGCTGGTGCCGCTGGCGAGATCGACCGTGAGGTTACGGCTGTTCAGCTCGACCCGGCCATTGCCGTTCAAGGCGCCGATAGTCTGATCGGTGCCGAGCTTCAGCGTGCCGCCGCTCGCGATGGTAACGTTGCCGCCGGTGGGCAGCGCACCGTTCGCATTCGCGATCACCGTGCCGGCGTTGACGGTCGTGCCGCCTGTGAAGCTGTTCGTTGCATTCAGGGTGAGCGTCTTCGTCCCGCTCTTTGCCAGTCCCCCGTTACCCGTGACCGTACCGTCGAAATTCATGTCGTTGGCGGAATTGCCGCCAAACACAACATTGCCACCGGTGAGGGTGAACTGGTCCCCCGCCGCCAGGTTGGGCGAACCCGGGTTGCTCGCGGGCGTGTAGGTCGTGTTCGCCTGGGCGTGGGCGACGCCTGCCTGCGCTACGCTCAGCAGCGCCGATGTCGCCAGGAGGATCGAAGTGCCGCGAAGGCGGCGGAAGCTGGTGGTACGGCCGAGAAGCGGAAGACGGATACGGTTCGTCACGGTTGAGACCCTTTGCGCATGACTTTTAGCGCGCCGCTTCGCCGGCGCAGTTTTTGGGAAGAGCGGCTGCTAAAGGCCTGCAATCTAAGATTGGTTAACAGGCGTGGCGCAGCCGACGACGCGCCATATCGACACTCCGCGCGACATCACCGATCCTGCACCAGAAGCGTTTGCTCCCCGTGACGCATTATAGGTAGGACTCCCGATTTCGACTTGTTCTCAGCATGTTTTCGCCATCTGATGACATCGTCGAAAGGCGCTCCGCCTCTTCTGGCGTGTGGGCCGTCGAGTCGTGGAATCGCTTGGAAGCTGGTGGCTGTTCACATCGTTCTACGCCTACGTGCTCCCGTGCGCGGCGCTGGGCTCGACGAGGAGCGCGCGAGGCCACTTTCCACCGAAACGATGTCCATCCCCTTAGATACGATGGCGCACACGCGCTCGCGAGAATGGCAGGAGCCCCGTTGCTGCCGAAGTCCAACCGGAGGCCTAGTGGCGGAAAAGTATTTCCCGTTGAATCAACGTGTCTCGCAATAGCATCGGTGCTTCAAAATCACTTTAGACCATTGACTTAGTAGAGCGAACCTCAGAGGCGCACCGCACGGACGACTTTCGTCGACCGCCAGGAATTTCGATGCATCTCACAGGTCCGACCGCGCCCCTGCCTCCTTTTCGGAGCGCAGGCTGAGAGCCTAGCCATCTTTTGAACGAGCCTCGAAGGTCTCGTTGCCTGCCTACAGCGCCCGCGACCGCGGGCACCTCACAAACAGAGATTTTGTCGCTCGATCCGAGGCGCGTTGCGCGCCGCCATCGAGCGCTTCCGGGAGACTATCTATGACGGTGATTTCGACTGCGGCTTCGGGCCGTATCCGGTCTGCGCGCGCATTCGTCCTGGCGGGCACCGCCGTGGGCGCGCTGCTCGCGCCCGCCACCGCCCAGGCGCAGAACCTCGCTTCCTCCGGCAGCACCGACTATTCGCACACCGAGACCGGCACGCGTTCGGGCGGCCCGCGTACTGTCGACATCACCACCAGCGGTGGCAACATCTCGCTCGATCTGGGCACGATCGAGGTGCTCAACAACGGAAACACCACCGGTGCCGGCGTCGCTGCGACCAATACCGGCCCAGGCAACGTGACGATCGACGTGGACGCGGTCACCGCCTCGGGCACCGGCGCCACCAATGGCGTGGATGCGCGCGCCGCCAGCGGCAACGTCATCGTCACCACCGGCACGGTCAATTCGAGCGGCAACAACAATAGCCGCGGTATCCAGGCGATCAGCGGCGGCGGCGACATCACCATCAACGCCGACACGACCACGGGCGGGCTGCGCGGGATCTTCACCGGCTCGAACGGCGGCGTATTCCCCGACGTGACGACGATCGTCAGCAAGAATGCCACCGCCATCGGCACCGGCCAGGTCAATGCGATCATCGGGCAGGGCCAGACGGTCGACATCACCAGCGGCACGGCGCGCATCACCAACACCGCGGGCTTCATGGGCACCGCGATCTACGCCAATGCCGGCACCGGCGGCGCGATCGTGCGCTCGGGCACCGCGGAGGCGCTGGGGAATCGCCAGGCCGCGATCCAGATCTATTCGGACGGCAGCGTGCTGCTCGAGAGCGCCAATGCTAGCACCACCCAGAATTCGGACGGGCTAAGTGTGCAGAGCGGCACCGACGTGACCATCCGCAGCGGAACGGTTTCCACGACCGGCGCCACCGGCGCACGCGGCATCGTCGTCAACGTGCCCGGCGCGCCGCTCGATCTCACCAGCGAGATGGTCACCACGCAAGGCGCCGATTCGACCGCGATGCTGATCACCGGCGGCGCCGGCGCAGTGAAGATCGACAGCGGCACGATCGCGACGCGGGGCGCCAACTCGGTCGGCATCGATCTTGCCGGCCAGACCGGTGCGACAGTGATCGCGAGCGACGCGATCACCACCGTGGGCGAATTCGCCTATGGCATCTCGGTCGCTTCGACCGGGGCGGTCGATATCAGCAGCGGTTCGATCACCGCCACCGGCCAGTATAGCGAAGGCATCACGGTCGGCTCCAGCGGATCGCTGAAGATCGCGAGCGGCACGATCGCCACCACCGGCAACATCTCGAGCGCGATCTACGCGCGCAGCTCGGGCGCGATCGACGTGACGAGCGAGAAGGCGACGTCGGGCGCGGGCTCGCTCGGCGTGTATCTCTCGAATCGTGGCAGCATGGCGGGCACGCTCACGCTCACCAGCGGTGAGGTGCTCGGCGCCAAGAACGGCATCGCAGCCTATGGTCAGGACGCTACCACCGTTACCAGCGGCACCGTGACGCTCGCGGGCGCGTCGACGGTGGCGAGCCCCGGCTACGGAATCAGCGCGCGCTCGGCGAACGGCGCGGTCTCGGTAACCAGCGGCACGATCGACGGCATCGAGGGCGGCGCTTCGTTCGGCATCGACGCACGCGCGGCGGGCGCCAACACTGCGACGATCACCAGCGGCTCGATCTCGGCCTATGGCGATGGCGGCTTCGGCATCCACGGCGCGACCGACACCGGCGCGCTGACGATCGCCTCGACCGGTGCGATCACCACGACCGGCACCACCGCGACCAACGTGCGCGACAGCGGCGCAGTCAATCCGTCGACCGCACCGCGCGAGACGCGTCCGTCGCACGGCATCTGGGCGACATCGACCAACGGCCCGATCAGCATCGACAATGCAGGCACCATCTCGACCAGCGGCGCCGCCGCGTTCGGCATTTTCGCGCAGTCGACCACCGGCGCCATCACCGTTGAGAGCGACACCGTCAACACCTCTGGCCTGGCGGCACAGGGCATCTGGGCGCAGACCACCAATGGCAACATCCTGATCAATGCCGGCACGACGCGCACCGCCGCGATCGGCTGGGACGCCGCCGCCGGTGGGACTTCGGACGCAGTGTTCGGCTACTCAAGTGGCACCGGTTCGGTAACCGTGACCAGCCAGGACGCATCGAGCGCGGGTGACTATGCCTCGGCGGTCGGCGGCGTCGGCGGCGGTGCGGTGAACATCACCAGCGGCACCGCGTCGAGCTCGGGCTTCCAGCTCGCAACGGTCTACGGCTCGAGCCGCAACAGCGACGTCACGATCAACTCGACCAATGCGACTGCCACCGGCGTCAACGCCTATGCCGTCGAGGGTCATGCCGCGAACGGCAACCTGACGATCACCAGCGGCACCGCGAGCGCGGAGCATGGCAATGCCGTGTTCGGCGATGCAGGCGGCCTCGTCACGGTCAACGCCACCACCGCCACTGCGCGCGGCGATGGCGGCACGGCCGTCGCCGTCACCGGCGGCACCGGCGTGGTGCTCACTGTCGGTTCGGCCTCGTCGAACGGCACGGTCGTCACCAACCAGCAGACCAGCGTCACCTATCGTGCCGATGCAGTGTTTGCACAGGCGACCAACGGCGCGATCAACGCCACGATCGGATCGGCCACTGCGACCGGCGCGGGCATGGACGCGGTCCATCTGATCGCCAACGGCACGGGCGGCGCCGTGAGCGCCACCATTACCGGCGCCGTAAGCTCGACGAGCGGCACCGGTCTGTGGATCGACCCGCCGGGGCAAGTGAACATCAATGTCGGCACCGGCGCTAGCGTCGCGGGCGGGGCCAACGGCATCAACACGGTCGGCGGTGCGAACAGCATCGTCAATCTCGGCACGGTCAGCAGCACCGGCGGCGCGGCGATCCTCGCCTCGGGGCCCACGACGCTCGACAATAGCGGGACGATCACGGCGGGCACCGGCGCGGCAGCGGTCCAGTTCGGCGTGTCGAACGACACGGTGATCCTGCGTACCGGCTCAACGGTCACCGGCACGATCGTCGGCGGCGGCGGCACCGATGCCGCGGTGCTGATCGGCACCGGCGCTACACCTGCCGCCACGCAGACCATCGCCGGCTTCGCGGGCTTCGACAGCCTGCGCGTGCAGAGCGGTTATTGGACCGCCCCTGCCGCAGGCGCCAGCCCGTTCAACCGTACGACGATCGACGCCGGCGCCACGCTGGGCCTAGTCAATGGCGCGAACGGCATTGCCGGACTCTCCACGCCGAGCATCGTCGACAACGGCACGCTCGTCGTCACCAGCAGCGCCAGTTCGGGCGCCGGCGTCTTCGGGACGGCGGTGGTCACCGGCACCGGCGGCGTGCGCTTCACCGGTGCGGGCACGGCAACGCTGGACGGCGTCAACAGCCTCCAGAACACCGGCACCAACCTGGTCGATGCGGGCAGCACCGTGCTGGTCACGGGCACGCAGGGCGGCGCGTTCGTCAACAACGGCACCTTCCAGATCGGCACCGGCGGTACCACCGGCAACTTCACCGGCAATCTGATCGACAACGGCACGCTGATTGTGAACCGTTCGGACGCCTATACCTTCGTCGGCGCGCTGAGCGGCTCGGGCACCTTCGTCAAGGAAGGTGCGGGCACGATCACCTTCGGCTCGGGCTATGGCTTCACCGGCACCACGGTCCTCAACGGCGGCGGGATCAAGCTGACCACCGCAGTGGCGACGACTACCGAGCTGCAGGTCGAGGGCACCGGCACGGTCGACTTCTCGGGCACCAACCAGCAGGTTGCCGAGCTGGCCGGCACCAGCCGTACCGCAAGCGTCAACATCGCCGGCGGTTCGCTCACCGTGAACCAGAACAGCAACACCGCGTTCGCCGGTTCGCTGACGGGCAACGGCTCGTTCACCAAGTCGGGGACGGGCTCGCTCAACTTCACCGGGGTGAACACCTATACCGGCCCGACCAACGTCAATGGCGGCCGCCTGGCGGTAAACGGCAGCATCGTCTCGCCGCTGACGGTCAATTCGGGCGGCACCCTTGGCGGTACCGGCACGGTCGGCAACACCACGATCGGCAGCGGCGGCACCTGGGCTCCGGGCAATTCGATCGGCACCCAGACCGTCAACGGCAACGTCACGTTCGCGGCAGGCTCGATCTTCGCCGTCGAAGTCAATGCCGCCGGCCAGTCGGATCGCGTCAATGCGACGGGCACGGCGACGATCGCGGGCGGCACGGTGCAGGTGTTGGCGGAAGCGGGGATCTATGCGCCGCTGACCAACTACACGATCCTCACCGCGGCGGCGGGCGTCAACGGCCGCTTCACCACCGTGACGTCGAACCTGGCGTTCCTCACGCCGCTGCTCAGCTACGGCACCAACAATGTCGTGCTGACGCTCGGGCGCAACGACACGACGTTCGCGTCGCAGGCAGCATCGGGCAACCAGCGCGCCGTCGCAGCCGTAGTGACGGCCCGCGGCCTGGGCGATCCGATTTACAATACGGTGCTCGTCCAGAGCGCCGCGGGCGCGCGCAACACCTTCGACCAGCTTTCGGGCGAGCTTCATGCGGCGCTTCCCTCGGTGTTGATCGACGACAATCGCCGCGTTCGGGACGCGGTGCTCACGCGCGGCCTCGTCGACGGCGACGGGATTGGCATGTGGGCGCAGGGGCTGCAGGACTATGCGGGCTCGCGGAACCAGGAGGGCTTCGCCAAGATCGACAGCAATCGCACCGGCGTGATCGGCGGTGTCGATTATGGCGCAGGTGATCTGCGCGTCGGCGTCAACGGCGGCTATTTCGATCAGGACCTGACCCTCGGCGCTCGCGGCAGCAATGCTTCGGTCAAGACCAAGCTGGCGGGCGCCAGCCTCGCCTGGAATGCGCAGGGCAGCTTCACCGCCCAGGTCGGCGGCACCTGGGCGTGGCACGATATCGACACCGCGCGCGCGATCTCGGTGAGCGGCATTGCCGGCACTTCGGTGGCGAGCAGCAAGGCCGAATCGAAGCAGGCGTTCGGCGAGCTGGGATATGACCTGGTCGACGGGCCGCTCGATCTCGGCATGTTCGTCCGCTACGCGCACGACTGGACCGATGTCGACGCGGTCGCCGAGACCGGGGGCGTCGCGGCGCTCAGGGTCGGCGACACCCATCGCGAGACCAACAGCGCGTCGGTCGGCCTGCGCATGGGGGGCTCGGCGCCGGTCTCGACCGGTCTGAGCATCGCGCCGCGCGCTTCGCTTGCCTATATCCATAGCTGGGGTGATCTCGGGGGTACTCGCTCGGTCGCCTTCGGCACCGGGCCAGGCTTCGCGATCGGCGGTTCGGCGCTGGGCAGCGACGCGCTCGACGTCGATCTCGGCATCGACCTGGTGACCGAGAGCGGCCTGCGCTTCGGGATTGGCGGCTTTGCCAACGCTTCGGACCAGTGGGGCGATTACGGCGCCAAGGCATCGGTCAGCCTGCGCTTCTAAGAATCCGAGCGCTCTGATCTGACATCGGAGGGCGCCTGCTTCGCTGGCGCCCTCCGAACAGCCATGCGCAAGGTTCAGGAAACGATGGCGCAAGGTCGCGTTCCGCAAGCATAAGGATCGGCGCCCCCTGTGCAGGCTGGGATGACTCGGCCATCGTCTAATGGCGACCCAATCCACAAGCTTTTGGAGACTCTGGGAGCCTTCCCTAGCGCCAATGACCTCCTGCAACCCGCGCCAGCCCCGGGGGCGGATCGGGCCGGAGTGCCTTGCGGTCGTCAGCCGTGCAGCGAGACCTGCTCGTCGAGGAGCCCCGCGGCGGCGAGTTCGCGTTCCGCCTGGAAGAAACCATAGTCCGGCACCATTTCGCCTCCGCGATCCGACACGGCATCCCAGGCCGCGACCAGTTGCTCGCCCGCGTCGTCCGCATGGCCGATCTGCACGCCGCGGGTGAGCGTGACGTTGGCGCGCGCGAAATGACCCGCGCCGGCGCATAGAATCGCGCGGCTCGGAGCATCCTCGCCGACCAGCGCGAGCAGTCCGGGACTGACGCCGGCAGGGTCGAGCAAGGCGAGGCTGGCTTCCGAAAGCACGCCCTGCGTCATCTGGGTCGCGGCGGTAGGCGCAAGCGCGTTGACGCGTATGCCGTATTTCTCGCCCTCGATGGCAAGCGTCTGCATCAGTCCGACCAGCGCCATCTTCGCCGCACCGTAATTCGCCTGGCCGAAATTGCCGTAGAGCCCCGAGGACGACGTGGTCATCACGATGCGGCCATAACGCTGCGCCCGCATGCCCTCCCACACCGCCTTGGAGCAGATCGCGGCGCCCATGAGGTGCACGTCGAGCACGAGGCGGAAATCCTCGATCGTCATCTTGGCGAAGCTCTTGTCGCGCAGGATGCCGGCATTGTTGACCAGGATGTCGACACGCCCCCAGCGGGCCGTCACCGCGTCGACCATCGCTTGCACGCCCGCCTCGTCGGTGACCGAAGCCGCGACCGCCATCGCTTCGCCGCCCGCGTCGGCGATCTCGCCAGCGACATGCGACGCATTGGCTTCCGAAACGTCGTTGACGACCAGTCTGGCGCCCTTGCTCGCCAGATACAGAGCATGCGCGCGCCCGAGCCCGCCACCCGCACCGGTTACGATCGCCACGCGTCCCGACAATGCCATTCGTTCCTCCCGCTTATCGTTGCGGGCGGTCTAGCAACACAAACATTCACTAACAAGTGAGCGAATGATTATCCGGTGGTCACCGCTTGCAGATTTCGAGGAAGCCTGCCGCCATGAACGACGCCATGCGATCCTTGACCGCGACGAAATCGTCGGACTTGCACAGCCCACCCGAAAGCTTGTCGATGCGCCCCGTGCGCGCCAGCGTGAGCATCAGCGCGCCGGTCACGAAGTGATAGCCCCAGAAGATGTCCTGCTCGGCGCAATCCGGAAGCGCCTGCTTGAGCAGGTCGATCAATCGCAGCACCACCGGATCGAAATGCTCGTCCATCAACTCGGCGCCCCATTCGGGGGTATTGGCGACCTGCGCGCCGAGCGCGGCATAGTTCTTCCAGGCCTCGCCGCCCTCGATGTATAGATCGAGATCGGTATCGAGGAAGGCACGCAGCGCGCCCTCGACGGTCGGCGCGCCGTTGCAGGCGGCGGCATAGGCGTCGAGCGCCTGCATGCGACGCTCGCTGGTGACGACCGCGCGCCGCGAGAACACGGCGTGGAAGAGCTTGCCCTTGTCCTCGAAATAATAGTTGAGCAGCGTGTGGTGGACGCCGACGCGCTTGGCGACATCCTTCAGCGTGACGCCGTGGAGGCCATGCTTGGAGAACAGATATTCGGCCGCATCGAGGATCTGCTCGATCGTCTCGGCGCGCTGCTCCGCCTTCTTGGTCCGCCGCTTGGGCTTTTCATTCTCTTGCACGCGAACGTCCTTCGCGCCTGCAAGATCGGGCGTCAAGCCGACCGCTTCTCCTGGCCCTAGGCGCTTCCATACTCCGCGCGAAGCCGCAGCTTGTCGATTTTGCCCGTGGCGGCGAGCGGCATCGTCGCGAGGCGCACTACGGCATCGGGGATCCACCACGGCGCGACGCGGCCTTTGAGCGGCGCCAGCAACGCCTCGTCGCTCAGCGCCTCGCGCTCGCGCATCTCGACCAGCAGGACCGGGCGCTCGCCCCAGCGCGGATCGGCACGGCCGATCACCGCGGCGAGCGACACTTCGGGGATCGCGCCGACCACCGCCTCGATCTCGGCGGGATTGATCCATTCGCCGCCCGACTTGATCAGATCCTTGGCCCGTCCGGTGATCGCCAGGTTTCCTTGCGCGTCGATCCGCGCGAGATCGCCGGTCGCGAACCAGCCCTCGGCATCGGTGGCGGGCTCGGCATGGCCGAAATAGCGCTCGATCACCGCCGCGCCGCGAACGTGCAAATGGCCCTCGGTGTCGCGCTGCGACGAAAGCGGCACGCCCGCCGCGTCGGCGAGCATCAGGTCGACGCCAATCGCGGGGCGGCCCGACACCGCCGCGGTGCGGACCGCCTCGTGCGGCGATGCCACCGTTCCGCTCGGCGAAAGCTCGGTCATTCCCCAGCTCGTCTGGACGGTGACGCCGAGCCGCTGCTCGACCCGCGCCATCAGCGCGGGCGCGAGCGGGGCGCCGCCCATGATGATCCGCTCGAGCGACGGCAGCGTGCCGCCGCTTGCCTCGAGATGTTCGACCAGCCCCAGCCAGACCGTCGGCACGCCGACCCCAACGGTGACGCCCTCGGCCGCGATCAGCCGGGCAAGGCTCGCGCCGTCGGTGGCGCGCCCGGGCAGGACAAGCGTGCCGCCCGCCGCCGGCATTGCGAACGGCAGCCCCCAGGCATTGGCGTGGAACATCGGCACGACCGCGAGCACCGTGTCGCGGCGCGCGATCGCCATCACATCGGCCTGGAGCAGCCGCAGCGTGTGAAGGTAGCTCGAACGATGCGTGTAGGTGACGCCCTTGGGAGCGCCGGTGGTGCCCGAGGTGAAGCACAGTCCGGAGGGCGCGGTCTCGTCGAAATCGCCCCACGCGACCTCGGTTTCGCCCGCTTCGATCATCGGCTCGAGCGCGGCAACCGCCACGCCGTCGGCGAACGCCGGCATCGCCGCGAGGGCGTCGATCACCAGCACGCGCGTCACGACGGGCGCGGCGCGCGCGATGTCGAGCGCCAGTGGCAGCAAGTCGCCGCTGGCGATCAGGATCCTGGCCTCGGATTGCGCGATCATTGCCCCGAGCTGCGTTCCGGTCAGGCGCGGGTTGAGCGTATGGCATACGGCGCCCATCCCCATGATCGCGTACCACGCCTCGACATGCGCCTGGCTGTTCCAGGCAAGCGTGGCGACCCGATCGCCGCGCCGCACGCCCAGATCGTGGAGGACGCCCGAGATCCGGCGGCTGCGCGCGTGCAGATCGCGGTAGCCGATCCGGGTCACCACGCCCTTCGAACCAGCGGTCACCACCTCGGCGTCGGGGTGCCATTTGGCGGCATGTTCTAGGAACTTGTTGAGCGTCAACGCGAACGACTGCATGTCTCCGTCGATCATCGGCACCCTGCAGTCTTTTGGAGCGTGGGCGAGATCACCCCGGTGTTCCAGTTCCACGGCTGGTCGCCCGCGGCGCGGCGGCGGCAGACCGCCGCCTCGTGCAGCGCGAACATGCCGGGGAAGGGCTTCCTGCCCGGCCGGGGCGCCTGGGCGAACGCCATGTAGCTGGCGTCCTTGCCATAAGCCGGCCAGTCGGGCTGGCCGCTCGCGATCGGCACGCCCGTCTTCGCGAACGCAGTCCAATAGCCGATCATCGCGTCCGACAGGCGACGCTCGGCGAGCGTGTCGGGGATCTTGGGCCAATAAGGCGGCGTGGTGCCTGCAGTCCCGAACACATAAGGGAGTTCGGCAGCATGGAAGGCATGCAGCCCGTTTTCGTCCGCGGCCGGATAGCCGTGATCGAACAAATAGAGATAGCCGCGCTGACCGATCGCGGTCTGGCCGATCACCAGCCGAGTCGAGGTCCAGCCGTAGAGCGCATCGCGCGTGTTCGCGAGCATGCCCTCGCCGATCGCCTTGGCCGGATACAGCGCGAGATAATGCTCGGCGAGATCGCCATAGCGGCTGCGGATCGCGGCCTCATACGCCGCAGCATTGGCGGGCGCCGGCGGGAGCAGCACGCGGAGCGAGCGGATCTCGCCGCTGTTGAACCCGGCGAGGATCGGCACCGGCGCCTGTTCGCCGCGATCCCAAGTGTCGACGAGCTGCCGCATCAGAACCTTGCCGTCGATCGTAGCCCAGGGCCCGAAGCCCTTGGCCGCCGCGCCGTCGGTGAGTGTCTCGGCGTCCATCGCCCGCAGCCCGGCCAGGTCTTTCGCGCCAAGCGCCGTCATGATCTGGGTACCCGCCCCCTCGGCCGAGGGGGTGCCGTGTGCCGACCGTTTGAGCTCGGGCGTCGAGATCATATAGGCGCTCTGTGCCACGGCTTTGTGGAACAGCCCGCGCGCACGCGGCGATGCCATCAGGTACATCACGCTGAGCGCGCCCGCCGACTCCCCTGCGACGGTGACGTTGCCGGTGTCGCCGCCAAACGCCGCGATGTTGCGCTTGACCCAGCCGAGTGCCGCGATCTGATCGAGCAGCCCATAATTGCCCGAAATGCCCTCCGGGGATTCTGCGCTCAGCCCCGGATGCGCAAGATAGCCGAGGATGCCGAGGCGATAGTTGATCGACACCACGATCGCGCCGCGCGCGGCCATCCGCGCCCCGTCGTACATCGCCTCATGGCCATAGCCACCGACCAGCGCCCCGCCGTGGATCCACACGAAGACCGGCAGGTTGTTCGCGTCCCTCGGCGCCCAGATGTTGAGCGTCAGGCAGTCCTCGCTCATCTTCTCGGGCGGGTTGGTATAGATCCCCGCGGCGCGCCCGCGCGGCTGTACGCAGGCCGGCCCGAACGCCGTTGCCTTGCGCACGCCTTGCCACGCCGGAAGGTCGGCCGGCGCCTTCCAGCGCAGCGGACCCACAGGCGGCTGGGCATAGGGCACGCCCTTGAAGACGCGGACAGTGCCCTGCGCGCTGCCCTCGATGCTGCCCGCGGGCGCCGTCACGGTCGGCGCCTGCGCCCATGCCGGGGGCGCACCGACCAATAACGCGACCAGCGCGGCTCGGCTCGTCAATCTCATAGGCCTGTCTCGGCGGTGCGGGTCTCGCGGCGCAGGATGCGTGCGAGCCAGAGGAAGAGCGCGATCGCGATCAGATAGAAGGGCGTCAGCGTGTAGAGCGCCGACTGGAGATATTGGGCATGGCCCTGCGCCTTGAACCAGTCGCTCGCCTGGCCCACCCAGGTCGGCCCGAGCCCGAGCCCGATGAAGTTCATCACCAGCAGCAGCAATGCCCCGGCAAGCACCCGCTGATCGGGCCGAACCTCATCCTGAACCAGCGCGACCGAGGCAGAGAGGTAGAAGTAATTGAACGTCATTACCACGCCCAGCAACAGCAACGCGAGTGGCCAGCCGGGCGCCAAGAGGAAGGCGAGGTAGAACGGCATCGCCACCGCGAGCGACAGGGCCGGCGCGATCGCATAGCCCGTGCGCGAGCGGCGCGTCATACGATCGATCACCCGGCCTGAGATCACCATCCCGCCACCCATGCCGAACACGAGCACCAGCGCGTACCAGATCGCGACCTGGTCCAGCGTCATGCCCTTGTCGCGCATCAGGAACAACACTGCGAAATTGCCGAGCCCATAGGTGACGAACTGCGTCGCGCCGCTGCCGAGCGCGGCGAGCATCAGCACCGGGTGCGAAAAGAACATGTGCAGCGTCGGCCAGAAGCCGACCTTCCCGGCCCCCTTTGCGCGGACCGTATCGGTGGCTCCCCGCTCCGGCTCGCGCAGCAGCAGACGCAGCAGCAGCGCAGCGACGATCCCCACCACGCCGATCACCAGGAAAGGCATCCGCCAGTCGTAGCGCGCAGCGATCGCCGCGCCGAACGCCACGCCGATCGCCGCGCCGATCGCCGGCCCCAGATTGAAAATACCGAGCGCCGCAGCGCGCTTGCCCGGCGGATAGCTGTCGGTGATGATCGCATAAGACGGGGGCACCCCGCCGGCCTCGCCGAAGCCGACCACCATTCGCGCGGCCACCAGTTGCGTATACGTCCCTGCCATCCCGCAGGCGACGGTGGCGCCACTCCAGATCGCGCAGGCGAGTGCCAACACGTTGACGCGGTTGGTCCGGTCGGCGAGCCACCCGACCGGTATCGCGATGAAGCAATAGAACATCGCGAAATAGAGCCCGCCGATCAGCCCGAGCTGGCCATCGGTGACCTGCAACGCATCCTGGATCGGCTTGGCGAGGATGCCGATCAGCTGCCGATCGAGGAAGTTGAGCACATAGACGAAGGTCAGCGTGGCCAGCATCACCCAGCGCGGCACGCCCCTGCCCCGCTCGGCGCGTTCGGCGGCAAGGCTCCGCGCCGCCACCGATCAGAGCCCGTAGCCGAGGCGGATGCCGATCGTGCGCGGCCGCAGCGTCCCGAACCGGCTGACCAGGAATGCCTCGGGATGGATGTACGTCACCGAATGATCGTCGAAGACATTCTCGACATAGAGCTGCGCCGAAAACGCGCGCCGCTTCAGGCCGAAGCTGAAATTGGTGTTCACATATTCGTCGGTCTCTCCAAACGTAACCAGCCGGACGTTGGGCGCGCCGGGCGTGTTCGGGAACGAGCTGTTGTACGACCCGACATATTGCGCGTTGATCGCGAGCGTCGCCTTGGTCTCCTCCCCGATATCGAAGCCGTAGGAGGTGAAGAGCGCGCCCTGCAGCCGCGGCGCCGACAGCCGGTGGCCGAGCACCGCACCCGAGATCGCCGCCTCGGTGGGGCTGAGCCTGGTGATCTTCGAGTCGTTGTACGCCGCGTTGAAGCCGATAAAGACGTCGCGTCCCGGGATGATGCCCATCTCTACTTCGAAGCCCTTGCTGCGCGCGCCGCCGATATTGGTGGCGAACTGCACCGAATCCGACACGCGATTGGCCTGTGCCTGGATGTTGCTCCAGTCGATCAGATACGCCGCGGCGTTGATCGTCACCAGCCCGCCCAGGAAGCGCGCCTTGGCGCCGACCTCATAGCTCTTGAGATCATCGGAATCGGCGCCGTCGGGGATGATGATATCGCTGGGCGTGACCAGGCTCGGACGCCCGGCGAACGCATTGACGATCGGCGCGCGGAAGCCGGTCGCGAAGGTGGCGTAGGTGGTCAGCGTCTCGCTCGGCTTGAAGCTCGCGCTGGCTTTCCACGAAGGCTTCGATCCGGTCGCCTTGATGCCCTCGACTGCGGCATAGGGCGTGAACGTGTTGAAATTGACCGGAATGTTGAGCAGCGCATAGGTGAAGTAGTTCTGGCCGAACGCGCTGGCGAGATAGCCGCCGGCTTCGGTGAACGCCTGGGCCGAGGTGCGGCCATAGCGCATCCCGCCGGTCAGCCAGAACTTGTCCGAGAAGCGATAGGTCAGTTCGCCGAAGCCCGCGAGTTCCTCGCTGATCGAATGGGTATATTGCTTCTGATAATATTGATCGGGCAGCCCGGTGAGCCGGCGCGCCTGGAGGAAGGGCAGGCTCGACCGGTAGAAATAGTCCACATCGCGGCGGCGATGCAGATAGAAGCCGCCGAGCGTGAACTGGAGCGGTCCGTCGAGCGACGAGACCAACCGCGTCTCCTGCACGAACACCTTGTCATAGGCATTGGCGTCGAGCCCGAAGGCGATCGGCGCGCCGGGGAAAGCAGGCTGGGCCGGGAAGGTGCCGGCGAGATCGAGCCAGAAGCGCTGGTCAAAATCGGAATAGGTCGAAGAGCTCGTCAGCCGGGCGAAGTCGAATTCATAGTCAAGCGTGGCGTTGAACACGGTCTGCTTGCCGGTGAACCGATCCGGCTGGTCCGAGACGCGCTTCTCTCGCCCGAGCGACGGGCTGGTCAGCGACGAATCCTTGGGATCGCTGTCCTCGTAGGAGCCTAGCAGCTTGATCGAGAGCCGGTCGTTCGGGCGCCACAGCGCGACCAGCCGCCCGCCCCAGTCCACCAGCTTGTTCGAGTTGCGCACGCCGGTGCCGACATTGTCGAGATAGCCGTCCTCGTTGCGATAGAAGCCGACGCCGCGGATCGCTAGCTTGTCGGTCACCAGCGGCACGTTGACCATCAGATTGTAGCGCTGGCGCAGCGAGTCCGACCCGGTGAGGCCGATATCGGCCAGCGCCGAGGCGTCGAAACTGGCGAGGTTCGGGCTCTTGTTGAGGATCCGCATCGCGCCCGAAAGAGACCCTGAACCGAACAGTGTGCCCTGCGGCCCGCGCAGGAACTCGACGCGCTCGACGTCGAACAGATTTGGATCGACCACGGTGGTGTTGCCGATCGTCGAGATCGGCAGCTCGTCGATATAGACCGCGACCGAGCTCTGCAGATTGGCATTATAGCCGTTGGTCGCGATGCCGCGCGCGGTGAAGTTGTTGAAGTTTTGGGTAGGGCGGTTGAGCACCACGCCCGGCGTCTCGCGGGCGATGCCCTCGAACCCGACGATGCCCTTCTCGCTCAACTGCTCCTGCGAGAAGGCGGTGATGCTGAGCGGCACGTCCTGGATGCGCTCCTCGCGCCGGGTGGCGGTCACGACGATATCCTGCTCCGCGCCCGTCGCCTGCCGATCCCCATCCTGGCTGTCAGGACTGACCCGCTCGATCACAGGCGATGGCGCCTCCGAAGCCGTCTGCGCCGACGCCGATCCTGTACCGACCGCAATCGCGACGACACAGGCCGACACGCAAAGCAATGCCCGCATGCTCTCTCTCCCATTTTGCCGATCGTTTGCCATCGGCTTGAATTGGCAGAGTGCCGCGCTGTGGTACGCATGTCAACATTCACTATCTAGCGTGTGAATGTGTTGAGATAGTAGTAAGCGGAAGCATCCCTCTCGGAGCGTAGCCGAGGAGCAACCGGACAGCGGTGAACCTCACTCGATCGCCGGTCCGAACACCGACCAGCCAGTACGGGCCGCCAACAACTCGAGCGCGCGGACGCCAAGGATCGAATTGCCGTGCTGATCCAGGTTCGGGGACCAGACCGCGATCGACGCGCGCTCTGGCGCGATGGCGAGAATGCCCCCACCCACGCCGCTCTTGGCGGGCAATCCGACCCGCACGGCAAAGTCGCCCGAGCCGTCATAATGGCCGCAGGTCATCATCAAGGCGAGCAGCATGCGCATGCGCCGGGCGCGAGCTGCGTCTTCTGCGTCGTCTGCAACCAGGCGCGTCCGGCTCAGGAACAGCCCCGCTTGCGCCAAGCCGCCGCAGTCGACCGAGATGGCACATTGCTTGGCATAAGACGAGAGCACCTCCTCGACCGGGGAATTGAGATTGTCGTGATGCTTCATGAAGCTCAGCATCGCTCGATTGAGATCCCCGCCCTCGTAGAGGACCGCGTCGTTCAACTTGAGCGGCCGCCCCTCCAGCTGTTCGCGCACCAGCTCGACGACCGCATCTTCGCTGGCATGCGCTTTCAAAAGCATGTCCACGACAACAAGCGCGCCGGCATTGATGAAAGGATTGCGCGGTATCCCCTCGGTGCGCTCAAGATCGATCACCGAGTTGAACGGGTCGCCGGACGGCTCGCGCCCTACGCGCTCGAAGACCCGGTCCCCACAGGCACGCATCGCCAGATCCAGCGCGAACACCTTCGAAATGCTTTGGATAGGGAAGAGCGTTCCCGCCGCACCGGTAGTAAGCACGCCATCCGGAGTTGCTACTGCGATGCCAAAGGGTCCGGGCTCCGCGCTCTCATCCTTGGCATCCGCTTCAGCCTCGAGCTTCGCGGCGTTGGCTGCGATTTCTTCAGCGATGTCGTTGAGCGCGTTTTGAAGATCCATCGCGCAGCAACGTTCCGATGCCGCAGCGGGTCCGTTCTGTGTGCAGCGTCGCGCTTTAATGCTCCCCAAGCAACGCCAAAATTACGAGAACCGTTCATGCGATATGGCTCGTAGGCGCGCTGCGGAAGCTTTCCTAAAAACGACGCAAGCTTGGCTGCTCGTACATGAACTACTGGACGGATCACATCCGCCTCCAGCGATAGCTGGCAGTTCTCTCAAAAAAATCGCCAGCCATTGAACGATCTGCTCGATCAGACCGAGGTCACGCCAGGCCAGTCGAGTCCGAACCGCGCGAGATATTTGCGCAGCCGATCGGCATCGTTTGCCGATGTCCGGCGAGTACGCGAAGCCGTGAAAAGCGTACGACCGGCCTCCGAAAGCGAGCGACTCCTTCGGCAGATCCGAATGGTTTCGGCAAGCTGCACGCGGTCGAAGGGATCGATTTCGGCAAGGGCCTCGGGCGCCAGGACCTCGGTCAGCGAGTCCGCGCCATCGTCACGCTGGCCCGACCATAGGCGCTTCAGGCGCCCGATCTCGGCTTCGACGCACCCGATGTCGATGCGGCCCTTGGGGCTGAGGGTCGCCATGCGCGTGACGCTGGCCGCGAGGTCGCGGAAATTGCCAGGCCAGGTCGCGTCCGGGCTGGTCGCGAAAGCGAGATAGCGCTGGCGTGCTTCCCGGTTGAAGCTCGCACGATCGCCCTCGCGCTCCGCGAAGCGGTCGAGTTCGTAATCGAGATTGGGCTCGATATCCTCGCGCCGCTCGGCGAGGCCGGGCAACTGGAACGTCCACAGGTTGAGCCGCGCGTAAAGGTCGTCGCGAAACGTACCGGCGGCCACCGCCTCACCCAGGTCGCGATTGGTGCCGGCAATCAGCTGGAATTCCGACGCGGCTTCCTTGTCCGAGCCAACAGGCAGGAAGCGCTTGTCCTCGATCGCGCGCAGGATCATCGCCTGCTCGTCGATCCCCAGCTCGCCAATCTCGTCCAGGAACAACATGCCCCCGTCCGCGGCGCGCAGCAGCCCGGGCCGGTCGGCGACCGCGCCGGTAAAGGCACCCTTGCGGTGCCCGAACAAGGCGGACATCGCACTGTCGCCCTTCAAGGTCGCGCAGTTCACTTCGACGAACGGACCTGCGATCTGGTGCTTGAGGCGCTTCAATTCGTAGATGCGGCGCGCAAGCTGGCTCTTGCCCGCCCCGGTCGGGCCCATCAGCAGGATCGGCGCCTTTGAGCGGTGCGCGACCTGCTCGATCTCGTCGATCATCCGGTTGAAGGTAACGCTCTGCGTCGCGATGCCAGACTTGAGGAAGGACGTACTCTCCTCTGCTGCCACGGCGAAGCGTGTGGCGATGCTGTCGTAGCGTGAAAGGTCGAGGTCGATTGCCGTCCAGCGTCCGGGCGTGCCTCCGTCCTCGGCACGCTTGGCCGGCTGGGTCTGGAGCAACCGCCCGGGCAGATAGCGCGCCTCGGTAAGCAGGAAGAGGCAGATCTGCGCGACGTGCGTGCCGGTAGTGATGTGGACCAGATAGTCCTCGGCATCGGGATCGAAGGGCTCGGCGCGGGCGAAGTCGAGCAGCTTGCCGTACACTTCCTCGAAGTCCCACGGATCGCTGAAGTCGAGGCGGCGCAGATCGATTCGCGTCTCGGGCGATACCGACTGGATATCCTCAGCGACATAGTCGGCGAGGCGGCTGTGCGGCGCGCCATGGAGCAGGATGAAGCGATCGACGCGCAGATCCTCGTGCATGGTGAGCGCGACCGAGGGGCGCCACTTGTTCCAGCGCGACGGGCCGAACTTGCTCGCGTCAAGCGTCGATCCGAGGAATCCGATAACGGTAAGTGGTCTCATGCTTATCCCTTAGGATAAATCACGATATAAAACGATAGTTATTCTGCGAGGGTGCCGTTCTCCCACGGATCACGATGCGGTCACAGATTTCAATAAAAGCACAGTGAATCATGGCATTATAACAATTTCGCGAGTCGACTCTCCGAACTGGCATGCCTCCTGCGAAGTACATCACCGCCGGACAGGGCGGTCGAACATTCTGAACCGGCGGCGGAACGCGGGGCGGCCGGAATGGGCTAGCCGCCCCCGAGGAATTCACGGTGTCGCCCAGGGCGGTGCCAGCAGGAGGGTTGGACAATGGCCAACAAGGGACTTTTCGCTTCGGCGATCGCAAAGCTGATGCCAGCCGCGGACACGCGGAACCGGGAGGGAGTGCCGGCCTATGCCTATGGGCCCGAGCACAAGCTCGCCCAGGTTGCGGCGACCGGCACGCTGGCCGACGGCTTCTACGGCGCTGCGGAGACGCAGCTGTCGGACGTACTCGAGGCGGCGCGCGCCTGCGATTCGTACTTCGTGGCGCAGGCAGCCATCTATGCCCGCCAGTCGGGTACGATGAAGGACATGCCGGCTTTGCTGGCGGCCTATCTGACGGTTGCCGATCCCGACCTTGCGGTTGCGGTGTTCAACCGCGTGATCGACAATGGCCGCATGCTGCGCAATTTCGTGCAGATCATGCGCTCGGGTCAGGTGGGGCGCTCGTCGCTCGGCTCGCGGCCGAAGCGGCTGGTCCAGCGCTGGCTGGAGCAGGCATCGATGCCGCAGCTGATGGCTGCGGCGACGGGCAAGGATCCGAGCCTGGCGGATATCGTCCGTATGGTTCACCCCAAGCCCGCAGATGCGACGCGGCGCACTTTCTATGGCTGGCTGATCGGACGTCCCTATGACGTTGCCGCACTGCCTGCCGAGATCGCTGCGTTCGAAGCGTGGAAGGCCGATCGGTCGCTGCCGTTGCCGGCGGTGCCGTTCGAGTGGCTCACCGCGTTTCCGCTGACCGCGGAGAACTGGGCGGAGCTTTCCACGCGGATCGGGTGGCAGGCGCTGCGGATGAACCTCAATACGCTGGCGCGCAACGGCGCGCCCGATGTGGCGGGGGTCACCGATGCGGTTGCCGCGCGGCTCGCCGACGCGGGTGCGCTCGGAAAGGTCAAACCCATGCCCTATCAGCTGATGGTGGCGTTGGGGCAGGCCGGTGAGGGCGTGCCGCTCAAGGTGCAGGCGGCGCTGGAGGATGCGCTCGAGCAGTCGCTCGTCCGCGTGCCGACGGTGCCGGGCCGTGTGGTCGTCTGTCCTGACGTGTCGGGCTCGATGGGCTTTCCGGCGACGGGGTACCGCAAGGGCGCCTCGTCGAAGGTTCGGTGCATCGATGTCGCGGCCCTGGTCGCGGCGGCGATGCTGCGCACCAACCGCGATGCCCGCGTCCTGCCGTTCGAGCAGGCGGTGGTGAAGCTGAAGCTGGACGCACAAGCCCGCGTCGCCGTCAATGCAGCGAAGCTGGCGGCGGTCGGCGGGGGCGGGACCAAGGTCTCGGCGCCGCTCGCCCTGCTCAATGCTGAGCGGGCGCAGGTCGACCTGGTCGTGATCGTTTCGGACAACGAGTCCTGGGTGGATGCCACCCGGGCCGGCGCGACCGCGACGATGCGCGAATGGGAGCGGCTGAAGAACCGCAACCCGGGCGCCAAGCTCGTATGCGTCGACATCCAGCCCTACGGTACCAGCCAGGCGCCGCAGGGCCGGGCGGACATACTCAATGTCGGAGGCTTCTCCGACGCGGTGTTCGACACCATCGCGCGCTTCGTCTCCGGCGAGACGCGCGACTGGGTGAGCATCGTTCAACAGACGGAGGTTTGAAAACTTGGATCACGGCGAATGCCGGGAGGGACTACATTGATAATGCGGATGTCGCGGGTTCGAGTCCCGCCGGGCCTTCGATGCGTTCGGGCTCGTAGCTCAGTTGGTTAGAGCACCGGCCCTTCGGGGTGTCCTTCTCACTCTCGTCGCCGTGACCCATGATAATCTGGCGAATGCCGCGTTGGACTACATCCTGTCACGATGCCCCTCTTGGGGCTGTCCTTCGCATTCTTCGTCGCCAGAACTGGAATTGCAGCTGGCGAATGCCGGCGGGACTACAGGTAGAGCACCCGCTGATAGGCGGGAGGTCGGCGGTTCAACTCCGCCTCCGGGCAACCGGATAGCTCAGCAAAAAATGTCTCGCCATCGATCGTCGCCGGCACAGGAAAAATGAAACGCTGGCGAATGCCGGTGGGACTACATGGGTAAGGCCGAAAGGCTGAGGCGGTTCGACCCCGCCCCCGGGCTCGCCCGGGATGTCTCGCCAATCATCGTCGCCGGCACCATGATCGCGTTTGAGGGAGGTCGGGATGACCGAGGCTTTGTATGATTTCCAGCATGTCGAAGGTGGCGTGCCGATCAAGATGTGGACCCGTGGCGTGCCGGTCGAGGACGGTGCGCGCGCCCAGCTTGCCCGTGCGGCGCAGATGCCGTTCGTGTTCAAGCACGTGGCCGCGATGCCCGATGTCCATATCGGCATCGGCGCGACTGTCGGTTCGGTGATCCCGACCAAGGGCGCGGTGATCCCGGCGGCGGTGGGCGTCGATATCGGCTGCGGCATGATGGCGGCGCGCACCTCGCTGGTGGCGAGCGACCTGCCCGACAATCTCGAAGGCATTCGCTCCGCGATCGAGCAGGCGGTGCCGCACGGACGCGACGTGGGCCGGGGCAAGCGTGACAAGGGTTCATGGGGTGATCCGCCCGTGGCGATCGTCGAGGCCTGGGCTACGCTTGCCCAGCGCTTCGAGCGGATCTTCGAGAAATATCCGAAGCTCAAGAACACCAACAATCTGGTGCATCTGGGCACGCTCGGCACGGGCAACCACTTCATCGAGCTGTGCCTCGACCAGGAGCAGCGCGTGTGGGTGATGCTTCATTCGGGTTCGCGCGGCATCGGCAACGCGATCGGCAGCTATTTTATCGAGCTGGCGAAGCAGGATATGCGCAAGTGGCACATCAACCTGCCCGACGAGAACCTGGCCTACTTCCCGGAAGGGACCGACCATTTCGACGACTATGTCGAGGCGGTCGGCTGGGCGCAGGACTTTGCGGCGCTGAACCGGCGGATGATGATGACCAATGTCATCCGCGCGCTGCGGGGACAGATCGCCAAGCCGTTCGATGCGGAGTTGGAGGCAGTCAACTGTCACCACAACTATGTCCAGCGCGAGAACCACTTCGGTGAAAACGTGCTGGTCACCCGCAAGGGCGCGGTCCGCGCGGCGAAGGGCGTGCTGGGTATCATCCCCGGCTCGATGGGCGCCAAGTCGTTCATCGTCCGAGGGCTGGGCAACGCGGAGTCGTTCGACAGCTGCTCGCACGGAGCTGGACGTATCATGTCCCGAACCGCGGCGAAGAAGCTAGTGACGCTCGACGAGCACATCCGCGACACTGCGGGCGTCGAGTGCCGAAAGGACGAAGGCGTGATCGACGAGACGCCGAAGGCGTACAAGCCGATCGAGGCTGTGATGGCGGCGCAGGCCGACCTGGTCGAGATCGTCCATACGCTCAAGCAGGTGGTGTGCGTGAAGGGCTAAAAGCTCTCGTCAGCCCGACACGCACACCGCCGATTTTCCCGAAAGGGCCGAAAAGGATGCGTCGCCGCCCGGTAACGGGCGTGCGGCGCACCTGCAGGTTTGATGAAAAGAAAGATAACGCAGCCTGACAAGACCATCCCTCCCGCCGTGCGGCGCGAGATCGAAACCCGCCTAGACCGGATCGAGGCGGATAATGGAGTGCGCCTGCTGCTCGCGATCGAATCCGGTTCGCGTGCCTGGGGCTTCCCCTCGCCCGACAGTGATTACGACGTCCGCTTCCTCTACGTCCGGCCACAGGACTGGTATCTGTCGCTCGCGCTTGGCCGCGACGTGATCGAGACGCCGATCGAGGACGAGATCGATCTGAATGGTTGGGACGTGCGCAAGGCGCTCGTCCTGCTGCTCAAGTCGAATGCGGTGGTGAGCGAGTGGATCGAATCGCCGATCCGCTACCAGCCCGACGATCCTTTCGTATGCGCGATCGGGCAAGCTGGCTGCGGATCGGTGGCTCGATGGTGGGGATGCGGTGCCGGTGAAGAAGTATTTCTACGCGCTGCGTCCTGCGCTGGCGATCCGTGCGATCCGGCTGAACCCGGCATCGCGCCCGCCGTGAACCTGCAGGCGCTTGTTGCCGCCAGCGACCTGCCGTCGGCGCTCGTCGAGCAGATCAATGCGCTGGTTGAGGCCAAGGCGCGCACCAACGAACGTGCGAATGGCGCCCGTCTGCCTGAGATCGACGCACTGATCCGCAGCGAGCTCGATCGGGCGGGCGAGCTGCCGGCACGCAAGCTGCGCGATCGCTTCGTCGATCGCGCGGATCAACTCTTTCTTGAACTGACAAACACATGATCATCATTGACGGATCAGAGGGCGAAGGCGGCGGACAGGTGGTGCGCAACAGCTGCGCGCTGTCGCTCTTCACCGGGCAACCCTTCCGCATCACCAACGCGCGCGGCAAGCGCGAGAATTGCCAGTCGACCGACCGACCCACGCTCGTCGAGTTTTCCAAGGAAGTCCGGAACTGCTGCATAAGGCATAGCCGCAAAATGCCCGTCCTTCTTCGGTTGCCTGGGCAATCCTTTGGAAAGCGATCGCATGGGGGCTTCGATCGCACGAAAGCCCTTCGCGTACGACCAATCCAGAACAGTGCCGATGCATTGCCGTACTCGCCGGGCGGTTTCAGCCAAATTGGCGCCAGCACGTCTCGAATGAGGGGGCCTTCGATCTCGTTGACGGGCAGATCGCCGATCTTGGGGAAAGCGTAGGTCTTCAAGGTCGCGATCCACTGGTTCTGATGCTTGCAGTTCTTCCAAGCTTTCTGGTGTTCCTCGTGGACCAGCTCTGCCGCCTTGCGGAACGTCGGGACTACCAGCCGCTGCTTCCGCTCGGCGACCGGATCGATGCCCTGCGCGATCTTCTTCCGCGTTACGAAGGCGGCTTCACGAGCCTCAGCGAGCGATACCGACCGCAACGAACCCAGCCGAAGTCTCTCCGGCGCCCTCCCATCTGAACGCGTAGGAGCCACCGAGCCCAATCTTTGCCGTTCAATTCGAGAAAAAGGCCGTCGCCGTCGGAGTATCGTCCTGGCTCAACGAGCGCCCAGACCTTCGATGCCGTGAGCTCCCATCGCGTCTCACCCCGAATTACCCCACACGTTTTTGGGATAGTGTCGGATCTCGTGGAATTCAGCGGAACGAAAAAACCGCTGATTTCTGCGATTTTCTAGCAGTTTTCAGGGGTTTTGGCGAGGCCCGGAATGGGGTGGTTGGCGGAGCGGGAGGGATTCGAACCCTCGATACGGTTTTGCCGTATACTCACTTTCCAGGCGAGCGCCTTCGACCACTCGGCCACCGCTCCGCATACCCGGAAGGCGCGGCCCTAGCCCTTGCGCACGGGCTAGGCAAGCGCGGGCGCGCATGCCAGTCTCGCCGCCATGCTCAAGCCCCTGCTCGCGCTGTCCGCGCTCACCGCCTCCCCTGTCCTCGCACAGACCGCGGCGGCACCTTCGCCCGCCGATGCCGCGCCGTGGGATTGGCAGGCGATCCCCGATAACCAGCTGCTCGTCATGACGCTGAAGGGCGGACACCAAGTCTTCATCCGCCTCGCCCCGCGCTATGCGCCCGCGCACGTCGCCAACATCCGCAAGCTCGCCGAGGCGCATTGGTGGGACGGCACCTCGGTCTATCGCGTCCAGGACAATTACGTCACCCAATGGGGCGGCGGCGACGACAAGACCACGCTGCCGCCGGCGGTGATCCAGAACCCGCCAGCCGAATATGAATGGGCGCGCTACGACGGCGTCACTACGCCCGCCAGGCCCGACAGCTATGCCGCCAAGACGGGGCACAGCGCCGATGGCTGGCCGGTCGCGACCGACGGCAAGGCGGCGTGGCTCACCCATTGCTACGGCATGGTCGGCGTGGCGCGCGATCTCGCGCCGAGCACCGGCAGCGGCGCCGAGCTTTATACCGTGATCGGCCATGCCCCGCGCCATCTCGACCGCAACATCGCGCTGGTCGGCCGCGTGGTCGAAGGCATGCAATGGCTCTCGGCACTACCGCGCGGCGGCGGGGCGCTCGGCGTCTATGAGAACAAGGCCGAGCATGTCCCGATCCTGTCGGTGCGACTGGCGACGCAGCTTCCCGAGGACGAGCGCCCGCACTTTCAATATCGCGCTACCGACAATGCCCGCTTCGCGGCCTGGCTCGGCGAGCGCGAGAACCGCAAGCCGCCCTTCTTCACCGTGCCCGCAGGCGGCGCCGATATCTGCAACGCGCAGGCACCGGTGCGCCGGGCGCCTTAGATTATTTTCCGACCCAGTCGGCAACCTCGGCCGCGACCTGGTTGGCCGCCTGGTTGAGCGCGGCGCCGACTGGCGCTGCCTCGATCTCGGACACCGGCACACGCGCTTCGAAGCGACGCTTCTCGACGACGCTCTCGGGTCCGCGGATCAGCGCGGCGTCATAGGTGACCACCGCCTCGCTGGTTTCCTCCTGGATGCCGAAGCGGCGCAGCTCGCCCATCAGATAGGCGCCCGGATCGGTGAGCGATTGGCGCGAGCTGAGCACCAGCCGGCCGGTCTTGGCGGTGATCGTGTCGCCGAGCAGCCGCTGGAGCAGCTGCGAGGGCCGCTCGACCCATTGCGCGTCCTTGACGAAGGCGATCGCGGTGCCGCCCGAATGGACGGGCACGCGCGACGAGGCGAGTTCCTGCGGCAGCGAGGGTACCGCGATCGTGATCGTCGCCGCGACGTTCGAGCGCTGCGATTCGCCGACCGGCAGCGTCGCTTCCGACGTCAGCGTGAGCAGCGACTTGGGGGGCTTGCCGCCGAACGAGATGCAGCCGCTGAGCGATGCCAGCAGCGGCAGGGCAAGAAGCAGAGCGCGCTTGGTCATCATGGTCCTCACTTCTTCTTGTAGTCGGGCAGCTTGGGCGATCCGACCAGGCTCGAAGCGCCGCCCTGATCGAGCTTCTCGGCAACCGAGGCGAGGCTGGTCGACATCACGCGGAGATCCTGGACGAGCTGGCCGATCTCGGGGATCGTCTTCTTCGACAGCGCCTGGAGACCCGGCCGCGCATCGCCGATGGTCGCGTCGAGCGTCTCCATGGATTTGCGCGCCGAGCCGATCGTGCGGTTGAGATTGGCGATCGTCGGACGAACATCGTCGGCGAGGACGCCGTTGGTGGTGGTGGCGAGCTTGCCGAGCTCCTCGGTCGCCAGCCCGAACCGCTGGATCGCGATCCGCGTCTCGGCGAGCGTGGCAGCGATTTCGGGACCGCGATCGGCGAGCGCGTCGGTCAGCCGGTTGGTATTGGCGAGGATGCCGGCAATCGAATTCTGGTTCTTGTCGCCGAGCAGCTCGCCCAGGCGCTCGGTAAGCGTAGAGATCCGCTCGAGCAGCTGCGGCGCCGAACTCAGCAAAGCGCCGAGCCCGCCCTGCTTGGTCGGGATCACCGGCACGCCGAGCGGGCACGCCGCGCGCGGATTGGCCTCGGGGCAGACGATCGGCGGGGCGCCCTTGACCGCGCCATCGAGCTGCACGGTGCTCGGCCCGGTGAAGCTGCCCTGGATCGAGGCGGTGGTGCCTTCGAGGATCGGCACGTCGTCGTTTACGCTCACCCGGACCCGGACGAGGCTGGGATCGGGCTTCCAGAAGCTGATTTCCTTGACCTGCCCCGAGGGGACACCGGAAAAACTAACCGCCGATCCTGGATTGAGCCCATCGACCGATTGCTTGAAGAAGATGTCGTACTGGCGCTCGCTGCCACCACCGATGCGGGCCAGCCAGACGATGAACAGCGCTAGCACCGCAAGCAGGATCAGCACCACCGCGCCGACAAGGACATGGTTCGATCGCGTTTCCATCAGACCTTCATCCCGGCTTGCGCCCGCTCGGCGCTGTCGACCGCAGCGCGGCCGCGCGGTCCGTTGAAATATTCCTGAATCCACGGATGATCCAGCGCGAGCAGTTCGTCGATCGTGCCGACGGCGATCACCTTCTTGTCGGCGAGCACCGCAACCCGATCGCAGATGGCGTACAGCGTATCCAGATCGTGGGTGATCAGGAACACGGTCAGCCCCAGCGTCTTCTGGAGCGAGGCGGTGAGTTCGTCGAATGCCGCCGCGCCGATCGGATCGAGCCCGGCGGTCGGCTCGTCGAGGAACAGCAATTCGGGGTCCAGCGCAAGCGCGCGCGCGAGCCCCGCACGCTTCTTCATGCCGCCCGAAAGCTCGGCGGGGAATTTGGGCCCTGCATCGGGCGACAGGCCGGTCATCACCACCTTGTACGCCGCGATCTCCTCGAGCAGCGCCTGGTCGAGCCCGGGGTAGAATTCCTTGATCGGCACCTGGACGTTCTCGGACACGGTGAGCGTCGAGAACAAGGCGCCGCCCTGGAACAGGATACCCCAGCGCTTGCGGATGTTGGTCGCCTCGGTCTCGTCGCGGCCAATCGTGCTTTCGCCGAACACGTCGATGCTGCCCTCGATCGGCGTCTGCAGCCCGATGATCGAGCGCATCAGCACCGACTTGCCGGTGCCCGACCCGCCGACGACGCCGAGGATCTCGCCACGCCGGACCTCGAGATCGAGATCCTCGTGGACGACCTGCTCGCCAAAGCCGTTCTTGAGGCCCTGGACGCGAATGATCACGTCTTCGCGTTCGCGCCGTGCCATCAGATCCAGCCCACTTCGCTGAAGAACACCGCGAAGAACGCGTCGAGCACGATGACGAGGAAAATCGCCTGCACCACCGCGGTGGTCGTGCGCTTGCCGACCTGCTCGGCATCGGCCTCGACCTGCATGCCCTGGAAGCATCCCGAAATGGCGATGATCGCGCCGAATACCGGCGCCTTGACCAGCCCGACCCACAGATCGGTGAGCGGCACGACTTCGCGGATGCGCTGGATGAACGTCACCGGCGGAATGTCGAGGCTGATCCAGCAGAGCAGCCCGCCGCCCATGATCGCGACCAGCGAGGCGTAGAAGCCGAGCAGCGGCATCATCAGCACCACCGCCAGCGTGCGCGGCACCACGAGCGCCTCCATCGGCGACACGCCGATCGTGCGCATCGCGTCGATCTCTTCGGTGAGCTTCATCGTGCCGAGCTGCGCGGCGAACGCCGAACCAGAACGGCCGGCGACCATGATCGCGGTCATCAGCACGCCGAGCTCGCGCAGAGTGATCCGGCCGACAAGGTTGATCGTATAGACTTCGGCGCCGAACTGGCGGAGCTGGACCGCGCCCTGCTGCGCGATGACGATCCCGATCAGGAAACTCATCAGCCCGATGATGCCCAGCGCCGACACACCGACCACTTCGAACCGGTGGACCGTCGCGTTGAAGCGGAAGCGCTTGGGATGGGTAAACACATTCCAGAACGCGATCACCGTCGCGCCCATGAAGCCGAGCAGGCCGTAGAGCGTGTGAATCGCGACGAAAACAGCATCGCCGACTTCGCCGAGCGTCCGGGTAAACGGGTCGGCGGGCTTGCGCGCCAGCGCGATCGGCTGCTCGGCAGCCGCGACCTGGTCGAGAAGGTGCTGCTCGTCCTCCTCCAGCCCTTCTACGGTCGAGCCGTGGTCGCGGGCGAAACGGTGGATCAGCCAGGCGCCAACGGTGTCGATCCGCTCGACTTCGCTCAGGTCGAGCCTGGCGACGTCGCCTTCGATCGCGTTGAGCCGGTCGGGCAAGTCGCGCAGGCACGCCAGCGACAGGTTTCCGGTGAAGCGCAGCGTAGTGCCGCCGCCCCCATCGACTCGCTCAAAATCCGCGCTTCCCCTCATCGCGGCCACCTTTCGGCGATTCGCGCTGGAACGGCAAGGATTTGCTCTGCCCCGCTGAGAATGCCTAGATGCGCCAATGCAGCACCTCGCAATCTACGACATGGACAAGACGATCACGGCGACGCCGACCTGGACGCGCTTCCTGGTCCATGCGGCGCGCGCGCGGGCACCGTGGCGGCTTGCGCTGATGCCCGCGGTGGGCGTTGCCGGGCTCGGCCACCTGCTCAAGCTGATCGATCGAAGCCGACTCAAGCAAATTTCGCAACGGCTGCTGCTCGGCCATGCGCTGACCGCATCGGATGTCGAGGCCGTGGCGGCGCGCTTCGCCGATGCCGAGTTCGCGACCGGGGTGCTTCAGGGCGCGCGCGATCGCATCGAAGCCGATCGCGCCGCTGGCTATCGACTTGTGATGGCGACAGCGTCGCACGGCTATTACGCCTCGGCGATCGCCCGGCTGCTCGAATTCGACGATGTCGTCGCCACGCAGGCGAAACGAGATGCGCAAGGCCGTGTTCTTTCCCTGATCGAAGGGGATAACTGTTACGGCCCCGTAAAGCTCCGCATGATCGAAAACTGGATGGCCCAATCCGGGATCGATCGCGCCGGCCTGCATGTCCGCGCCTATTCGGACCATGTTTCCGACGCGCCGCTGCTTGAATGGGCAGACGAGGCCTTCGCGGTAAATGCGCACGGCCCGCTGCGGATATTGGCGCGTGCGCGGGGCTGGACCGAACTGGACTGGAGATAATGGCGCCGGCCTGCGTTCTGCCCGGGAATGATAGGAGCAGGACGCATGACCAAGACGCTCGCCGACCTCGCCAAGATCCTCAAGGACATCGACTTCGCGACGCTCTCCACCCATTCGGATGGCGGCACGATCGCCGGCCGGCCGATGAGCAACAACCGCGACGTCGAATATAACGGCGACAGCTGGTACTTCGCCTGCGAGGATACCCGGACGGTGCGCGACCTGCGCGCCAACCAGCAATGCGCGCTGAGCTTCCACGGGAAGAGCGGGCTGCTCGGCATGAAGCCGCTGTTCGTCCATCTCGAGGGCAAGGCCGAGCTGATCCAGGACAAGACTCAGTTCGAGGCGCATTGGACCAAGGATCTCGGCTTGTGGTTCGAGGAAGGCATCGACACGCCGGGTCTCGTGCTGATCAAGGTCCACGGCATCCGCGCGCATTATTGGGACGGCGCCGACCAAGGCGAGTTCCTGCTCGGCGACGCCACCCCGGAAACGCGGGCGACGCCGACGGAGTGAGCCTTCATCCTCCTCCCTTTCAGGGAGGGGAGCTCAGAGCATCGCATCCACTGCGTGGATCGTCACCCCGACCAGCCCGCCGACCAGCGTCCCGTTGATCCGGATATATTGCAAGTCGCGCCCCACGGCGTTCTCCAGCCGACCGGTGATCGTCTGCGCGTCCCAGCCGCGGATCGTGTCCGAGACCAGTCGGACGATGCCGTCGCCATAGTCCGACGCCGCGCCCACTGCAGCGCGGCGAACGAAGCGGTTGATCGTCTCGGCCAGCCGCGCGTCGCCCTGCAGCGTCTCGCCGAGCTGGCGCAGCGCGCCGCCGAACTCGCCCGCCAGCACGCGATCGGGGTTTCGCGCCAGCCGCAGCAGCGCCGCGCGGCCCGATTCCCACACCCCCAGCCACCAGTCGCCGAGCGCCGGATTGTCGAGCAGCTCGTTCTTGAACGCCTCGACCCGCGCCCGCTTCTCCGGATCGTGCTGGAGGTCGTGCGCGAGCTGCGCGAGCCCTTCGTCGGCCTTGGCGCGCAACGGATGGCGCGGGTCTTCGGCCATGTCGCCGATCAGCTTGGCGAGGCCCTCGATGATCTTGTTGGCCAGCGTCTCGTCGAGCCCGGTCCAGCGCATCACGCTGCCCGACCGCTCGTGGACCATCTGGCGGATCAGATGCTCGTTGGCGTCGAGGATCTTGGCCGCCCAATGGACGATGCCGTCGAGCAGCGGGCGATGCCGATCCTCCTTCATCGCGGTTTCGAGCGCGCGCCCGAGCAACGGTGCGATTTCCAGCCCGCGCAGCCGCTCGGCCAGCGCGCGCTTCGCCATCCCGCCGAGCCGTTCCTGGTCGAGCGCTTCGAGCATGTCGGCAGCGAGCCTGCCAATCCCCGCGCGCAACCGCCCGCGGCCGGTGCCAGGATCGGCAAGCCAGCGGCCCGCAGCGCGCGCGACGTCTACTTGCTGCATCCGCCGCGCGACCACCTTGGGAATCAGGAAATTGTCGCGCAGGAACGCCGCGAGCGTGCCAGCGATACGGTCCTTGTTGCGCGGGATGATCGCGGTGTGGGGGATCGGCAAGTGCAGCGGGTGGCGGAACAAGGCGGTCACCGCGAACCAGTCGGCGAGGCCTCCGACCATCGCGGCTTCGGCGAAGGCGCGAAGATAGCCGATCGCGGGGTGGAGGTGCTGGAACTGGCGCGCAGCGAGGAAGGTCGCGGCCATCAGCACGAGCAGCCCGGTCGCGACCAGCCGCATCCGGCGCAGCGCCGCGGGGGGTGCCTCATGCGGAAGGGGAGCGCGCGACCTGGTCACACGCTCCCCAATACGCGAATCACGCCGAAGTTCACTCTGCCGGTTGCGGCGTATCGTCCCCGGGCTTGTGCTCGATCGTCGCCTTGCCGTGCGGGCCAGCGATCACCCGGCTGCCGTCGTCGCCCGGCGTGTAGGTGAGCAGACGGCGCGACAGCCGTGGTCCGAGCCAGGCTTCGAGGCCGACTGCGAGGCTAAACAGCGCGGGCACGATCACCAGCGTCAGCACCGTCGACAGGATCAGCCCGCCAATCACCACCACGCCCATCGGCGCGCGCCACGACGAGTCGCCGCTCAGCGACAGCGCAGTGGGCACCATGCCGGCGACCATCGCGATCGTGGTCATCACGATCGGCTGGGCGCGCTTGTGCCCGGCATCGACGATCGCAATCATCTTGGGCACACCCTTCGCCATCTCCTCGAGCGCGAAATCGACGAGCAGGATCGAGTTCTTCGCGACGATGCCGAACAACATCAGGATGCCGATATAGACCGGCAGCGACAACGGCATGCCCATGATCATCAGCGCGATCAGCCCACCGAGCGGCGCGTTGAGCAGCGAGCCCATGTTGACCAGCGGCGACATGAAGCGGCGATAGAGCAGCACCAGCACCGCGAAGACCAGGAACACGCCCGAGGCCAAGGCGACGAAGAAGTTGTTGAGCATCTCGGCCTGCCACTTGGCCTGGCCGACGGTCATCTGGCTGACGCCCAGCGGCAGCTGCTTCATGATCGGCAGCTGGTTGATCTTCTCCATCACTTCGCCGTTGACGAACGGCTTGCCGGTCGCCGGGTTCATCGCGAGGTCGGCACCCACCACCAGGCGGCGCTGGAGGTTGAGGCGCTCGATCTTGGTCGCGCCGGCGCCGAAGCTGATGTCGGCGACTACCGAGAGCGGCACCGATCCGCCGCTCTGGGTCTGCACCGGCATGTTCTGGATCGTCGACAGCTTCGAGCGGGCATCCTCCTCGAGCGCCACCCGGATCGGGATCTGGCGGTCGGAGAGCGAGAAGCGCGCGCTATTCTGGTCGATATCGCCCAAGGTCGCGATGCGGATCGCCTGGCTCAATGCTGCGGTCGTGACGCCCAGGTTGGCGGCGAGATCGAGCCGCGGCTTGATCACGATCTCGGGCCGCTGGAGGTCGCCGGTGATGCGCGGCGCGACGACTTCCTTCATCCCCTCCATCTGCTTGACGAGCGTCAGGCCGGTCTGGGTGAGCAAAGCGGGATCCTCTCCGCCCAGCGTGATCGTCAGGTCGCGACCCGACGAGCCCCAGCCGAACTGCGAGCGGAAGTTGACCCGCGCGTCGGGGATGGCGAGCAGCTTGGGCGCGACCCGCTTCTCGAACGCCGTCGATTTCTCGGTGCGGTCTTCCTTGAGGTCCGCGGTGACGCGGCCGTTGCCGACGAAGCTGCGCTCATAGACATTCTCGACATTGGGCTCGGCGCGCAGGATCGCCGCGACCTGGCGCACGACCACGTCGGTCCGCTCCAAGGGGGTGCCCGGCACCATCTCGATCGTCGCGGTGACGCTTTCCTGGTCCTGCGCGGGCTGGAAGGTCTTGGGACTGACGACCATCAGCGCGATCGTCGCGCCGAGCGACAGGATATAGCCGACCACTGCGACCCAGCGATGCGTCAGCGTCCAGCGCAGCAGCCCGACATAGCGGTCCATCAGCCAGCCCTCGCCGTGATTGGCGTGGCCCTTGGCCTTGAGGAAATAGGCCGCGATCATCGGCGTGAGCAACCGCGCGACCGCGAGGCTCATCAGAACCGATGCGACGACGGTCAGGCCGAAATTCTTGAAATACTGGCCGGCGATGCCCGGCATCATGCCGACGGGCAGGAACACCGCGACGATCGACATGGTGGTGGCGAGCACCGCGACGCCGATCTCGTCGGCCGCGTCGATCGACGCCTGGTACGCCGATTTGCCCATGCGCATATGCCGGACGATATTCTCGATCTCGACGATCGCGTCATCGACGAGCACGCCCGCGACCAGCGACAGCGCGAGCAGCGTCATCTGGTTGAGCGAGAAGCCCAGCATGTCCATGAACCAGAAGCTCGGGATTGCCGAGAGCGGGATCGCCAGCGCCGAGATCAGCGTCGCGCGCAGATCGCGCAGGAAGATCAGCACGACGAACACCGCGAGCACCGCGCCCTCGATCATCGCCTCGAGCGCGCTGTGATATTGCTGCTCGGCATATTTGGAGCGGTTGTCGAGGAGCTGGAAGGTGACCTTGGGGTTGTTCTTCTCGAGCTCCTTGAGCTTCTCCTCGGCGGCATGGAACACGGTGACGTCCGAGGCGCCCTTGGCGCGCTGGATGTCGAACGAGATCACCTGGTGGCCGTTATATTTGGCGAGGCTGCGCTGCTCGGCGAAGGCGTCCTGGACGCTCGCGATGTCGGCGAGGCGGACGGTGCGGCCCGCGCCGGTCGAGATCTGGGTCTGGCCGAGCGAATAGGCGTCCTTGGCGTTGCCGATCACGCGAACCGACTGTTCGTAGCCCGAGATCTCGGCGCGGCCGCCCGCGGCGTTGAGGTTGACCTGGCGGAGCTGGTTGTTGACCTGGCTTGCAGTCAGCCCGACGCCCTGCAGCTTGGCGGGGTCGAGGATGACGCGGATCTCGCGGTTGACGCCGCCGTTGCGGTTGACCGCCGACAGGCCGGAAACGGTGAGCAGGGTCTTGGCGACGCTGTTGTCGATGTACCAGCTCAGCTGCTCGACAGTCATGTCGGTGGCATTGGCGGTGAAGCTGGCGATGTCGTTGTCGCTGGCGGTGTCGACGCGGCCGACCTGCGGCTCGAGGATGCCGTCGGGCAGGTCGCCGCGGATCTGCTGGATCGCACTGCGCACGTCCTCGACCGCGCGGTCGATCGGGGTGCCGATGGCGAGCTGGACGACGGTGGTCGCCTGGCCTTCCTGGACGGTCGAGTTGATCTCGTCGATGCCCTGGAGCGAGCGCACCGCGCTCTCGACCTTCTGGGTGATCTGGTTCTCGAGTTCGCTCGGCGCGGCGCCGGGCTGGCTGATCGAGATCCACACGATCGGGAAGTCGATGTCCGGATCGTTGTTGACGTCCATCCGGTTGAAGCTGACGAGGCCCGCGATCGTCAGGAACAGGAAGAGGACGATCGAGGGGACCGGGTTGCGGATCGCCCAGGCCGAGATGTTCCGGAAGCCCATCGTTGTTCGCCCTTAGTTCGACTTCTGAAGGTTCGGGATCACCTTCTGACCCGGATTGAGGAAGGCGCCCGCGGTGAGCACCACGCGCTCGCTTCCGGTCAGTCCGCTGGTGATCGCCACGCCTGCCTCCGACACTTCGCCGGTGGTGACGCTACGGCGCACCGCTTGGTTCTTGCCGTCGATGATATACACGTAATTGCCCTCGGCGTCGCTCTGCACCGCCGATTGCGGCAGCAACACCGCGGTGGTGCCGCCCGCGACGATGCGCGCCGCGGCGAACCCGCCCGGACGCAGCCCGGGATCATATGCGAGCGCGACGCGCGCGATGCCCTGGCGGGTCTGCGGATCGATCACCGGCGAGACCTGCCACACCTGGCCCTTGAACACCTGCTTCGATCCGGTCGGGGTCACTTCGGCCTGCGCGCCGGCGTGCAGCTTCTGCAGGTCGGTCTCGGCGAGCTGGGTGCGCAGCTCCATCTGGCCGCCCTGCGCCATGCGGAACAGCACGCCCGATCCGCCACTGACGATCTGGCCGGGCTCGACCTGGCGCGTCAGCACCAGGCCGGATTCGGGCGCGCGGATGTCGAGCCGGCGATTGCGCGCCTGGGTCTCGGCGAACTGCGCCTGGGCGACGCGGACGCGCGCCTGGGCCTGGTCGCGCGTCGCGGTGCGGCGGTCGATATCGGCCTTGGAGATGAAGCCGTTCTTGACGAGCTGCTGCGCACGATCGAGCTCGGCCTGGGCGAGCCGTGCATCGGCCTGCGCAACGCGTACCGAGGCTGCGAGCGACTCGGCGGTCTGCGCCTGGACGCTGCGATCGACCGTAGCGAGCACCTGGCCCTTGCCGACCCAGCTGCCCGGCTCGACGAGCACGCGCGTCACTACGCCACCCTCACCCACCACGCCGACTGGCATCTCGCGCCGCGCGGCAAGGCTCCCGGTGCCGGTGACGATCGTCGCGACCGTACGACGGCCAGGCGCCGCGACGGTCACCGTAGGCATCTGCGCGCCCGACGCCGCCGCGGCGTCCTTGCCGGCAGCCGCCTTGGGGTCGGCGGGCTTGGATCCGCTCATCATGAAGAAGGCGGCGATTCCCACCACGACGATGACGGCGATTCCGACCCAGAGCCATTTGCGGCTCTTGCGGGTTTCCTCACCGATGAACTCCAGCCGCTCCTGACGTCCGAACATCCCTGCCTCATAGTTCATGTGCGAGCTTTCTTGTCCGGCCGAACCGGCCGATGCCCCCTTGATCGCACTGTATTAGATGAATAAAGCACCGGCCACAAGAGCCGTTTCGCTTTTGTTGCTGTGCAATGCCCGTTCTGGACCTTTTCCGCAAGGTCAGGATCGTTGGGCGCAAGAAACGGTTGCAATGCAGACGCTCCGGCGCGAGTCTCGCGGCCGGTCGCGTATCTGGCCGCAACGGGAGGGATGGCATGCCTGAGGGGATAATAGGCTGGCTGTTGATCGGGCTCGTCGCCGGGGCGCTCGGCAAGCTGATCATGCCGGGGCGCGATCCCGGCGGGATCATCGTCACGATATTGTTCGGCATCATGGGCGCGCTGCTCGCCTTCTACCTCACCCCGCTGCTCGGGATCGACGTGCGCCACAGCAGCTGGCAATCCTATGCCGCGGCGACCGCCGGCGCAGTGATCCTGCTGATCTTCTACCGGATAGTGATGGTCCGCCGCATCTGAACGGCACCAATCCGGTTCGTTCAGCTTGGGTGCGGCTGCGGTGCGGCACTGGCCGCGAAACCAACCTGATTTTGGGGAGATGCTTTGATGATTCGCCTGGCCTTGTTCGCGACTGCCGCGGGAATGACGTTGGCCACCATGTCGGCCTCGGCCCAAGAAGCGCGCCCGGTAATGCTGCCGGTCGACGGCACCCTGCTCGACGTTTCGGCCGACGGCGTGAGCACACGCACCCCCGATCTCGCCGTGATCCAGGCGGGCGTGGTCACGCAGAACGCCACTGCCGGCGAGGCGATGCGGCTCAACAGCGCCCGGATGTCGACCGTGCTCGCCGCGCTGCGCCGCGCCGGCGTAGCCGAGCGCGACATCCAGACATCGAGCATCCAGCTAAGCCCGCAATATCGCTATGCTGAGAATCAGCCGCCGGTGATCACCGGCTATCAGGCATCGAACCAGGTGACGGTGCGCTTCCGCGACGTCGCCAAGAGCGGGACGATCCTCGACGCGCTGGTCAAGGAAGGCGCCAACAACATCTCGGGGCCCAATTTGACCGTCGAAAAGCCCGAGGCCGCGCTCGACGAGGCGCGCACCGCCGCGGTCGCCACCGCGCGCGCACGCGCCGAGCTTTATGCCAAGGCGGCGGGGCTGCGTGTCGATCGCATCCTGTCGATTTCCGAGAGCGGCGGGGTGCAGCCGCCGATGCCGGTGATGGTCCGCGCCGAGCGCTTCGCCGCCGCGCCGCAGGCCGATACCCAGATTGCCGCGGGCGAGCAGGAACTGCGCGTGTCGCTCTCGGTGCGCTTCCTGCTCAAGTGAGGCGCGCATGAAAAAGGGGCCGCCCTTTCGGGGCAGCCCCTTTTTTTTGATAGCGCCTCGTGCGTTTAGCGGACGGCGCCGCGACGAACGAGGTTGACGATCGCCAGCAGGATGATCGCACCCAGCAGCGAGACCAGGAAGGTCATCGGAGTGATCGCGCCGTTGTTGATCGAGCCGCCGAAGAGCAGGCCGCCGATGAACGCGCCGACGATGCCGACTACGACGTTGAGGAAGATGCCCTGCTGGGCATCGGTACGCATGACAATGCTCGCCAACCAGCCGACAACACCGCCGATGACGAGCCAAACAATAAGACCCATGACAAGTCCCTTCCGTTGCTAGCCCGGTTGGCCCGGGCGACAGAAACAGAAATACGCAAATGGTCGTATTGGTTCCGTACCGATATTTCGATGCGGGGGCGGAACTTTACTGCCATTTGGCCGTGCCGAAAAGAAAACGGCTCGCCTCCCGTGTCCGGGAAGCGAGCCGCCTCTGGCCCGATGGGAGGGGCGTCTCAATATTTCTGCTGGCGCTCGTAGAGCGAGCGATAATGCTGGATGCGCGTCACGCGCAGCCCCGGCATGCCCGAGCGATCGATCGCGCGCTGCCAGCCTGCGAATTCCTCGACGGTGAGTCCATAGCGCTCGCAGACTTCGTCGACGCTCAGCAGGCCCCCGTTGACCGCCGCGACGACCTCGGCCTTGCGACGTACCACCCAGCGGGTAGTCTCGGGCGGTGGCAGCGTATCGAGCGTCAGCGGCTCACCGAGCGGCCCGATCACTTTCGCTGGACGGATCTTCTGGTTCTCAATCATCTACATGCCTCATCGGGGCGGGGGGCCCCCGTTACTCACACAACACGCAATATCCGCAGCGTTTGAACATCGGCTAAAACGCCACGGTAAATGCCAAATTCATTCCTCTTGCCGGCTTCTTAGCGTCAGCGCGGCGGCGCGGTGGAATGCGCCATGCGCCGGCGCCAGCAGCGAGTCCGCCGGTGCCACGAGCGCGAGCCTGGTCTGCGCACACGCGGTGGGGCTCGCCGCCTGGCGGGCCGCCACGCCGACCAGCAACACCGCCAATTCGGTCGGCATGGCGGTAACCGCCACGTCGCGATCCAGTCTGGCGAAGCTCAAGTCCACGAATGCGAATCCATTCTCTACTCTCTTGGCCGGCCAGCTTTAGCGAAGCAGCATGAAGGGGCCGTAAAGCCGCTGGAAACGCTCGCTTAACCTCGGTTTCCGAAGCGTTTCCGCCCGGACCGTGTTACCCGCACCGGCCGAGTGCGCTGGCCAAGTGCACTGGCCAAGTGCACTGGATCATGCGGACACAAGCGCTTATGTGCGCGGGCGTGACCTCCGCCGATTTCCAGTTGCCCGAGCCGCTCGCCAAGCGGCGCATCGTCGTCGCCATGTCGGGCGGAGTCGATTCCTCCGTCGTGGCCGCGCTCGCGGCGGCAAGCGGGGCCGAGACGATCGGGGTTACGCTCCAGCTCTACGATCATGGCGAGGCGGTGGGCCGCGCGGGCTCGTGCTGTGCCGGGCGCGACATCCGCGACGCGCGCGCGGTTTGCGATCGGCTGGGCATCGCGCATTACGTGTTCGACCACGCCTCGAGCTTCCGCGAGACCGTGATCGACGATTTCGCCGACGAATATCTCGCCGGGCGCACCCCGATCCCGTGCGTCAAGTGCAACATGGGCCCCAAGTTCACCGATCTGTTCGCGCTCGCGCGCGACCTCGGCGCCGACTGCCTCGCCACCGGCCATTATGTCCGCCGAGTCGAAGGGCCGCAGGGCGCCGAGCTCCACCGCGCCGCCGATCCCGCGCGCGACCAGAGCTATTTCCTGTTCGCCACCACCCAGGCGCAGCTCGACTTCCTGCGCTTCCCGCTGGGCGGCATGCCCAAGCCGCGCGTCCGCGAGCTGGCCGCCGAACTCGGCCTCGGCGTCGCGGGCAAGCCCGACAGCCAGGACATCTGCTTCGTCCCGGACGGCGATTATGCCAGCCTGGTCAAGAAATTGCGTCCGGAAGCGGAAACGAGCGGCGCCATCGTCGATGAAAGCGGGCGGAAGCTCGGCGAGCACAAGGGTCTCATTCACTTCACCGTCGGCCAGCGCCGCGGGCTCGAGATCGGCGGGGCACCCGAACCCTATTATGTCCTCCGCCTCGATGCCGCGACGCGCGCGGTGGTGGTCGGCCCCAAGCGCGCGCTTGCGGTGCGCGCAGCGCGGATCGACGGGGTGAACTGGCTCGGCGGCGAATACGACGGGCTGATGACGGTGAAGGTACGCAGCCTCGCCAAGCCGGTGCCCGCGCGGTTTGCGGACGGGCGCGTGGTGTTCGAGACCCCCGAATATGGCGTGGCACCGGGCCAGGCGGCAGTGCTGTACGCCGAGGACCGCGTGCTCGGCGGCGGCTGGATACAGGAAACCGAACGGGCGGAACTGGCGACTGCCTGACATTCCGCCGCCTATGGCGCAGGCCGGTGCCGGCAGGGCGCGACGCTGGCTTCGGGATTGAAGGTGAAGATCTGCGAGCGGCCGGCGGCGGCGCCCAGCGCCTCGAGCCAGAACTACTCGCGCAGGCGCACGAACTCGGGCGCGCCGAAGGGGAAGATCGCCGCGACCGCATCGACCACGAGATGATTGTGGAACAACGGCAGCTCGGCGATGACGCGCGCGATGGTGCGCTTGCCCGCGGCGGGCGGGCCATAGAGGACAGCAGCTGCATTCGGGCTATGTCCAAAATGAAAGAGGCCGCCGGGGCCCATCAGGGCACCCGGCGACCTCCGACATGGTCAGCGGCCGGAGAGCTCCAGCCCGGGAGACCATGCGGACCGCTGTTCCGATGGCTGGCGCGCGTTGATTGGAGGAAAATACCTCCCGCGCACCCTACGAGCGGAGGACTTCCGCCCGCGCCTTCAGATCAGCGGCGCGTCTCCCGAACGAACTGAACCGACCCCATTGCTGAACCATGAGACATCGGATCACCTCCTTTCGCAAGTTGAAGAACGAGCGTGGCTTGCGGCCACGGACGAATCTTGAATCAATGCGAGTCGCAGAACAAGTCTTGTTTTAACGCGAAGATGATGCGATTCTTAGAGTTCTGTGGTTCGCCGCACGCACCCTGCGTGGCGACTCAGCCGCGGCAGTCTTCCGCCACTCGCAGGATCTCGGCCCAGGACGGCACCACCAGCGTCGGCATCGCCCCACCCTCCACGACGAAGCGCCCGCGGCTGTATCCCAGCGCGTCGATAAGCGTGTCACGCGCGCCGAGATCGGCGGCGAGGGTGCCAGCGGCGGGAGCGGCGGTCAGCGTTCGCGCCACGCTGGTCGTGCGGATGGTGAGGCTCGGCGCACCGCCCGCGCTGCGGCGCGACAGGACAATGCGGCCGCGGGCCTGGTCACATCGCAGAGACAGTTCGGCGGGCTGGCCGGCGAGGCCGAAGCTGGCGACGCCGCCGGTGGCGTCGGCGCGGTAGCTCCAGGTCCCGGGGGAATAGGGCCAGTCGCGCCAATCGGCGCTGGCAGGCGGCGGCGCGGGAGCCGGGGTCGGCGCGGGCGTGGGGACGGCGACCGGCGGCGCGGGGCGGACCGGGGGCTGGCTGGGCGCAACGCAGCCTGCGAGCAGCAGGGCGGTGGCGGATACGCTGGCGAACACGATGCGACGCATGCCGCCTTATGGGGGAAGTCCCCCGCCGCCTCAACCTTCGATCAAGCAGCGGCCCGGCGGTGCGCGAGAACGCGCTCGGCATGGGAGTAGAGCACATGCTCTTCCCGCTCGATGCGTTCGGCAAGGCCGGCGAGGACCTTCCGTGTTTCCTCGCGAAACCGCACCCATTCGCGGTTGATCCGACCAACCGGCCAGGCGACGACATAGTCGGCGAAGGCTGGCGCGAGCCGGCCATGATCCTTGCGATACCGCCAGGCAATGCCGGTGGCGACTGCATCGCCGGACGACAGCAACACATCGTAGACCTGCCGGTCCTCGCGGCTGCAATGGGCGACCAGGGCCTGCGCCATCCCCCACCGCATCCCGGCGACGGCGGCGGCATCGGGAACCTCGCCCGCGACGATATCGAGCAGAAGCGCGGCCTGGGCCTCCAGGGCGCGATGTTCTGCGCAGAGCTGCTTAATCACTACGCGACTCCAACAATTTCGTGCTTTAATTAAGCATCAAGCGCCGCGATCATAAATCCGTAGAGTCCCCAGTACGTAACCGTTACGATAGCAATTCTTGAGGCGCCTGCGCCCTGATCATCGCCCGCGCGATCCGCCGAAGCGGGTCTTGGTCTGCTTCCCGTACCTTGTCTTGCGGGTGCCCGGCTTGCCTTCGTTGCTGCGGCCCATGATCGGGGCCTTGTGCTCGCCCGGGGGCAGCCCGAGTTCCTCCTGCTCGAGGCCGCGAATCTCGTCGCGGAGACGCCCGGCTTCCTCGAACTCCAGGTTCGCGGCGGCGTCGCGCATCTTCTTCTCGAGCTCCTCGATATAGGCGCGGAGATTGTGGCCGACCATGTGCGGGCGGTCGGCGTCGATCTCGACCAGCACGCCATCCTTGTTCGAGACGTGCGAGATGATGTCGCCGATGTCGCGCTTGATCGTCTCCGGCGTGATGCCGTGCTCGATATTGTAGGCGTGCTGCTTCTCGCGGCGGCGGCCGGTCTCGGCGAGCGCGCGCTCCATGCTGCCGGTGATCCGGTCGGCATAGAGGATCACGCGGCCCTCGACGTTGCGCGCCGCGCGGCCGATCGTCTGGATCAGCGAGGTCTCGGAGCGGAGAAAGCCCTCCTTGTCGGCGTCGAGGATCGCGACCAGCCCGCATTCGGGGATGTCGAGCCCCTCGCGCAGCAGGTTGATCCCGATCAGCACGTCGTACACGCCCATGCGAAGGTCGCGGATCAGTTCGATGCGCTCCAGCGTCTCGGTGTCCGAGTGCATGTAGCGGACCTTGACCCCCGCCTCGTGCATGTACTCGGTCAGGTCCTCGGCCATCCGCTTGGTGAGCGTGGTCACCAGCGTGCGATAGCCCTTCTCGGTCGTCTTGCGGCACTCCTGGATCAGGTCCTGGACCTGCTCCTCGACCGGCTTGATCTCGACCGGCGGATCGATCAGCCCGGTCGGGCGGATCACCTGCTCGACGAACACCCCGCCCGACTGCTCCATCTCCCACCCGCCCGGGGTCGCCGAGACATAGGTGGTCTGCGGGCGCATCGCGTCCCATTCGTTGAAGCGCAGCGGGCGGTTGTCGATCGCCGAGGGCAGGCGGAAGCCGTATTCCGCCAGCGTGATTTTCCGCCGATGGTCGCCGCGCGACATGCCGTTGATCTGGCCGATCGTCTGGTGGCTCTCGTCGACGAAGAGCAAGGCGTTCTCGGGGAGATACTCGAACAGGGTGGGCGGCGGCTCGCCGGGCATGCGGCCGGTGAGGAAGCGGCTGTAATTCTCGATGCCCGCGCAACTGCCGGTCGCGGCGATCATCTCGAGGTCGAAATTGGTGCGCTGCTCGAGCCGCTGGTGCTCGAGCAATTTGCCCTCGGCCTCCAGCTCCTTGAGCCGCTCGGCCAGTTCGAACTTGATCGCCTCCATCGCCTGCTTGAGCGTCGGCCCCGGCGTGACGTGGTGCGAATTGGCATAGACGCGGACGTAATCGAGGTTGGCGACCTTGCTGCCGGTCAGCGGATCGAACTCGGTGATCTCCTCGATCTCGTCGCCGAAGAACGAGATCCGCCAGGCGGTGTCCTCATAGTGCGACGGGAAGATTTCGAGGCTGTCGCCGCGGACGCGGAAATTGCCGCGCGCGAAGGCCTGGTCGTTGCGCTTGTACTGGAGCGCGACGAGTTTGCGGATGATCTCGCGCTGGTCCTCGACCTGGCCCTTCTTCAAATCGAAGATCATCGCGCTGTAGGTCTCGACCGAGCCGATGCCGTAGAGGCACGAGACCGAGGCGACGATGATGACGTCGTCGCGTTCGAGCAGCGCGCGGGTGGCCGAGTGGCGCATCCGGTCGATCGCCTCGTTCACCGAGCTTTCCTTCTCGATGTACGTGTCCGAGCGGGGGACATAGGCTTCGGGCTGGTAATAATCGTAATAGCTGACGAAATATTCGACCGCGTTCTCGGGAAAGAACGACTTGAACTCGCCATAGAGCTGCGCGGCGAGGATCTTGTTGGGCGCGAGGATCAGCGCGGGGCGCTGGAGCTCCTCGATCACCTTGGCCATGGTATAGGTCTTGCCCGATCCGGTGACGCCGAGCAGCACCTGGTCGCGCTCGCCGTTCCTGGCCTGCTCGACCAGCTCGGGGATCGCGAAGCGCTGGTCGCCCGAGGGCCGATAGTCGCTGACCAGCTTGAACGCCTTGCCGCCCTCGCTCTTCTCGGGGCGGTTGGGGCGATGGGGGACGAAGGTGTCGCCGGTTTCGGGCTCGTCGAGATTGGTGCGGATCTGGATGACCATGACGGGGATATGGGGCCTTTATCGGGGGGTGCAATCGGGCGGGCGGTTGACGGTCAAGTTGACGAAGTTGACTCGTGCCGCACGCGAGTCCGGCTTGGCTTGACTCGAGCGCCCAGAGGTCGGCTGCGCGGCGTTTCCGTGGCGAATGCCAAGTCTACCTAGCCACGCCGCTTCCCTCTTAAAGCTGGAACGCGCCCTCGCGCAGCGGAGGATAGACGACCGGCTTGTCGCCATAGCGCGCGCGCAAGGCCGCATCGACGCGCCCGTCGTCCATCACCTCGACATCGACCTCATCGCGATATTTGAACGCCACGGCAAACGCGTTTCCCTTTACGTCATACTCCATCACCGACCAGCGCCGCTCCTCCGGCTCCGCGCGACAAGCCTTCCACAGCAGGTCGATCAGGATCCTGTCGCCACAGTCGAAATATCGAACAGCCTCTCCCTCGTCCCTATACGCACTAGGCCTGCTCCAACCCTGGCCAATCTCGACATAAAGAAAGACGCCATCTGGATCGCCGCCTGCCACATTCGCCAGCGCACCTCCAATCTCGCTGAGGATTGGCCCAAAGGTATCGAATCTATCTTTCTTCATTTTCCTGATCCGTGATTTCGTGGGCAAAATCCTGAAAGTAGCTTCTTCCGTCGATGCTCCATCTCACCTCAAACGTGCGAGGGCCGCTTCGACGCACCCTCGTAGAAGGGCGTGATATCGACGAACGCCTTCTTCCCTTCGAGCGTAGCCTTGTACCAGCCATCCTTCCATGACGCGGTACGCCCCACGGTTGACCGAATATACCTTAGCATTTAGATAAGAACAAAGAAAGAACAAATTGTCCGGCAGTTCTGGATTGCCAATTTCGACGAATTCCGCTCAGAGCCTTGCAGTCACCTACGCAGGAACCGTCTTGATGCGCGCTACCATCGTCCTTGCCGCCACGGCCTTTGCGCTTTCCGCCTGCCAGTCCGCAGCCGAGAAGCATGCCGCCGAGACCGGCGAGATCGACGCCACCAACGCCAAGGCCGACGAAGTCGCCGGGCTGATCAAGGCGGCGTCGGCTAAGACCGCGGTCAAGCCGGGGCTTTGGAAGGCGACCCTGGCGATCGAGGCAGTCGATGTCGGGCCGGGCGCCGACAATGCGCGGCAGCTCGAGATCGCCAAGCGGCTCGAGCGCGATTCGACCGAGTGCCGCACCGCCGAGCAATTGAAGCCCTTCGACATCGACAAGCTGGAGAAGGCGGCGGGCGAGTGCACCTTCATCCGCTATGTCGCCAAGGGCGGCAAGGTCGACGCGCGGATCCAGTGCTCGAAGCCCAATGCGCCGGTGACCACGATCGAGATCACCGGGACCAGCACGGCGACCGGGTTCGACGTGGTGACGCAGAACAAGAGCGGCGTGGCCGGGCAGGCGGGGTATTCGCTGGTACGGATGCGCTCGACCGGCACGCGCGTGGGGGAATGCCCGGCGCAAGCCAAGGGGTGATCCTTAGCGACTCCCCTCCCTGCAAGGGAGGGGTTGGGGGTGGGTTGCGCGGCGCGGGGCTCGATGCCCCGGCCGGCGCCTTGAGGCCGGGCAATCGAGTCTTTTGGGCGCGCAGACGCGCGCACCCACCCCCTGCCCCTCCCTGCAAGCAGGGAGGGGAGTATAGAGGTTCACCCTTCGCCGCGGCGGTAGGCGATGCGCCACATCGCGGCGGCGATGGCGGCCGCCAGGCCGGCGAGGAGCGCGCTGGTGGCTAGCGCGCTCAGCCAGCGGAACAGCAGCGTTCGGCTGTCGAGCGCGGGGAGGCCGAACAGGCCGAAGCCATAGGTCTGCGCGCCGACGAAGATCAGCATCGCGGTGACCGAGCCGACCGCGGCGGCATGCCAGACGCGGCGCAGCCCCGCGATGTGGAGCGCGAGCCAGATCGGGCCGCCGACGGTGGTGATCGCCAGCGCCGAGAACACGCTGCCGATCAGCCAGCCGGCGAGCAGGCTCAACGGCTCACGCTGGCCACCCGAGAGCAGCAGGACGAGGATGAGCAGCCCGGCAAGGCCGCTGCCCGCGCCAAGCGCGAGCCCGGCGCGATCGATGCTGGTCTCGTAGCGGCGCTGCACGCGCACGACGCGGCGACTGACCTGTTCCAGAGCCCCTCTCCCCCGCGCCAGGATAGGCGCATGGCGGGTTCGCCTCAAGATGGTCACCGAAAGACGTCGAACCGGCCGGCGCGGGTGCACGCCTCTACTCGCGCCATATCGGGACGCGAGGGCGCCGCGCCGAGCGCGGGCACGTCGATTTGCCGGCCGATCGGGTGCGCGCCGAAGCGGGCGGAGTCGCTGCCGGCGCAGCCGTGCATCGCGCGCAGCATCCGCGGGGGCGTATCATGGGCTTCGCGCGACAGGCGGAAGGTGCCCCAATGGATCGGCAGCGCGAAGGGGCGGCCGAGCCCGTCCCAGACGCGGAGCGCGTCGCCCGGACCGATATGGCTGCCGCTCGCCATCTGCCCCTCCTCGAAGCGGAACGCGCCGATCGGGATCGCGGCGAAGCGGATCGGCCCGAGCGCCGCAGCCTCGGCTGGCCATTTGCCGTCGCCCAGGCCGGTATCGCCGGCGAAGAAGACATTGCCATGGGGGAGCCGCACCACGAAGCTCGACCAGAGCGCGCGGTTGCGGTCGGCGAACCAGCGGCTGTCCCAATGGTGGTTCCGCGTGACGGCGACCTGGATACCGGGGCGGATCGCCAGCCGTCCGCCCCAATCGAGCGCGTGGGCCGGGATGCCGGCCTGGCCGATGACGCTGTCATTGCCGAGGCTGGTGACGATCACCGGCTTGTCGCGGACCCAAAGCCGCTTGAGCGTGGCGCGGTCGAGATGGTCGTAATGGTTGTGGCTGACGAGGATCAGGTCGATCCTGGGCAGATCCGCGAGGCGCACGCCGGGCTCGGCGACGCGGCGCGGGCCGAAGCCGAACGGTCCGGCGCGGTCGCTCCATACCGGATCGGTGAGGATGTTGAGGCCGTCCGCCTGAATCAGCACGCTGGCATGGCCGATCCAGGTGACGCGCATTGCTGCGCCCTCGACGCGGGCGGGCGGCTTGGTCGGGGTCACGGCGATTTGGTCGGGCCAGGCGGGCTGGGTGGGATCGCCGAAGATGCGGCGGGCGATGAAGCCGGCGCGGTTGCCCTTCATCGCGATGCGATCGTCGTCGCCGTCGGGATTGAAGAAGTGCTCGCCGTCGAAATGCGCGGTGGCGGGGCCGCGATAATAGATCCGATCGAGGAAATGCGGGGCGATGGTGACCGCGAGGGAGAGAAGGACGATCGTCCATAACAGCCCGGCAAGGGCGAGCTTGAGCAGGCGCATGCCCCTATCTCGCGACGGCGGCGTGCTGGTTCAAGCTTGATCGTGCGGGGTGCGCTAATCTAACCCGCTGGGATGACCGCGCCGCTGCCCCAGACCCCGGAAGATGCCGCTGCCGAGCTCGCCACGCTCGCGGCCGAGATCGCGCATCATAACAGCCGCTATCATGGCGACGACGCGCCCGAGATCAGCGACGCCGATTTCGATGCGCTGATGCGGCGCAACGGCGCGATCGAGGCGGCGTTTCCCGAGCTGGTGCGTAGCGATTCGCCCTCCAAGGCGGTCGGCGCGGCGCCGAGCGGGCGGCTCGCCAAGGCAGCGCATGCGCAGCGGATGTTCAGCCTCGACAACGGCTTTTCGAACGAGGACGTCGCCGACTTTCTCGGGCGGGTGCGGCGGTTCCTCGCCTTGCCCGAAAGCGAGCCGGTTGCGCTGACGGCCGAGCCCAAGATCGACGGGCTGTCGTGCTCGCTGCGCTATGAAGGCGGCAAGCTGGTCCAGGCGCTGACCCGCGGCGACGGGCTGATCGGCGAGGACGTTACTGCGAACGTCCGCACGATCGGCGACATTCCGCAGGCGATCGACGGGGCGCCCGCGGTGTTCGAGGTGCGCGGCGAAGTCTATATGGCGAAGGACGCCTTCGCGGCGCTCAACGCGCGGCTGCTCGCCGAGGCCGAGGGGACCGACAAGGAAGCTCGCCAGTTCGCCAATCCGCGCAACGCCGCGGCGGGGTCGCTGCGCCAGAAGGACGCCGCGGTGACCGCGGCGCGGCCGCTGCGCTTCCTCGCCTGGGGCTGGGGCGAAGCGACCGCGCTGCCGGGCGAAACCCAGGTCGAGGTGATCCGCGCGATCGCGGCGATGGGGTTTCCGGTCTCCGAGCTGTTCGTCGGGCCGGTCGACCTCGACGCGGCGCTGGCGCACTACAAGGCGATCGAGACGGCGCGCGCGGACCTGCCGTTCGATATCGACGGCGTGGTCTACAAGATCGACCGGCTCGACTGGCAGACCCGGCTCGGCTTTGTCGGCCGCGCGCCGCGCTGGGGGCTGGCGCACAAATTCCCCGCCGAGCGCGCGCAGACGACGCTCAACGACATCGAGATCCAGGTCGGCCGCACGGGCAAGCTCACCCCGGTCGCCAAGCTCGAGCCGGTGACGGTGGGCGGCGTCGTCGTGCGCAACGCGACGCTGCACAATGCCGACGAGATCGCGCGGCTGGGGGTTCGGCCGGGCGACCGGGTGGTGCTCCAGCGCGCGGGCGACGTGATCCCGCAGATCGTCGAGAATTTGACGCGCGACGAGTCGCGCGAGCCCTATGCGTTCCCCGATCACTGCCCGATCTGCCATTCGGAGGCGGTGGCCGAGGAAGGCGAAGTCGATGTCCGCTGCACCGGCGGGCTGATCTGCCCGGCACAGCGGCTCGAGCGCCTGAAGCATTTCGTCAGCCGCGGCGCGCTCGACATCGAGGGGCTAGGTGAGAAGACCTTGGCCGAGCTGCTCGACCTGGGCTGGATCGCCGAGCCGGCGGACATCTTCCGGCTGGCGTCGCACCGCGACGAACTGCTCGGGCGCGAGGGGTGGCAGGAAAAGTCGGTCGATGCGCTGCTCGCCGCGATCGAGGCCAAGCGCACGCCCGACGCGGCACGGCTGCTGTTCGGGCTGGGCATCCGCCATATCGGCGCGATCACCGCGCGTGACCTGATGAAGCGCTACACCACCCTCCCCGCGCTCCAGGCGCTCGCCGACCAGGTCATCGCGCTGCGCGAGGCGACGCCCGCCCAACTCGGCGAAAGCGAAGCCAAGTACCGCGCGCGGCTCGACAAGGCGGTGGCCGAGCATATCGGCGTCGAGAATGTCGGCGGCGCGGTGGGGCAGGCACTCGCCGACTTCTTCCACGAGCCGCACAACCGCGCCGTGTGGGACGATCTGCTGGCCGAGGTTTCCCCCCCGCCCTTCATCGTCGAGACGCGCGAGTCCGAAGTCTCGGGCAAGACGCTGGTATTCACCGGCAGCCTGGAGACGCTGAGCCGCGACGAGGCCAAGGCGCAGGCCGAATCGCTCGGCGCCCGAGTCGCGGGATCGGTGTCGGCAAAGACCGATCTGGTGATCGCCGGGCCGGGCGCCGGATCGAAGCTCAAAAAGGCCGCCGAGCTCGGTATCCGTGTGATTTCAGAGGAAGAATGGTCTGCATTGGTCGCTGCGGTTAAGTGACTTTTTTGCAACGCAGCAATGGAATCAAACGTTACCAACAGCTTGAAACGGCTCAGTCGATTGACTGTCACAGCTTCGACATAAATGAATTCCATGGGCGGCCCGGACGGTGAACCGCACCGCGTGACTCAGTGCATCAGAGCACACCGAAAGGGACATTCTTAAAATGCGCACCAAGCTTTTTGCTGGCGTGGCTTTTGCCGCGCTGATGATTCCGGCGAGCGCCTTCGCGCAGTCGTCGGGCACGATCGACTCCGAGGAAGGCACCGAGATCGTCGTCACGGGCAGCCGCGTCGATAACGGCGTCTCCGGCGTCATTGTTCCCGATACGTCGAAGGCCAAGGGCGTCCTGACCCAGGAGTTCATCCAGCGCCAGGCGCCGGGCCAGTCGGTCAACGACATCATCAATCAGCTTCCGGGCGTCAGCTTCCAGAACAACGATCCGTTCGGTTCGTCGGGCGGCACGCTCACGATCCGTGGCTTCGACTCGAGCCGCATCAGCCAGACCTTCGACGGCGTTCCGCTGAACGACTCGGGCAACTATGCGATCTATTCGAACCAGCAGCTCGATCCCGAGCTGATCGAGCAGGTCAACGTCAACCTCGGCACCACCGACATCGACAGCCCGACCGCGGGCGCGACCGGTTCGACCGTCAACTACCGCACCCGCCTGCCGGGCCAGGATTTCGGCGTGAAGCTCTCGGGCTCGGCCGGCGACTTCGACTTCTTCCGCATCTTCGGCATGGTCGATACGGGCGAGTTCACTTCGTTCGGCACCCGCGCCTTCTTCGCCGCCAGCACCGCGCGCAACCGCTCGCCGTTCAACGCGGACGCCAAGGTCGAGAAGCAGCAGTATAACGGCCGCCTCTACCAGCCGATCGGCTCGAACGGCGACTTCATCTCGATCGCCGGCCATTACAACGAGAACCGCAACAACTTCCAGGGCTCGGTGCCGCTGCGCACCGACACCGCGGCAGTGACCGGCGGCCGCGTCGTCGGCCCGAACAGCTCGAACCGCTTCCCGATCACCACCGACGAGCGCGAATACACGGTCGCCGATTGCTCGATCACCAACACCGCGCGTCCCGGCGTCGCCGATACCGCGAACACCTGCGGCTCGATCTTCGACGAGCGCTTCAACCCGTCGAACACCGGCAACATCCGCGTCGGTTCGCGCTTCACGCTGGCCGACGGCCTGACGCTCTATGTCGATCCGAGCTACCAGTATGTGAAGGCCAATGGCGGCGGCACCGTCGTCGGCCAGGAAGCGCGTCGCGACGTGTTCCCGGCGGGTGGCGCAGCCAACTGCAACACCACCGCGAACGGCGTGGCGGTGAACTGCCAGACCGGCTATATCGGCGGCATTCCGTATTTCGGCCGTGATCTCAACGGCGACGGCGACCTGCTCGACACGATCCGCCTGGTCGCACCGAACCAGACCCAGACCCACCGTATCGGCGTGATCGCATCGATCCGTTACGAGATCACCCCGGACCAGACCGTCCGTCTCGCCTACACCTATGACCGCGCGCGTCACCGTCAGACCGGCGAGACCGGCTATCTGCAGCTCAATGGCAAACCGGTCGACGTCTTCCCGGTCAACAACGGGCTCACCGATGCCAATGGCCGCGTGCTCCAGCGCCGCGACCGCCTGTCGTTCGCGATCCTCCACAAGGTCGCGGCCGAGTATAACGGCAACTTCTTCGACGACACGGTGCACATCACCGCGGGTCTCGGCCTGCCGTTCCTCAAGCGCAACCTGACCAACAACTGCATCACTTCGAGCGCTGCAGGCTTTGTCGAGTGCTTCACCGACGACGCAGCCGCACAAGCAGCGTGGCTGGCCGGCACTCCGACCCAGCCGGCAGTCGGCGTGCTTCCCGCATTCCCGACCCAGGGGCCGCAGCAGCGCATCCTGAACTACAAGAAGGCGCTTCCGAGCATCGGCTACGTCGCCGACATCAGCAGCAACTTCTCGCTGTTCGGCAATTATTCGAAGAGCATCCAGGTCCCCGGCACGGACAATCTGTACAACTCGTTCTACTTCCCCTCGACGGCGGCCCAGGCCAACCCGGCGCCCGAGACCACCGACAATTTCGATACCGGCATCCGCTATCGTTCGTCGAAGGTGCAGGCGCAGGCCGTCGCCTGGTACACCGACTATAAGAACCGTCTCGCGCAGTCGTACGACGTCGAGCTCGAGCGCTCGATCTATCGCAACCTGGGCACGGTGAAGAAGTTCGGCTTCGACGGTTCGGTCGCCTTCCGCCCGATCCCCGAGTTCAGCGTCTACGCCTTCGGTTCGTACCTCGACTCGGAGATCCAGAACGACGTGGTCGTGGGCCGCACCACCGCAGCGGGTCCGCTCGGCCCGGTCGGTTCGCCGATCTACGCTCCGACCGCTGGCAAGCGTGAAGCGGGCTCGCCCGTCTACACCTTCGGCGGCGGCGCCCAGGGCTCGATCGGTCCGGTCGATCTCGGCGTCAACGTCAAGCGCACCGGTCCGCGCTACGTCTACGACACCAACGAGCCGGTCCGTGCGATCGTCGCCGGCACCACCTACGAAGTGTTCGGCACCAAGACCCCGGCCTACACGCTGGTCGACCTCAACGCCCGCGTCGGCCTCGAATGGGCCGGTCTGAACAAGAACACCTTCTTCCAGCTCAACGTCCTGAACGTGTTCGACGAGCTGTTCGTGGGTGGCTTCCAGGGCAACATCAACCAGGGTCCGACCTTCAGCCCGAACGGCACGATCACGAACTACGGCAGCGCGCCGAACTCGCAGATCGGCTATCCGCGCACCTTCATCGGTTCGCTGGTGGTGGGCTTCTAAGCCCACTTCCTTCGGGTACGAAAAGAAGCCGCCGCTCCAGCGATGGAGCGGCGGTTTTCTTTTTTGGGGCGATGCTGTCCGCCAATCCCGTTTGCCCTGAACTTGTCGAAGGGCCGTTCTGCCTTTCCTGCGCGGGAGAAGAAGAACGGTGCTTCGACAAGCTCAGCACGAACGGAGGGGAACCCCAGACAGGACGCGTGCCACCAGTCAGTCCGGGATCGCGGAAACCTCAAGGATCTCGATCGCTTCCGCCCGACCGTTGAAATCGACGCGCTCGCCCTCTTCGGCGCCCAGCAGCGCGTTGGCGAGCGGGGCCGAGAAAGCGAGGCGATCGGCATGCGGGTCGGCTTCGTCATGGCCGACCACGTCGATCACCCGCTCCTTGCCCGCCAGCTTTATACGCACGCGCGAGCCGATGCCGACCACGCCGTCCTCGGGGGGCGGCGCGATCTCGGCGGTGGTGCGGCGGGTGTTCCAGTAGCGCAGCTCGCGCTTGAGGACTTCGCGCGCCGCTTCCTCCGGCTCGGCAGCGACCGCCGCTTCGAGTTCGGCGACCCTGGCCTGGGTCAGCGCGAGGCCACGCGCAGTGACGAGGTTCGGGCCCGCGGGAAGCGGGATTTCGAACTTGGGTTCCTTATGTTCCTCGTCGCTCTCGCGGCGGAAGGCGACGCTCATCGTTGGGGTAGATCCTCTAACGTGCTCGAGACCTTCCAAAGATCGATCGCGCCTTCGGTTGCATGCACGTCGATTGCGGCAAGCTCCTCGGGACTGAAATCCAGATTGTTTACGGCGTCGAGCGAATCGTCGAGCTGCTGGACGGTGCGCGCGCCGACCAGCGCCGAGGTGACGCGGGGATCGCGCAGCACCCAGGCGATCGCCATTTGCGCGAGCGTCTGGCCGCGCTTCGACGCGATGTCGTTGAGCGCGCGAATGCGGGAAAGGTTCTCGTCGCTGAGCAGCCGCTGGTTGAGCGAGCCGCCGCGTGCCGCGCGCGCATCTTCCGGCACGCCCTTGAGGTATTTGGACGTCAGCATGCCCTGGGCGAGAGGCGAGAAGGCGATGCAGCCGGTGCCGAGATCGCCGAGCGTGTCGAGCAGTTCGTCCTCCACCCAGCGATTGAGCATCGAATAGCTCGGCTGGTGGATGAGCAAGGGCACCTTGTGCTCGGCGAGGATCGCCGCGGCCTGGCGAGTGAGTTCGGGCGAGTAGCTGGAGATGCCGACGTACAGCGCCTTGCCCTGGCGATGGAGGTGCGCGAGCGCGCCCATCGTCTCCTCGAGCGGGGTCTTGGGATCGACGCGGTGCGAATAGAAGATATCGACATAATCGAGCCCCATCCGCTTGAGGCTCTGGTCGCACGAGGCGATCAGGTATTTCCGGCTGCCGCCGACATCGCCATAGGGCCCCGGCCACATGTCCCAGCCCGCTTTGGTCGAGACGATCAGCTCGTCGCGGTGCGCGGCAAAGTCGGTCGCCAGCACGCGGCCGAAATTCTCCTCCGCCGAGCCGTAGGGCGGCCCGTAATTGTTGGCGAGGTCGAAATGGGTGACGCCGCGGTCGAACGCGCGGCGGAGCATCGCGCGGCCGGTCTCGAACACGTCGGTGCCGCCGAAATTCTGCCAGAGGCCGAGGCTGATCGCCGGCAAATCGAGCCCCGAGCGACCGGTGCGCCGATAGGGCATGCGGCCGTCATAACGCGCGGGATCGGCGGTCCAGGGCTGCGGATAGGGCATCGTGTCTCTCCATAAATGCCGATGTCGGGGGCGGACGCGGTTCGGCTGTCGCACGTCCTATAATGACATGGGTCCGCTTGTGTCATGGAAGGAGTTGGAATGCCCCGATTGGCGCTCGTCGTGATCGCTCGCAACGAGGCACGCTGCATCTCGCGCTGCCTGACCAGTGCGCGGCCTTATGTCGATGCGATGATCGTGCTCGACACCGGATCGACCGACGACACCGTCGCGATTGCGCAGGCCTGCGGCGCGACGGTGCATCATTTCGACTGGTGCGACGACTTCGCCGCCGCGCGAAACGCCGCGCTGGCGCATTCGGATGCCGACTGGAACCTCATCCTCGACGCTGACGACTGGCTCGAGGGCGATGCGAGCGCGCTGGGTGCCCGGACACTGCCCCCCGCCCCTGCTCCCGCGCGCTTCGTCGGCTGCGTGCGGATCGTCAATCGCAGCAGCCCCGACCAGCCAGTGACGCGGAAGTTCATCCCGCGGGTGCTGCCGCGCGGCGTGCGCTACGAGGGGCGGATACACGAACAGCCGGTGTCGTCGCTGCCGATGGTGCTGCTACCGCTGATGCTGCGCCATGACGGGTTCGAGGAGGCCCAGCTCGCGCGGAAGGCAGGGCGCAACGAGGCGATCCTGCGCGCCGAGCTGGAGGCCAATCCGGGCGATTCGTATCTTTGGTACCAGCTCGGCCGCGAGCATCTGGTGCGCGGCCAGCCGGACGAGGCGGTCGAGGCGCTGTGGACCGCGCATCGCACCAGCACGCAGGATACCGCCTATCGCCACGGCATCGTCGTCACATTGCTCCAGGCGCTCAAGCGCGCCGGGCGGCTCGACGAGGGACGGGCGTTCGCCGATGCCGAGCATATGCATTGGCAGCGCTCGCCCGATTTCTTCTTCGCGGTCGCCGACCTCTATCTCGAGGCCGCGAGCCGCCAGCCCGAGATCGCGATGGCCGAGCTGCTGCCGGTCGTCGAGGGGAGCTGGAAGCGGTGCCTGGAGATCGGCGAGCGGCCCGACCTCGACGGCTCGACCGAGGGCTGCGGCAGCCACCTCGCCGCGCAGAACCTCGCGATGCTGTATGAATCGCTCGGGATCGACGACGAGGCGGCTTTCTACGCCGATATGGCGGCGGGAATGCGCGGGAAGCTGGCGGCCTAGACGGTGAAGCTCTCGCCGCAGCCGCAGCTGCCCTTGGCATTGGGGTTCTGGAAGGTGAAGCCCGCCGTGAAATCGTCCTCGACCCAGTCCATCGTCGAGCCGATCAGATAGAGGATCGAGCTGCCATCGACATAGAAGGTGCCGCCCGGCGTCTCGATCTTCTCGTCGAACGCCTTGGCTTCGGTGACGTAGTCGACCGAATAAGCGAGCCCCGAACAGCCGCGGCGCGGGGTCGACAGCTTGACGCCCACGGTGCCCTCGGGCGCCTTGGCCATCAGGTCGGCGATGCGCTGCTCAGCCGCAGGGGTAAGGTTGAGCGCGGCGGGGCGGGTGCGGACGCTGACCATCAGAGCATTCCCAGTTCGAGCTTGGCGTCGTCGGTCATCTTCTGCGGATCCCAGGGCGGATCCCAGACGAGATTGACTTCGGCATGGCCGATCCCGGGCACCGATCCGACGCGTAGCTCGACTTCGCCGGGCATCGATTCCGCCACCGGGCAATGCGGGGTGGTGAGCGTCATCTGCACCGAGGCATGGCCGTCGGCCGTGATGTCGACGCTGTAGATCAGCCCCAAATCGTAGATGTTCACCGGGATTTCGGGATCGTAAATCTCCTTGAGCGCCTCGATCACGGACTCGTAGAGCGCGCCGCCGGGCTCGCCCGCGGGATGCGGCTCGGGCTTCTGCTGGAGGAAGCCGGTCAGATAGTCGCGCTTGCGCTCGAAGGTCTCCGTCACGCCCGCCGATGTTTCGGTGGGGGCATCGAGAACGTCTTCCACGCGCGCCTTGGGCGGAGCTTCGACGGCGTCGACCTGCTCGACTGCGATCCTGCGTTCCTCGTTCACCCGAAAATCCTCGTCACCCGTTCGATACCCTTGACCAACGCGGCGATATCGTCCGCGCCGTTATACACCCCGAAGCTCGCCCGCGCCGTCGCCGGCACGCCGAGCGCATCCATCAGCGGCTGTGCGCAATGATGCCCCGCGCGGATCGCTACGCTGCCTTCGTCCAAGATGGTGGCGACGTCGTGCGGATGCACCCCCTCGACGGCGAAACTGACGATTCCTGCGCTGTCGTCGGGGCCGAACAGGCGAACGCTGTTGATCTGGCCGAGCGCCTCGCGCGCCTGGGTCACCAGCGCGGTCTCGTGGGCGTGGATACGGTCCAGCCCGATGCCCTCGACATAATCCATCGCCGCGTGGAGCCCGAGCACGCCAACGATGTGCGGGGTGCCCGCCTCGAAGCGTCCGGGCGGCGGCGCGTAGGTCGTCCTGGCGAAGGTGACGCGGTCGATCATCGATCCGCCGCCCTGATAGGGGGGCATCGCGTCGAGCAGTTCGGCTTTGCCCCACAGCACGCCGATCCCGGTGGGGCCGTAGAGCTTGTGACCCGAGAAGACGTAGAAGTCGCAGCCGATCTCGGCGACGTTCACCGGCAGCCGCGGGACTGCCTGGCAGCCGTCGAGCAGGATCCTGGCGCCGACCGAATGGGCAATCTCGGTCGCGCGCCGTGCGTCGAGCACCGAGCCGAGGACGTTCGAGACGTGCGCGAGCGCGACGAGCTTGTGCGCCGGCGTGATCATCGCGGCCATCGCGTCGAGGTCGATGCGGTGGTCGGCGGTGAGCGGGATCACGTCGATTTCGGCGCCGACCTTCTCGGCGACCATCTGCCAGGGGACGATGTTCGAGTGGTGCTCGAGCGTCGAGAGCAGGATGCGATCGCCGGGGCGGAGCTGGGTGCCCGCCCAGCACTGCGCGACGAGGTTGATCCCCTCGGTCGCGCCGCGGACGAAGATCGTCTCGTTCGGCTGGCCGCCGATGAACTGCGCCACCCGCTCGCGCGCTGCCTCGAACGCCAGCGTCATGTCGGCCGAGCGCTGGTATACGCCGCGATGGACGGTGGCGTAGGTCTCGCCATAGCCGCGATTGATCGCGTCGAGCACGGGCCGGGGCTTTTGCGAGGTCGCCGCGGTGTCGAGATATGCCCAGCCCGCCGGGATCGCCGGGAAATCGGTGAGGACGTCGAGGGGACGGGTGTCGGTCGTCACACTCATTCTGCGTCACCCTGAACTTGTTTCAGGGTCCAACCCTCCACGAGCGACGTCCTCGGTTGCTGCACGTTGGATGCTGAAACAAGTTCAGCATGACGGCGGAAGAAGGCCATCACAGTGCAGCCTCCAGCCAGCGCTCGGCATCGGCTTCGAACGCCGCGCGAACTGCTTCTTCGCCGATCCGCGACAGCGCCTCGGCGACGAAGGCATGCGTGAGCAGCGCCTTGGCGCGGGACTCGGGGACGCCGCGGCTCTGGAGATAGAACAAGGCGCGCTTGTCGAGCTCGCCCACGGTGGCGCCGTGCGCGCACTTCACGTCGTCGGCGAAGATCTCGAGCTCGGGCTTGAGGTTCACCGTCGCGCCGCGATCGAGGAGCAGGCCGCGCAGCGACTGCTCGCCATCGGTCTGCTGGGCATGGCGGGCAACTTCGACCCGCGCGGCGAGGCTCGCGGCCGACCGATTGGCGGCGACTGCGCGCCACAATTGCCGCGAACTGCCTTCGATCGCCTCGTGGCGTACCGCGACCGCGGCTTCCTGCTTCTGGGTGCCCGAGGTCAGCAAGGCGCCGCCCATCTCGGCGAACGCGCCCTTGCCGGTGAGCGTCAGCGCGCCGTCGATCCGCGTGCCCATCCCGCCGGCACCGAGGAAGATCGAGACGAGGCTCGCCGCCTCGCCGACCTGCGCCTCGTCGCGGATCGAGACGAAGCCGTCGGCCTGGACCAGCCGCACCGCGCGCATCAGCCGGGCGCCGCGGGCAAGGTGCATCTGGGTGATGCGATTGGCCCAGCCGCTGCCGGCATAGGTCTCGGTGATCGTCGCGACGGCGTCTTCGGCGAGCATGATCCGCGCGGGGACGTGACTCTCGCCGCCCGAGCCGAGATGGACGATCTGGATGCCGGTCATTGCGACTTGCGGGTCGAGCGAGAGCACCCAGCCCTCGCCCTCTGCCATGCTGCCGAGCGGGTGCGCGGTCTCGGGCGCGAAGCGCGCGACCTTGACCGGGCCCGGGCGGCTATGCGCGGGCTCGAACACGCCGTCGACGAAGAGCAGACGCGGGCCCTCAACGTCGAGGAACAGGTCGGCGGGCTTGATCCCAGAGTCGCGCGGCACGGTATCGGCGGCGGCGCGCAGCGCCTGCATATCGGCCCACCGCCACTCTTCGAGCTTCGGCGTGGGGAGTTCGAGGACCGAACTCATTCCCCGTCACCCTGAACTTGTTTCAGGGTCCAACCCTCCACGGGGGACGTCTTCGCTTGTTGCGCAATGGATGCTGAAACAAGTTCAGCATGACGAGGCGTAGAGCCCTTCACGCCGCCACTCCATAGCCTTCGCGCTCGAGCTGGAGCGCGAGTTCGGGGCCGCCGGTGCGCGTGATACGGCCGGCTTCGAGGACGTGGACGAAATCGGGCTGCACATAATCGAGCAGGCGCTGATAATGGGTGATCAGGATCACCGCCTTGTCGGGCGCGCGCATGATCCGGTTGATGCCGTCGCCGACCGCCTTGAGCGCATCGATGTCGAGCCCGCTATCGGTCTCGTCGAGGATCGCCAGCCTGGGGCCGAGGATGCCCATCTGAACCATCTCGTTGCGCTTCTTCTCGCCGCCCGAAAAGCCGACATTGACCGGGCGCTTGAGCATTTCCTGGTCCATGCCGAGCGCGTCTGCCTGCGCCCTTGCGAGCTTGAGGAACTCGCCGCCCGACAGCGGCGCCTCGCCGCGCGCACGGCGCTGGCTGTTGAGCGCCTCGCGGAGGAACTGGACGTTCGAGATGCCGGGGATCTCGACCGGATATTGGAAGCCGAGGAACAGGCCAGCCGCGGCGCGCGCATGCGCGTCCATGTCGAGCAGATCCTCGCCGCCGAAGGTCACGCTGCCACCGGTCGCTTCGTAATTGGGGCGCCCGCCCAGCACATAGCCGAGCGTCGACTTGCCCGCGCCATTGGGCCCCATGATCGCATGGACTTCGCCCGCATTGACGGTAAGGCTGAGCCCCTTGAGGATTTCCTTGCCGTCGATTTCGGCGCGCAGGTCGGTGATGGTAAGCATTATTCCTGTTCTTCCTGGTCGATCTGGGCGCGCGCGAAGGCGAGCAGCTTCGGGCGGGCACAAGCGCGGATCGCCTCCGCGCTCTCCGCGGGCACAGTGCGTGCGCAGGCGACAGCGGTCTCACAGACAGCACGATCGAACGCCGCGTCGCCGCTGGTCTTCGCGATTGCACAGCCGCGCACCCGACGCTTGCGATCGTAGCGGAGGCTGACTCGCATCCGTTCCTGGCGAGCCTGCACGACGATCTCTTCCGCCGACAGGTCGACGGACGGCGCCTCTTGCACAACAGGCGCGAGAAGCAATGCCGCGAGCAGCGTCATAGCGGCACTGTTAGCAGCTTGACCGAGGTCAGCGGCTCCGGGGCGTTATAGGCATCGACGCGGCCGCCATCGGGCAGCTCCCAGATGATCTTGTATTGTTTGGACTGGACGATCGCCGCCGAGACATCGGCCTCGACCGAATCGAGGATGCCCTGCATCCGGCCCCACCAGCGCTTGTTGACCGGGCGATCACCGACGGTGATCCGGCCCTGCGTGAAATCGCCCTCGGCAAAGGCGCGGCAGCCCTTGACCGCATCGGCGACCTTGGCGGCACGCGCGCCATCCTCGCCCGGCGCGACGCCGACCTGGCGGACGATGCAGCGGGCGTGCTTGGTGGCGATGCCGATCTGCGGCACGCTGTCGACGGCGACGCCGCCGGCGGCCTGGGGCGCGGCGAGCGCGAGCAGAAGTGCGAAGGTCATTGCGATACTCCCAGGGGCGCGAACATCCGCCCCGTGTGTGGCTGTAGCCGGACGAGGCTTGCCCGGCGCTGACTGGCGCAGATCATTCGCCGACCTCCCTGGCCGGACCGACGCGGATCACCGGGCCGTCCGACGGCGGCCGGGGCAGCGGCGGCAGCTTGACGCGCTGGCGCTCGGTCTCACGGCTCGGCTCCTGGAGCCCGAGCGGCCCCGCCTGCCCTTCGGCGAGCGAAGGCCTGGGCTCGTTGAGCTTGGGCAGGACGAAGGTCTGCGGCACCGATGAAGTCGCCGGGCGCGGCTCCGCGGGCATGGCGACGGCGGCAAGCTCGACGAAATCGCGGCAATCGGTCACTTCGTCGGCGGTCTTGGCGTAGCAGACCGGCGTCGCCTGGCACGCATTGGTGTCACGCCGCTGGCTGCCGCTCGACACCATGATCCGGCAATTGCGCAAGCGGCCGTCGGTGCCCTTGTCGAACAGCATCGTGGTGTGCCCGAAGGTCGCGCGCACGACGATCTCCTCCTCCTCCTCCTGCCCCTCGGTAGCAGGCGGCGCGGCAGGCACGTCCTGCGCGAGAAGAAGGAGCAACGCCAGCATCAGCGGTTTTCGCTTCTGGACGCTATGTCGTGGTGCATACCATCGGCATCGCGCACCAACCCTACGCCCGCAAGAATATGGGCAATCGCCTCGCGGTCCTCGCGAGCCACGGCGGCCTCATATTTCGACAGTACGCCCGCAGCGAAGAGGCGCTCATTGACCGTCATTCCGGAATAACGGTCAACCAACGGAACCCTCCAGCGATATCCCCAGCAGCTTCTGCGCCTCGACGGCGAACTCCATCGGGAGCTGCTTGAGCACTTCGCGCGCAAAGCCGTTGACGATCAGCGCAACGGCCGCCTCCTGGTCGAGCCCGCGCTGCATCGCGTAGAAGAGCTGGTCCTCGCTGATCTTGGAAGTGGTCGCCTCGTGCTCGATCTGTGCGCTCGGGTTCTTGACCTCGATATACGGCACGGTGTGCGCGCCGCACTGGTCGCCGAGCAGCAGGCTGTCGCACTGAGTGAAGTTGCGGACATTCTCGGCGCCGGCATTGACCAGCACCTTGCCGCGATAGGTGTTGTCGCTGCGGCCCGCCGAAATGCCCTTCGACACGATCGTCGAGCGCGTATTCTTGCCGATATGGAGCATCTTGGTGCCGGTATCGGCCTGTTGGCGGCCGTTGGTCACCGCGACCGAATAGAATTCGCCGACCGAGCCATCGCCCTTGAGGACGCAGCTGGGGTATTTCCAGGTGATCGCGCTGCCGGTCTCGACCTGGGTCCAGCTGACCTTCGAGTTCGTCCCCTCGCACAAAGCGCGCTTGGTGACGAAGTTGAAGATGCCGCCCAGCCCGTTCTCGTCGCCGGGATACCAGTTCTGCACGGTCGAATATTTGATCTCGGCATCGTCGAGCGCGACCAGCTCGACCACCGCAGCGTGGAGCTGGTTCTCGTCGCGCATCGGCGCGGTGCAGCCTTCGAGATACGAGACGTAGGCGCCCTTGTCGGCGACGATCAGCGTGCGCTCGAACTGGCCGGTATTCTCCGCATTGATGCGAAAATAGGTGCTCAGCTCCATCGGGCAGCGCACGCCTTCGGGCACGTAGACGAAGGTGCCGTCGGAGAAGACCGCAGCGTTGAGCGCCGAGAAGAAATTGTCGCGCACCGGCACGACCTTGCCGAGCCATTTGCGGATCAGATCGGGATATTCGCGGATCGCCTCGCTGATCGAGCGGAAGATGACCCCGGCTTCTTCGAGCTCCTTGCGGAACGTCGTGGCGACCGAGACGCTGTCGAACACGGCATCGACGGCAATCTTTCGCGATCCCTCGACCCCGGCGAGCACCTTCTGCTCCTCGATCGGGATGCCGAGCTTCTCGTAGACGCGCAGGATCTCGGGATCGAGTTCGTCGAGGCTGCCAATCGTCTTCTTCGCCTTGGGCTCGGCGTAGTAATAGGCGTCCTGGTAATCGATGTGCGGAATCTGCAGCTTCGCCCATTGCGGAAGCTCCATCTCCTGCCAGATGCGGAACGCCTTGAGGCGCCAATCAAGCATCCATTCGGGCTCGTTCTTCTTGGCGCTGATATAGCGAACCGTGTCTTCGCTCAGCCCCTTGGGCGCGAATTCCTGCTCGACGTCCGAGGCGAAGCCCCATTCATACTTCTTGTTCGCGGCGGCGAGCGCCTCGGCATTCTTCGTGGCCATATTACACCTGTTCCCCGGCAAGCGCCGGGACCCGATCGACGGACTCGGGATGCTGGCCGCCGGCGGACGCCGGGGCAGCGGAAAGTTGGGAGAGCGTGATGCCCGCGAGCGCGCCCTTTACGGCGCCGTTGACGGCATTCCAATGCGGTTTGACCCGGCACGTCTCCTGCACGCAACAATCATGCTTGCCGCTATCGACGCACGCGGTGAGCGCGATCGGCCCCTCGATCGCCTCGACGATGTCGGCGACGGTGATCGCCGCAGCCGGGCGGGCGAGACGGAAGCCGCCGCCGGTGCCGCGCGCGCTTTCGATCAGGCCGGCGGCGGAAAGCTTGCTGACCAGCTTCTGCACCGTGGGAAGCGGCAGCCCGGTATCGGCGGCGAGTGTAGTCGCGTTGAGCCGGCACGATTCGCCGCAACGGCGCGCGGCGGCGGCCATCATCACTACGGCATAGTCGGCGAGGCTCGAAAGGCGCATCGGCTCCTGCTCACCCTCTGCGCGAAAGCGCAACGGGCATCAATCGGATTGATTCTGTCCGATTGCAGATGGGCTCAAGCAGCGCGAAGGTCAACCGGTTCGGGAATGACTTCGGGCAGGAAGTGCAGTCCTTCGTTCTTGAGCGTCAGCGCGAGCGCGGGATCGGTGTTGCCGCGGATATTGGTCGGCGTGTAGCCAGTGAAGTGCTTGACCTCGTTGATCATGTGCGACTGATCGGAGAAGGGATCGAGCACGTCGGAGAGCGGCGCGCCCTGGAAGATCTGCATCGCGGCGCGGATCGCGCGGAACTTGCGCTTGAGCTTTGTCGGCGGGCCGCCGAAATATTCGAGGCACAGCCGCTGGACCTGGCGCTCGCCGAGCCCCGAATTGGCTTCGATCGTGGCATAGAGCGCGTCGATCGTCGGATCGGCGCGCGCGGCCCATTCGCGCACCGCGCTTAGGAAGGGGAAATGCGCCTCGGGAACGGGCTTCACTTCCTCCTGCCGCATGATTAACTGCGGCGCGATCGCCGAGATCATCTCGTCGAGCTCGGTCATTCCGCGCAATTGCTCGAGCAGCCTCGGCGCGCGCTCGCAGAACAATTTCTCGCCGTCGATGATGTGATCGGTAACCTTGTGCGCGGGGATGCCGATCAGCGCCTTCCAGCCGATCGCGCGCAGCACCACGCCGAAGCAGAGGACGGGCCCGCGCATCTTGTACGTGGCGGCGGCGGTGCCGGGACCCGCAACCATGATCGGCTTGAGCTTCTCGACATGGCCGTCGGGGAAGGTCATCTCTCCCTCGCCGCGGATCAGGAAGCGGATATGGCCCAAGTCGATCCGCTCGGCGCGCTCGATCTCGCCCTCGCCTTCCCAGCGGAACAGATAATAGGATTCGACGTGCGGCAGCAGCCGGCCCTTGGCGGGGACGACTTCGATCGACGGTGCAGGCGCGTTTTCGCTGACGTCGCGAACGGCCGGCTTTCTGTTGGTTGCGCCCCGCATGTACGAATCAAGCCCCTCGATCCACGAATCCGTGTCTCGTCCGTGTCTATATCGACAAGGACGGCCAGATAAAAGTGACCCGGCCGGTGTTACCCGGCCGGGCCAGTGGAAAGGGTTCCCCCCGTTGAAGCGGAAACCCCTCGGGTCGCAACACCTACCTAGACCCCCGTAAGACTACTGTATTGGACGGATTCGACATTGCGTGAATTTTGACGCGGGCGCGCCTCGATGCGATGGCGCGGGGCATGGCCTATCCGCTCCGTTCCGCCCTGTTCGCCCTCGATGCCGAGACCGCCCATCGCGCGTCGATCGCCGCGCTGCGTGCCTGGGGAGCGCTGGGCGTGCCCTTTGCCCCGCGCGGCGACTCGCGGGTGGTGCGCGTGGCGGGGATCGACTTTCCCAACCGGGTCGGGCTCGCCGCGGGAATGGACAAGAATGCCGAGGCGGTGGCGGGACTGTTCGGACTCGGATTCGGGGCGGTGGAGGTAGGAACGCTGACGCTGCGGCCGCAGCCGGGCAACCCCAAGCCGCGGCTTTTTCGGCTCGCCGAGGACGCGGCGGTGATCAACCGGATGGGGTTCAACAATGACGGGATCGACGCGGCGCTGGCGCAGATCGCGGCGATGCCCGGGCGCGCGGGGGTGCTGGGGATCAATGTGGGGGCGAACAAGGATTCGACCGATCGCGTTGCCGATTATGCCGAATGTGTGCGGAAAGCGGCGCATTTTGGCGATTATCTGACGATCAATGTCAGCTCTCCCAACACGCCGGGGTTGCGCGATCTCCAGTCGCGGCCTGCGCTCGACGAATTGCTTGCGGCCTGCGACGCGGCGCGGGGCAGCACGCCGCTGTTCCTGAAAATCGCGCCCGACCTCGACCGGGCAGGGATCGAAGGCGCGGTGCGCGCGGCGATCGACAATCGGATCGACGCGTTGATCGTGTCGAATACCACGATCTCGCGGCCTGCATTGCAGTCGAAGCATGCGGGCGAGGCCGGCGGGCTTTCGGGAGCACCGCTGCGCGAACTGGCACTGGCCAAGCTGATCGAGGCGCGCGAGGCGAGCGGCGGGGCACTGCCGCTGATCTCGGCAGGCGGGATCGACGGGCCCGACGAAGCCAAGCGGCGGATCGATGCCGGCGCGGCGCTCGTCCAGATCTACAGCGCCTTGGTCTATCGCGGTCCCGGGCTGGCGCGGGCGATCGCGCGCGCGCTGACGTAGCGTCTTTGCCGGCACGCCAAAGCGGGCTACGGCTGGGGCCATGAAAAAGATGGTCGCGCTGCTGATTGCCCTGTTCCTGCCCTTCGCCGCTTCGGCGCAGGGAATCGTCAGCGCCGCGGACCCCAGAGCCGCCGCGGCGGGGGTCGAGATCCTGCGAAAAGGCGGCACCGCGACCGATGCGGCGATCGCGACGATGCTCGCGCTCAACGTGGTCGAGCCGCAGAGCGCCGGGATCGGCGGCGGCGCGTTCTTCGTGGTCTATGACGCCAAGAAGAAGGTGACGATCACGGTCGACGGGCGCGAGGCGGCGCCGATGGCCGCGGACGGCCACTGGTTCTACGCTGACGGCAAGCCGCTCGGCATCCGCGACGCGATACCGGGCGGGCGCAGCGTCGGCGTGCCGGGCACGTTGCGCGCAATGGCGCTGGCGCACGACAAGAACGGCAAGCTGGCCTGGGCCGAGTTGTTCACGCCCGCGATCCGGCTGGCGCGCGAGGGCTTCCCGGTTTCGCCCCGCCTCGCCAATGCGCTGCGCGCCTATTCCAGCCATGTCTCGCCGGCGACGCGCGCGCTCTATGCCGGTCCCGACGGCAAGCCGCTGGCGGCCGGCGCGATCGCGCGCAATCCGCAACAGGCCGACCTGCTCGAACGCGTCGCGAAGCTCGGCCCGGACAGCTTCTATGTCGGCCCGCAGGCGCAGAAGCTGATCGACACGGTCAACAACGCGGCGCGCAATCCCTCGAAGATGACCGTGGGCGACCTTGCCGCATACGAGGCCAAGGAGCGGCCGGTGCTGTGCGGCAGCTACCGGAAGTACAAGGTGTGCTCGATGGCGCCGCCGTCGTCGGGCGGGATCGCGGTGCTGATGATCCTCAAGCAGCTCGAGCGCTTCGACATGGCGAAGCTGGGCAAGGATTCGCCCGTCGCCTGGCATCTGTTCGCCGAATCGACACGCCTCGCCTTTGCCGACCGCAACCTCTATCTCGGCGATCCCGATTTCGTCGACGTGCCGCTCAAGGGACTGCTCGATGCGAAGTATCTCGCCGGCCGCTCGGCGCTGATCAGCCCCAAGACCAGCATCGCCAATATCGTGCCGGGCACGCCGAAGGGCGCGCCGGCGCGCAAGCGCGTCACGCCCAACGAAGTCTCGGGCACCACCTCGCTGTCGGTCGCCGATGGCGCGGGCAATGTCGCGCAGGTGACGACGACGATCGAGGGCGGCTGGGGATCGGGCCTGTCGGTCGACGGGACGATGCTCAACAACGAGCTCACCGACTTCGACATCGTGCCCGAGAGCGACGGCTACCTCGTCGCCAACCGGATCGAGGGCGGCAAGCGCCCGCGCAGCTCGATGGCGCCGACGATCGTCTACGGCCCCGACGGCAAGGTGCGCCTCGCGGTCGGCGCAGCCGGTGGCCCGACCATCATCGCGCAGGTCGCCAAGGCAATCATCGGCGTGATCGACTGGAAGCTGAGTTCGCAGGATGCGATTGGCCTGGGATTACTGTTCGCGCCGGGCCCGATGGCCACCGCCGAGCGCGACACCCAGCTCGACGCGATGATCCCGGCGCTCCAGGCATTGGGCGAGCAGGTCCGCTCGGGGCAGCTCGGGCTCAAGGCCAATGCCGTCGAACGAGTCGGCGGGCGCTGGAGCGGCGGCGCGGACCCTCGGAGCGAGGGGGTCGTTATGTATCAGGACGGGCGCGTCGCGCCGATCACGCGTTTCGTGCCGAAGCCCGACCGTCCGTCGGAATAAGCGGGACGCCGACAAAGCGGCGCCCGAGGGGAGAGCGATGCGAAAACTCGAGCATTTCGACAATCTGGTGCAGATGTTCTTCACGCGGGCACGCGAGAAGGGCGACGCGCCGTTCCTGTGGCACAAGGCCGGCGGCGCGTGGCAGCCGACGAGCTGGAGCGAGGCGGCACGGCAGGTCGCGAGCCTCGCCACCGCCTTCCAGGCGATGGGATTGCGCCAGGGCGACCGCGTGATGCTGGTTTCGGAGAACCGGCCGGAATTCTGCATCACCGACCTGGCGATCATGGCTGCGGGCTGCGTGACCGTGCCGACCTACACGACCAATACCGAGCGCGACCACCAGCACATCATCGAGAATTCGGGCGCGTGCGCGATCGTCGTGTCGAACGCCAAGCTCGCCAAGACGCTGCTTCCCGCGGCGATCCGATCGTCCTCGGCGCGGATGATCATCGGGATCGACGACATGCGGCCGTCGCAGACGGGGTCGATGGACTTCCATGACTGGAAGGCGCTGATCGCCAAGCACCCCGCCGACCCGGTGGCGTTCGCGTCGGGCGTGACGTTCAAGCGCGAGGACCTGGCCTGCATCATCTACACCAGCGGAACCGGCGGATCCCCGCGCGGCGTGATGCAGCACCACGGCGCGATCCTGCACAACGTCAATGGCTGCTGCACGGTGATCAGCGAGGATTTCGGCTGGGAAGACGAAGTGTTCCTCTCGTTCCTGCCGCTCAGCCATGCCTATGAGCATAGCGGCGGGCAGTTTTTCCCGATCGGGCTCGGCGCGCAGATCTATTATTCCGAAGGGCTCGAGAAGCTCGCCTCGAACATCGAGGAGGTTCGCCCGACGATCATGGTCGTCGTGCCCCGGCTGTTCGAGGTTCTGCGCACCCGCATCACCAAGCAGATCGAGAAGCAGGGCAAGTTCGCCAACTATCTGCTCGACCGCGCGGTGAGCATCGGCGGCAAGCGCGCCGCGGGCGGGGTGCCGATCCAGGACCAGCCGATGCGGCTGTTGCTCAAGGCGACGCTGCTGCCCAAGATCTCGAAACGCTTCGGCGGGCGGATCAAGGCGATGGTCTCGGGCGGCGCGCCGCTCAATCCCGAGGTCGGCATCTTCTTCGAATCGATCGGGCTGACCTTCCTCCAGGGCTATGGCCAGACCGAGGCGGCGCCGGTGATCTCGTGCAACCGGCCGAGCGCGGGATTGAAGCACGACACGGTCGGCCCGCCGCTGCCCGATGTCGAGGTTCGTATCGCCGAGGACGGCGAGATCCTGGTGCGTGGCGAACTGGTGATGCACGGCTATTGGCGCAACGAGGAGGAGACTGCGCGTGTCCTCAAGGACGGCTGGCTCCATACCGGCGATATCGGGATCATCGACGACAAGGGCCGGATCAAGATCACCGATCGCAAGAAGGATATCATCGTCAACGACAAGGGCGACAATGTCGCGCCGCAAAAGGTGGAGGGGATGCTCACCCTCCAGAACGAGATCGTCCAGGCGATGATCGCGGGCGACAAGAAGCCCTATATGACCGCGGTGATCGTCCCCGATCCCGAATGGACCGCCGAATATTGCGCGCACACCGCGACCAAGTGCAACTTCAAGGAGCTGGCGCACGATCCCGACTACAAGGCGGCAGTCGGCGCGGCGGTCGAACGGGTCAATCGCGACTTGTCGGTGATCGAGCGGGTCCGGAAATTCATCATCGCCGATGCACCGTTCACGATCGAGAACGAGCAGCTGACGCCGAGCCTGAAGATCCGCCGGCACGTGCTGAAGCAGGTCTATGGGGCGAGGCTCGACGCGCTGTATTGAACCTGGGATCAGCGGAATCTTCGTCCCGGACCCAAGCGACGCAAGGCCGGGTCAGGTCGGGTCGATGATCCCCATGCCGATCATCCGCAGCGCAGTCATGCTGGGGAGGAAGAAATAATCGCCCCCGCGCGGCTCGACGAGCTGCGGAATGTGATCGCAGATGAAGGGTGGCTTCCGGGTCTCGGGATCGACTGCGATCACCAGCTTGGGCTCGTCCTCCGCCGGGTGATTGCCGATCACCGGACAAGTGTCGCTGCCCGCGTTGAAATCGAGTCCGTACTGCATCCATTGCTGCTGCACGAACTCAAACTGGCGGAATAGATTGGTGCAGATCGCCATGAAGATGATGCCATGGTCGCCATCGTCGGCCGGGGCGTTCGCGTCATAGTGTCCATAAGGCAGGCCGCGGCGCAGGATGCGGCGGCGGTTGATGATCGCCGATCCGTCCTTCGACATGCCATTCGCGGCGAAGGTGGGCCCCAGCGTGTCGCGCGGATTGGCGCGGCGCAGATGCGAGGTCACCGGGCATTTCGACCCCGCCGGGTCGGACGCGTAGATGAAGTTGGTGAACTTCAGCGCGATCTCGGCGAGCTTGGCCTTGTCCTTCTCGGCGCGGGCCTTGTCGAGCTCGGCCCGGAAGGCCTGCCACGCGGCGAAAGTGGGGGCGACCATCAGCGGCACGCCATCTTCCCAGCGGCCGACCATCTTGGCCTTGATCGTGTCCACCGCCTCTTCGTGCGGGACCTGGTGCGTCTGCGCGTAGCGCCTCGCCTGTTCGTCGATATAGGCGTGGAAGGTGCCGACTTCCTCGTGCAGCTTGCGATAGGCCATGAAGGTGCCGTTGCGGCTGAAGGCGATCGGCATTGCCGCACCGGGAACCTCCTGCGCCTCGTCGGGATAGCCGAGCAGGAATTCGCCGGTGGCCAGCGGCTGCCAGCTGCCGTCCGCCATCAGCTTGCCGCCGCCCGCGACCCGCACCCGCTCCGCCTCGCCCGAGAACTGCCCCGAAAAGACCGGGTCGCCAAAGCCGTCTGAAAGGCCGAAATGCTCCTTGTTGGTCGGCCAGCAGCGTTCGCCGTCCTGCCGCATCACTGCCGACAGATCCTGCCATCTGGCATTGGTCGGTCCCACCCCTCCGAGCAGCACCACGCCGCCCTGCGCGTGGTCGCAGAGTGCGACGATCGCGTCGGTTTCGGCATCCAGCTCAGCGCAGGCGGTGCCGTCGGGGTTCTGCTGGGCATAGAGCGTCAGCAGGATGTGGACGCGCTTGTCGCCCTTCGAATCGCGCCATACCGCATCGCGCTTGGCGAGGAAGGGATCGTCCCCGAGCAGCGCGGCGCGCGCCTCCATCCCGTCGATGAAGTCGTCGGGCATGCCGCGCAGCGTGCGGGTCGGCACGCCGAGCGCCAGCAATCCCGTGAAGGTGAAGCCGATATTGAGCGTCACCTTGGGCTTCATCAACTGGACGCGGCCGGGATAATCGGGCTCGCCCTCGGCACGGGCGATATCCTTCACGCGCGGATTGCGCGTGCGCAGCAGCGGCTCCTCGCGGTTCGGATCCTTCCAGCGCGCGGCGGTGGTTATCTTGGGCAGCAGCGCCTCGACAAAGGCGCGGCCCTTCCGGGCGTCGCGCACGGTCAGGTAGAAGTTGCGACCCTTGGGAAAGCCGTCGCCATAGGTGCGCAGGATCCCGCCCTGGATATCGGCAAGATCGAGCAGAGTCGCGGCCGGCGCAGTGTTGGTCGCGTTGGTCATGCCCCATCTCCCGGCAGCTTGCTGCGGATCACGCCGGCGGGCTGGGTGGGCCCGTCGAGATCAGCGGGCCTGGTGGCGGCCAGGAATGTGCGGAACGCGGCGCCCCGTTCGGCGGGATCGCGGCGCTGCTGCTCCATCGCGAAGCGGGTAAAGGCCTGTTGCAGGTACAGGCCCTTCAGCACGTTGCGCAGATCGGCGCCGGGAGATGCGGGATAGGGCTGCCTGCCCTTCCACAGCACCCAATAATAGTCGATCACCAGACCGAGGATCAGCAGCGCGAGCCCCGCCCAGGGCATCCAGCTCCACCCGCTCCAACCGGCGAAACCGGCCGCCCAGTGCCAGCCGCTCCATCGCAGCAGGCAGGCGAGCAGCGAGGCCAGCAGCATCAGCACGCCGGCGCCCGGGATCAGCGCGAGCCCGGTGGTCGAGATCGGATCGAGCTTGGGCGGCACGTACCAATAATCGTGGAACGGCATCGTCGTCTCGATCTGGCAGCGAAGGATGTAGGTCGCGAAGGCCGCTGCGTCCTTCACCGCATCGAAGCCGTAGCAATATTGGAAGATCGACCGAAGCTCGGGCGCCATCTGGCCCCACAGCTCCTCGAAATAGCGGCGCGGCTCGCCGGCGCCGCGGGGATCGGGCAGGTCGAAATCGATCATCCAGAGGATATACGGGCAGGAGATCTGGTCGACCGGCTGGGGGTCGAGCAGGTTGGTGCCCTTGATCGAATTGACCAGTGCGTTGCTATGGTCGCGGCCATTGAAATGAGGCTGGTCGAGGATCACCAGCCGCGTGAAATGGGTGCGCAGGTTGCGCGAGAAGGGGCTGTTGAGCCCGATCTCCTCGGTCGCATGCGATTGCAGCGCGGTGGGCAACGTCTCCAGGATCTCGCGGACGATATGGATGGGCGAGCTCTTGAGGACCCCCTTCGTCCCGACGAGGCTGCGATGCTCGACGATGCCCTCGTTGCACACCGGCACCGCGGCGGTGAAGAAATAGGTGCTGACGTCGATATCAGCCATCGGCCTTCTCCCCATTTTCGGCGGGAGGCACCGGTGGCGGATCGGTGACCTTGGGCGCCGCGTCGGTGTGCGGCGCCGAGCCGAGCGTGGCGGCGACCGTGGCGCGGACCGCGGCCTTGGCGGCGTCGTCGACGTTGGCGATGGAGGCAATGACGACGTCCGCTGCGATTGGCTGCAGCGCGCGCGGGGCCTGGATCGGGCCGCTGCCGCCTTCGACCCACAGGCCCCGCTCGGCATCGGCGCGGTTGCGATCGGCAGCGGCGGTATCGCAGCTCGCGACCGGCGCATAGCCCGGCGCGCCCAGCCCGCCCTGGTTGGCGATCAGCAGCCCCTCATAGGCCGAGGCGAGCGCGGCATCGCTCTGCTCGCCCGCCCGGGCGATGGCGGCGAGATCGTGCGAGAGCTTGAGCGCGAGCTTGATATCGCGCTGCCCGCTGCCCGGCGTCGCGTTATAATAATAGTTGGTGTCGACCTGGTTGGCGCGGATGTAATCCTTGAACGGGGTGATCGGAATCGAGTTCGGATATTTGGTGCTCGAATACCAGAACAGGTCGAGCCCGCCTGGAATGCCATCGGCAAAGGCATCGATATACTGATCCCAGGTGCCGTTGAAGTTGCTGCAGAACAGCATGTAATCATTGGACAGATTGGCGGGCGGCTGGCCCAGCTGCGGCCATTGCCCGCGCCGGATGATCACCCAGCGCGCGAAATGGATGAACCCGAGCCCCAACAATCCCGACAGTGTCGAGGGAAGCGCCCGCGACATCATGAACAGGAAATTATTGATCCACGTCACACCGGGACGCATCGGCGTGACAACGTTCATCCCATAGGCTTTGCCGGCCAGGTTGCTCATGGATCCACCCCCGAGGAGCTTGGCACGCCGCCAGTCATGAAGCGATAACACAGGACAGACTGTCGTCGCGTTCGAGATTTCACTTTCACGAACCTAGAATTTCACCGACCAAGGTTGCAAGATATTTCATGGACAGTGAATTAATCAAAACAAAAATGGATCGAATACGAAGGTTTTCCGTTGCCGCCCGCGACGCATCCTAATATGCTTGAGGCCCAACGGGGGCTGACGCCCAAGATTAGTTGCTCCCCGGGTTTGGAAACCTTCGGACCTCAGGGGGCTCCCGTGGATATGCCTGATCCAGTGACGCCGCTTACGCCCGCCGAGCAGGCGTTTGTGGCGACGCTCAACGCCACCTGGACCCGGGACCAGCTGCTCGCGCGCCTGAAGGCCGATCTCCAGACTGCGATCGAGATCGAACTCGCGACGATCCCCATCTATCTCTACACCTATTACTCGCTCGTCCGGAACAATGAGAGCGGCGAGACGATCAGTCCCGCCCAGCTCTTCGCCAACAAGGCGGGCGGCATCATCATGAGCGTGGCGGTGGAGGAAATGCTCCACATGTCGCTCTCGTCGAACATCCTGTGGTCGATGGGTGTCATGCCCCAGCTCTACGGCAAGGCGCCGGGGGCCTATCCGACCGGGCTGCCCTACCACAATCCGCAGGGGCCCGCCGGCCCGGACGGCAAGACCGGGGTGCTGATCCCGCTCGGCAAGCTGAGCTTCGAGCAGCTGTGGCACTTCCTCCAGATCGAGTATCCCGAGCAGTGGAACGCGCCGCCGCAGGACAGCGACTGGGATACGATCGGCCAATTCTATTCGTACCTCCGCTGCCTGCTGAGCACGCAGTTTTTGGACGATTCGGACTTTCAGCGCGGCTCCGTCATCAGTGCGATCCAGCCCTATAATTACTCGCCGAACAACGTCGACACCGTCTATCCTTCCGCCGGCTTCGATCCGTGGAAGCCCGCGCCGCCGGCCACGGCCCCGTGGGCCGACCCGATGCAGGGCGCCGCAGCGGCCGCGGTCTATCCCGATTATGCCGACAGCCATGCGGGCCAGACCCAACTCGTCGCGGTCCGATCGATCCAGGACGCCGCGACGGCGATCGACACGATCTGCGACCAGGGCGAGGGCGTGCCGATCCCCGATGTCGGGCCCAGCCCCGACGACGACCCATCGAAGGACGAGGAATCGCATTATGTGAAGTTCCTGACGCTCCAGGCCCAGTTCGCCGACTATGCGGGAACAAGCGAGGTGCGCCCGCTCCAGCCGCCCGCGCCGACCGCGGTGATCCAGCCTGCAATCGACAGCCAGGCGCTGCTCGATGCCGGGGTGCTGGTGAACGTGCCCGAGAGCCCGCTCGCGGCGAACTACCCCGAATATTATGTCGACATCGCCAATTTCTGCAGCGCCTGCTTCCAGTACATGCTGGTCATGACCGAGACGATCTATCTGGTGCCGCCCGAGAAGCAGAAGCTGTTCTTCAACGAGGGGCTGCACCGATCAATGATCTGGGTGCTCGACAAATATATCCGCACGATCCGCCAGATCCCGATCCCGAGCGGCGACTATGCGGGCATGATGATGGGCCCGACCTTCGAGAATGTCTCGCTGGGCGATCGGGCGGCATCGTTCCAGGGGCTGACCGAGTTCGGCAACAAGGCGATTGCATCGGCCAACGCCTTGATCGCCCAGCTCGACGCCAGCGAAGTGATCGAGCACGTCCAGGCGCTGTTCGCGCCCGGAGGCACCACCGCCGAAGCAGTGAAGATCGAGAAGGGGGACGACGACCTGATCGGCGTGCTCCAGAACGTCATCTATTATGTCGGCGTCGCGATCTCGAAGACCGGCACCAATAACGTATCGATGCACCTGCCCGATGTCGGGCCCTATTGGGCGGCCGCCCAGCAACGCTGATCGCCCGCGAGAGGAAACCCCGATGGCATCCTGCTCCACCCCGTCACCGACGCCAGCGCCCGGCGTTCCCGTGCCGGCGCCCTATCCCTATGCCGCCGAGCCTGCCTTTCCGGGCTCGGGGGTGATCGGCCCGCAGCCCGAGGGCATGCCGCTCCACGCCTGCATGGGGCTTAACGCCTGCGCAGGATCGGATCGTTTCGGCATGTTCGGCGCGCCGGGACGCGAGCCCAATGCCTGCGCTGGCCAGGGCTATTGCGCGACCGGCACCGACCATACCTGCCACGTCCAGAACGAGTGCAAGGGCCAGGGCGGCTGCGGTCTCTACGGCACGGGCGAGGAGATGAACAATCCCGGCGCCAATGCCTGCCGCTCGCAGGGATCGTGCGCCACGCCGATCAATGCCGAGCGTTTCAGCACCAACGGGCCGAACCAGGGGCAGAGCGTCTGGCTACGGGCGCGCGCGGTGTTCGAGGCGAATTGGGAAGCGACGCGGCTCGAGCTGCTCGCGGCGCAGGCGCAACAGAAGGTCGATCCCGGTCAGCCGCTCCCGGCGACGCTCGGCGATACGCCGGCAGCCTTCGCGGCGACGGGGCCGACCTATCTGTGGATTTCCGACGACAACAACGCGCGCGGCAACATGACCGCCTGTGGATCGAGCGCGATGAGCGGCGCCGGTGGCTGCAGCTGACGCACTGGCCGACCTGCCCCGGCTGGGACTGGGGCTGGGGCTTCGCAGCGTGCATTTCGATGCGATCCTGTCGGGCGCGGGGCAGGATTTGTGGTTCGAGGCGATCTCCGAGAATTTCATGGATTCCGGCGGACGGCCGCGCGCGATCCTCCGCGCGGTGGCCGAGCGCCATCGGCTCGTGCTGCACGGCGTCTCGCTCTCGATCGGCAGCACCGATCCGCTCGACCGGGCCTATCTGGCATCGCTCAAGCGGCTGGCGGACGAGATCCACCCCGCCTGGATCAGCGACCATCTCTGCTGGACCGGCGTCAACGGGCACAATTCGCACGACTTGCTGCCGATCCCGCTGACCGAGGAAAGCCTTGCGCATGTCGCAGCGCGGGTGCTTCAGGTGCAGGATATTCTCGAACGCCCGCTGATTCTCGAAAACCCCAGTTCCTATGTCCGTTTCGCGCAGTCGACGATGGAGGAGCCTGCCTTCCTCCGCGCGCTGGCCGACCGGACCGGCTGCGGGCTGCTGCTCGACGTCAACAACGTCTATGTCAGCTGCTTCAACGCCGGCACCGACCCGCTCGCCTATCTCGAGGCATTCCCCTGTGATCGCGTCGTCCAGATGCATCTGGCGGGGCATCAGGATTTCGGCACCCATCTGATCGACACGCATGACCGAGCGGTGCGGACCGAAGTGTGGGAGCTGTTCCGCATCGCCTGGGCGCGTACCGGCGGGGCGTCGACCTTGCTCGAATGGGACGATCACATCCCCGGCTTCGACGGCTGCCTCGCCGAGCTGCGCAAGGCCGAGCACTACATGGCGGGCGCCGCCGCGCCGCGCGGCACGACCGCGCGCACGGACGGCGGCGAAGGCGTCTCCAACCCGCTCGGCTTCATCATCCCGCGCGCAATGGATAGCGTGATGGAGGACGCGGCATGACCACGCTGGCAGCGGCGCAGCGCCGCATGCACGCGGCGTTGATCGCTCCCCATGCCGACCCGGGCGCGGCGCAGACTCTGTTCGAAACCGGTGGGCGGCTTGGCCCGGCGGGGGGATTGGCAGTCTATCAGCGGGGGTATTTTCTGCGCATCGCGGCTTGCATGCGCGAGCAGTTTCCCGCGCTGTGCCATGCGCTCGGCCGGGCGCTGTTCGACGATTTCGTCGCCGACTATATCCGCGACTGCCCGCCCGAGCGGCACACGCTGTACGACCTTGGCCGTTGCTTTCCCGGCTGGCTGGAAGCGAACCGGCCCGAGCCGCAGGCGCGCGAGGCGTGGGTCGATTTCATGATCGATCTCGCCCGCTTCGAATATGCGACGTTCGCGATGTTCGATGCCGAGGGCAATGAGGGAAGCCCCTTCGCGACGTCCGATACCGCGGACGGCGCATTGCGCCTCCAGCCCGCCTTCGCGCTGGGCACCTACGGGTTCCCCGTCGCCGGCTATTACCATGCCGTGCGTCGCGGCGAGGCGCCGCCGTTGCCTGCGCCTTCGACCAGCCATGTCGCCCTGGTGCGAACCGAGTTCGTCACGCGCACCGTACCCCTGGCCGATTCGCACTACGCCTTCCTCACGGCAATGCGCGCGGGAAGCGGTGTCGAGGCGGCGCTGGCGAGTGCTTCGGCGCGCCATGGGCTCGATCCCGGCCAAACCCATGGCATGTGGCGCGGGGAACAGGGCTGTCGCGGGCGCTGGATCGAATGGGGCTTCTTCATTGCCGCGGATCCGGATGGCCACCGCATGCCAGGCGCTGAAGAAACAACCATTTCTCAGGAACCCGCGATGGCGGAGTTGAGGGGGAATGCGCCAACAGCTCTGACAGTCGTGGCAACCGCGCCCCTTGGCCCAGCGCTGTGGCTGGCAGCCGGAGCGGACCACCTACACTGCAAACCCAACTCGGTGAGCCCTTTGCGTAAGCACGCTTCGGCAAGGGCGTCGATGCTGCTGTTCAGATAGAAATGCTCGACGGCACCGCTATCGAGCAAGCTCCAGGATCTGCCCTTCGGCAAGCAATCTTGCGCGAAGCTTGTCATAGTCCACCTCCTGCACCGGAACGCGATCCTCGATCGCGATCGATGCCGCGGCGGCGGCGGACTGGCCGAGGATCATGAACACCGGCTCCATCCGGATCGAGCCATAGGCGATGTGCGACGCCGATAGCGCCATCGGCACCAGCAGATTCGTCGCCTCGCTTTTGCGCGGCACGATCGCATCGTAGCTGATCGGATAGGCCCTGCCCGGACTGACTTCGATATTGCCTTCGTTGCGTACGAAGCCCCGCGCATCGACGATGCGCTGCACATTGTGCGAGTCCATGTTGTACGATCCCATGCCGATCGGCCGCGGCGTCGCTTTGGTTCCGCGCAAATGGGACTCGGCCATCACGAAGTCGGACACCATCCGCCGTGCCTCGCGGACGTACATCTCGCGCGGCCAATGGCCGGTCTTCACGAACTCGTCCCTGCACAGTCCCCATTTCGACATTTCGGCGCGAGTTTCGGCAGGGACGCCGGGATCGTTCGCCATGAACCACAGCAATCCCTGCTGGTAGAGCGTATGCTCGCGCGCGATCGCGGCGCGCTCGGCATCGCTTCCTTCCGGGTAGCGATAGTTCATGCCGATATTGTCGAAGGAAAAGGCACCGAAATTGTTGGTGTCGGTCTTGCCGTTGGGAATGCGATCGAACTTCTGGAAGAAGTTGCGATGGCCCGCGTCCATGTAGCGCTTCAGCAAGATATACTGGCTGGCGTCGTAGCCCGCGGGCTTGGCGAACGGCACACGGTTGGCGGGGACGTCGGTCAGGCACATGCGATAGGTATAGGCCTGGATCTTGGTGTCGGCGGTGCCGTCAGGCGCGAGGGGTTCGCCGCTGACCCGGGGCACCAGCCCGCTGCGGGGATCGCCGGGAACCCGGTACGGGTCGACGTCGCGGACGAACTGGTGGTTGGTGGTGTTCTCGATCTGCACGCCATTGAGCGTCTCGCCATAGGTCGCATTGGCCTCGCGCCCGACGGTGAAGCGCACGCCCGCGCCCGCCATCAGATCGCCCTCATAGGTCGCGTCGATGAAGGCCTTTCCTTCGAAGCGCTGCCCAGTCTTCGAACGAAAAGCGACGATGCGTCCGTTCGCGGTCTCGACGCCGCGCTTCGTCCGGTCGAGCGGCTGATCGCGGACGATCGTCACCCCCGCCTCGCGCGCCCAGTCCTCGTAGATGCGCTCGCCGACCTTGGGCTCGAATTGCCACATCGCCTCGCCATCGACGAAGTTCTCGGCGCGCGCAGGCCGTGGCGCGTGGGTCCATACCGAAGGGTCGTCGTAATGCCGCTTCACCTTGCGGTAGAAATCGAGCGAGAGCCCGCCGATGGCGCGGTGATTGCCGGTGTCCGACCAACCGAGCCCGTTGGTCGACATGCCGCCGAGATAGTCCTCCCGGCATACCAGCAACACCGATCGGCCGAGCCGCCGCGCCTCGATGGCGGCGACCACGCCCCCCGAAGTGCAGCCATAGACGACGATATCGGCGCGCTGCGGAGCGCCTTGCCGGGCGGAAGCCTGCGGTGCCGCCATCGCCAGCGGCAGGAGGCAGGTCGCCACGGCAAGCGCGCGTCGGAAGTTGCGACGGATCATGATGTCGTCCCTGATGTTGGCTCAGAAGCTGGTGGCGACGCCGAAGAAGATGCGGCGATCTTCCCGCGCGGAGAAGGTCAGCCGGTCCGGTTCGCCCAGATACTGTCGGTCGATCGCCTTGGTGAGATTGATGCCTTCGACCGTCAGGCGCACATTGGGAGTCAGGTTGATCTGCGCCGATGCGTCGAGCTGGCCCCGTCCCGAAACATAGGTGTTCCCGCCGCTGGCCGCGCCGCCGACGCTGTTCAGATATTTGCTGCGCCGGGTATAGGCGGCGCGCAGCGAGAGGATCTTGTCCTCATAATAGCCGATCAGCGTATAGCTGTCGCGCGACAGGCCCGGAAGCGGCAGGCGTTCGCCGGTGATCGAGTCGACGAGCGGCGTCCTGCTGTCGACATAGGTGTAGTTCGCTTGGATGCCGAGATTGTCGAAGGGTGCCGGCAGGAAGCGGAACGCATGCTGCCAGGCGAGCTCGAACCCCTTGATGCTGCCATCTTCGCCATTTTGCGGCTGCGAGATGTCGAACAGCCCGAAGCGCTCGGAGAAGCCGGGCACGAACTCGCGGTTGACCGTGGTCACGGTGAACGAGTCGACCTTCTTGTAGAAGGCCGCGGCGGTCAGCGAACTCGCCGGCGCGAAATACCATTCGAGCGTGGCATCGGCCTGCTTCGCCTCGAACGGCCGCAAATTGGGATTGCCGCGCGAGCCCGTCATCGAGACGGTGTTGGGGACGAAGCTGGCACTGACCTGGTTGAGCCCTGGCCGCGACACGACCTTCGCAGCAGCGAGGCGCAGGGTCAGATCGTCGTTGAAGTCGACCGACAGGTTGGCGCTCGGCAGCCAATAGCCGAAATCGGACTTGATGACGTTGGTCGCAGTCGGTGAAAGATATCCCAGCGTCGCGCGGGCGGTGTCGATATAGCGCACGCCCGCATTGCCGCTGTAGTGCAGGCCGCCCGCCATGCCTTCGAAGTTCGCCTTCACATAGGCGCCGAGCGTCTCCTGGGTCACGTCCTTTATCGACGTCGGACCAACCGTGATGCGGGTGTCGTACGGATCGGGCGTGGCAAGTCCCAATCCGTCGCGCGCGGCATTCTTGTCGAGCGTGCCGCCCAGCAGATCGCGCGGGAAATTGCCGCCGACGCCGGGAAAGAACGCGCCATAGTCCCTGCCGTAGCTCAGGCCGGGAAGCTCATCGACGGTGAGGATTCCGTCGCCATTGCGGTCGCCCGCGGCGAGCAGGCTGGCGGCGACGGGCAGGTTCTGCGGATCGGCGGCGAGCAGTTCGGCACGCTCATAGCGCATGCCCACCTCGACCGAAGACAGGATGCCCCATTCGGTCTGATATTCCCAGTCGAGCCGCGCGTCGTACCCCTTGTTGTCGGTCACGGCATCGTAGTCGAAGATCGAAAGCAGCTGGTACCGCGTCGGATCGTTCGGATTGAAATTCGCGTCGATGGACAGATCGGGCACGGCGTTGCCGGCGCGGAAATCGTAGCTTGCATTGGCGACGTTGCCCGCGCGCGGCACGACCACATAGGCGAACGACGCACCCGGCCCGCCGTCGCTGCCCTTGCCGCGGCTGTACGACATGTCGAGGCTCACGCGCGCGCGGTCGTCCTCCCATTTCACCGATCCGCCGAACAGCGTCGATTTGAGATCAGTAGGCTCGTCATAGATCAGCGGCCGCACGGTGACACCGGAAAAGGTCCCGGCGACGACGGTGCCCTTGTCGTTGACCGTCGCGTCCAGGTCGTTGTTGTTGAACAGCACCTGGTAGTTGACGCTGTTCCTCTGGCGCTTGAGGTGATTGTAGGTCGCGTCGAGGATGATCTCGAGCTCGTCGGTCGGGCGCCACTGCGCGGTGCCGTTCAGCGTCAGCCGCTGCTCGGCGCGATCGAAGACGCGCGCCATGAAGCGGTTGGGACGGAACAGCCCGGGATCGTCGACTCCATCGCCATTGCCGTCGATCGCATTCGTCTGGGTCCATCCGCCCGCGTCGAACGAATAGCCCAGCGTCTTGGTATCGGAATAGGCGACGCTGGCGAGCAGGCCGAACCGGTCGCCGAGCTTTTTCGAGACCAGCGCCGATCCGCGATACCCGATATGATCGGCCTGATCGGCATAGGCGCCCTGAATGCGCCCCGCTACGACGAGATCGTCGAGCTCGAGCGGGCGCTTGGTCCGCAGATTGACCGTGGCGCCGAGCGCGCCTTCGGGCATGTCGGCAGTCGGCGACTTCATCACCACGATCGACGAAAGAATCTCGGGGCTGATCGTCTCCAGCGCCGCATTGCCGCCATTGCCCGGGCCGACGAAGTTGCGGCCGTTGATCTCTAGCCGGTTCTGCGAAATGCCACGGATAGTGAAGTTGGAGCCGTCGCCCTCGCGGCGGCTGATCTGGACGCCAGTGACGCGGCTCATCGATTCCGCGACGTTCTGGTCGGGCAGCTTTCCGATGTCCTGGGCAGTGATCACGTCGACGATATTGCCGGCGGCGCGCTTCACGTTGATCGATTCCTGCAGCGACCTGCGGATGCCGCTGACCACGATTTCCGTCTCGGCCTCCTCGACCGACGGATCGGCCTGCGAGATATCCGACACGGATGCGCTAGCGCCGGTCGATTGGCCGTTTCCCAGGCGGACGATCGCGATTGCGCCGGCCTCGCCGGCCCTGCTGCTCAACCCGGTGCCCCGGAGCAATGCGGCCAAAGCGCGCTCGGGCGAATCCGAGCCGCGAAATCCGGCGGAGTTGATGCCGCTGACGTCCGCGGCGCGGTAGATGACCGGCCGGCTGGACTGACGCCCGAACGCGTCCAACGCGGCCTTGAGGCTGCCTGGGGGAATGTCGAAGCTTCGCTGCTGCGCGTGCGCGGGCACTGCGATTGCAAACAGACAGACGCTGGCGGCGAGCGCCGCCGCGAGGCTGGTGGACCTCATCCTCTTCCCCCTATGGTGCGGGCGCTCCATCAGCCACCCGTCATGCGGACTAAGACAATCGACCCGCCGAGTGCTGTAATGTCATTTCCGAATTTTGATCGCGCCGTCGGTTTCCTCGATCTCAAGCGCATACGCGTCGCGGAGCAGCCGCGCGAACGCGACGGGCTTCAACGCCGGGAAGGTGCCGCCGATGCGGATGCCCCCAGCTTCGCTATCGACGACGATCTTCTTCCGATTGTAGCGGTTGAACTCCAGCGCGATGTCGCCGAGCCGCTCATGGTCGAAGCTCAGCATTCCTTCGCGCCACGAGAGCGCCTGCTCGACCCGTTCGGGTGAAGTAGAGGTGACCAGCGTCGCCGCCCCGTCGCTCAGCGCACCGCCGCCGGCCGTGACGATCGCCGAGCGCGCCGCGCCGGCACGCTCGGCATTGTCGACGCGCACGCGCCCCTCGCGAACCCAGACGGTGACCTTGTCGCCGACGCGTCGCACGGAAAACTTCGTGCCCAGAACCGTGATCTCGCGGGGGCCGGCGTGCACGACGAAGGGCAGCCCGTCGCGATGCGCCACCTCGAAGAACGCTTCGCCCTTGTCGAGCCAGACCGCACGGCGATCCGCCCCGATCGCGGCCCGCATTTTGGTATCGGTGTTGAGCTCGACGCGGCTGCCATCGGAAAGGCCAAGGGACTGATGTCCACCCACTTCGGTGGCAAAGGTGGCGGTGGCGGTAGATGCTTCTCCGCCAGGGTGCGCTTCGTGGAAGCCCACGCCGACGATGGCCGCGATGGAGGCCGCGAGGGCGGTCAAGGCAGTCCAGGTTCGCGGCCGCAGCCGCCAGGCGGACGCGCGCGCGGGGGCGAGACCACTCCCAAGCGCGGCAATGCGGTCAGCCTCGCGCCAGCTATGCTCGAGACGCCAGAAGGCGGCCTTGTTCAGGTCGGACTCGTCGAGCCAGGCATCCAGCGCTTGCTGGTCCCGGTCTGACCACGCACCCTGTTCGCGGGCGATGATCCAGTCAGCAGCGCAGTCTCGTGCCGAGCGAGCGTCGGTCATCCTTCGCTCCTTTGCGCACGTCGGGCGCCGTATCTGCGCCGGACGATCTTGCCCGCGCCACCGAGCATGTGGTCGGCAAGCGCCTTCATGCCCATCGCGAGCTGATGGTTGACTGCATCCTTGCCGATGCCCAGCCTCGCCGACGTCTCGGCAACGTCGAGCCCCTCGACCTTGCGCAGCATCACGACTTCCCGGACGCGGGGTGACAGCTTTTCGATCCCGGCCTGGGCGCGCCGCAAGGCATCGCGTGCGTGCAGCTGCCGCTCCGCCTCGAACATGTCGCTGTCGGCGACCACGGTCTCGAGGTCCGCGACGAGTTCGAAGGACACGATCCGCGCCCGCTTGGCGCGGTTGATCAGATGATTACGCGCCACGGCAAACAGATATGCAGGCGTATTGTGGGGTATGGCGTTGCGGGCGCCGGTGATCGCGAGTTCATAGACGTCGTGCATCAAATCGGTCGCGTCGTCGGCCGCCGGCCAGTTCCGACGGATGAAGCGCAGCAGCGACGGCTCCAGGGGAAGCACTTCGCGGCAGAACCACTCCCGAACTGCCGCATCCCTGTCCAAAATGGTCTCACCCGGTTCCCGCCGCGCATCGCGGCTGCTTCGCCAGCCAAGACAATCCGGCGCCGAGTATCTGTAATCGCAAATTGCCCCTCCCGCCAAATCGGCACGCGAGCATGGGCGCCACCGCGCTTCATCGTGGTCCGATGCGGTGCCTCTTCACCGGTGATTGCTCTGACGCACAATTCTCCACTGGAGCAGTCTGCGGCACCGTCCGCCCGCTCCGCCTGCGCCGGGGGGATATCACTGACTCGATGCAGCTGCGCTCTTTCCCGATCCGCCGGATGGACCGTGCCCCCAACGCGCATGCCCCCCCAAGCGCGGACGGGGCCTCGCGCCTGGCCTCCCCGTCAATTGCACGGCGGCTCCTGGACCGGAAGCCGACCGTCGGCTTCCGGCATCAAAGCCGAAATAGCTGCCGTCCGCGAACGCTCGATCGAGCGACTTCGTCCGACGCTTGCGCATTTACCGTGACCCATGGCTCCGTCAGGCGACCGCTGCCTCGGTCGCGAACTGCCGCGATAGCCGCTAACGGGTCCGGATCGTCGAGGACCTTTTGATAGTCTTCAAAACTCCCCCGCTACCCCGACCTTGACCGCGGTGTTGCCCCCGCCGCCATAGGAAAAGCCCGCCGTTACCGCGAGCGGATCGTCGGAATTGAGCCGGTGGGCCATTCCGCCGCCGACGGCCTGTTCGCCGCGAAAGGTGGCGCCGTTGAGGACGTAGCTGGTGCGACCCGGCTCAGAGGGGATCGGAGCAGTACCGATCGCGATAGCGGTGGCGATCCCCCTGCGCGTCTCGCGTCGATCGACACGCATTTGATAATCGAGCTGGCTGATCGCGCCGGGTCCGAGATCGGACAGCGCCAGATTGCCCGAGGCATCCGAGGTGACATAGCGGGTGTCGCCCGATTGCGCCGCGCGGCTGGCGGCGGAGCTGATGCCGGCGAGCGTGTAGGTGGAACCGGTGGCACCCAGCGAGACCTGCCCGGCCCGGTTCGCCACCGCACCTTCGCCGATGGCGACGCTGCCCGCTGCGCCGGCATTGGCGCCGCGGCCCAGCGCGACTGCCGAACGGCCGTTGGCGACGCTATCGGCGCCTAGCGCGACTGCGCCTTCGCCGGTCGCGGTATTGTCGGCGCCGATGGCAACGGCGCCGCGGCCGGTGGCGACGTTGGGGTCGCCGATCGCCACTGCCCCGGCACCCGAGGCACGGTTGCCCGCGCCGATCGATACCGCGGCGCCGTTTTCGGCAACGGCATTGGTGCCGATCGCCACCGAACGGTCGCCGCTCGCCATCGAGCCGCTGCCCATCGCCATCGCATTGGCGCCGTTCGCCTGTGCCAGCGGGCCGGTCATGTTCATCTCGACATAGGCGGTGCGGGCTAGCGCGCGATCGGCGGTGGTCTGGGCGGCGGCGGCGTTCACCATGGCATTGTCGGCGACAGAGCGGGCGAGGCGGGCCCCGGCATCGGCCTGATCGGCCTGTGCCCTGGCGATATTGGCCGCCTCCTGGGCCGTTGCCGCATTGGCGAGCGCCGCATCGGCGATGTCCTTGGTCGCAGCGCCGCTGCTGACTGCCTGATTGGCAAGGTCACGCGCTTCGTTCGCACGCACTTGCGCAGCCGCCGCGTCGTCGCGCGCGGCGATCGCTCGGGCTTCGGCGCGATCCGCGGTGGTCTGCGCCGTCGCGGCGTTGGCAAGCGCGTTGTTGGCGGTGCCCTGTGCCGCAGCGGCGCTGTCGAAAGCCGCATCGGCGCGAGTTTGCGCGGTGGCGGCGTTGGCGAGGGCGGTGTTGCCGGTGCCCTGCGCAGCAGCGGCGCTGTCGAATGCGGCATCGGCGCGGCTCTGTGCGGTGGCGGCGTTGGCGAGAGCGGTGTTGGCGGTGCCCTGTGCCGCAGCGGCGCTGTCGAAAGCCGCATCGGCGCGAGTTTGCGCGGTGGCGGCGTTGGCGAGGGCGGTGTTGCCGGTGCCCTGCGCGGCAGCGGCGCTGTCGAATGCGGCATCGGCGCGGCTCTGTGCGGTGGCGGCGTTGGCGAGAGCGGTGTTGGCGGTACCCTGCGCGGCAGCGGCGCTGTCGAAAGCGGTATCAGCGCGGGTTTGTGCAGTGGCGGCGTTGGTGAGCGCGGTGTTGGCGGTGCCCTGTGCCGTCGTCACGCTCGCGTTGGTGGCGTAAAGCTGCGCCCCGGTGACGGCGTCGGTGCTCGTCGACGAGAGCGTGCCAGCGCCGACATTGACGATCCGCCGCGTCGCGCCGCTGGTGCCGACCGACACGGTGTAGGCGGCGTCGGCGAGCGAATTGGCGCCGAGCGCGACCGAGCCGATTGCCGTTGCCTGGGCGTTGTCGCCAACGGCAGTGCTATTGCCGACCTCGGCGCGGGCCTGCTGGCCGAGCGCGACCGCGTTGGTGGCGCCGCCAAAAGATGCACCGCCCAATGCGATGGCGCCGCCGGCGCCGGCAGCCGTACTGGCGTCGGAGCCGATCGCGATCGAATCGCCGCCCGCCGCGACGGGACCGTTGCCACCCAGATAGCCGCCGCCGATGGCGATGGCGGCAGTGCCGCTGGCGGTGGCGGTATTGCCCAGAGCAACGCTGCCGCTGGTGACGGCGCTGCTGCCCGGGCCGAAGGCGGCGGCGTTGGTTCCGGCCGCGCTGCTCGCCGCGCCGACAGCGAGGGCGTTGGAGCCGGTGGCGCTGGCGCTATAGCCGATCGATACGGTTTTCGCGTTGCTGGCGCTGGCGATCGTGCCGAGGGCAATGGCATCGATACCGGTCGCGCGAGTAAACTCGCCCGGATCGCTGATGCCGTCGCTGTCGAGATCGATCCAGCCGCCGATCGCGATGCCGCGATTCTGCGTGGCGGAAGCAGACTGGCCGAGCGCAATGCTCTGATCGCCGGTGGCGGAACTGCTATAGCCGAGCCCGACCGCGCCGGCTGCCGAACGCGCGCCAGCGCCCAGCGCAGTAGAGCCGAGGCCGTTGGCGAGCGCGCCGGTGCCGAACGCGCTGGCATAGCCGAAATAGGCTTGGGCGGAAGCGCCCATGGCGGTGGTCCAGGCGGCGTTCGCCAGCGCATAACGGCCTACCGCGGTCGCCATCTGGCCGCCCGCATACGAATTATATCCGAGTGCGACGGTTTCATCGGCGTTGGCCTTGGCGCCGGCGCCAATGGCGCTCGCGTTTGTACCGGCATCGGCATCGTTGCCGACTGCGGTGGCGTTGGTGCCCGTGGCATCGGCACCGGTGCCGCAGGCGACTGAATTGGCGCCGCTGGCATTACCCGATCCGCAATTATCCTGCGCCGCCGCCGGAGTCGCTAACGTCAGCCCCGCCGCGAGCGCCAGCACACCGGCCGAACCGTGCATACGCAACCGGGCAGCGCGGCCCCGGACCCCAGATACGTTCATCAGATTCCCCCTTTTCGCCGCGCCTTGCCGTGGCGCGTCGCTCGAATATTTTATCAAATTGAGCCGACCGATATAAAGCAGAAATCCAGGACTCTGCACAATAACGACGCCTCCAGAAGCACTCGGAAAATCGGAAAGCGCAGGCGATCGTCGCCGGGGGGAGGAGCAGAGTCTTGCACGCCGAAGGTGCGCATCCCTCGGTGGCCCGCCGGATGTGAAGCTCAACCTGAACTGACGTCGGCTTTAGGGCGTCGACCGCAACGCATTCGACGAAACGGAACGAGGGCGCAATGCTGCCGTTGGACCGCCTTTTCCCCGAGCACCTTTGGGCCGCCTCGATACGTCGAAGCGCCGGCCCTTTTCCTAAGCTACGGCCAACATGACAATCGGTGGTTTGTAAAAGTGAGGACGTTCAATACGTTATACATTGTCTTCGATGCGAAGAGCAGTAGTTTGGACAACCGGAGCGAGTCGACGACACAATTAGCCACCGCTCAAAAGGTCGCATCCTCTTTTTTTGGAGACCTGCCGTGATTTTACAATTGTTTAGCATGCTGCCGATTTTAGCACTCAGTCCAAATGCTATACCCTTGCTAACCGGCTCGCCACCAGTTGCTGTCGATGACGCCGCGTCGGTAGGCTGTAACACCATCGTTGGGATAGATGTGCTCGGGAACGACTACGATCCTGACGGTGATCCATTGGTCATCGATTCAGTGTCCTCGCCTGGTGGCGCGAACGCACAGAACGCCGGCACATACATCGAATTCGACAGCACCGTGTCCGGGACGTTTCCTGTCTATTACCAGATATCCGACGGGAATGGCGGCACTGCCTCGGCTACGCTGACCGTCACTGTCAGGCGCAGCCGCATCTGCGACAATTGGCCAGGCTGACGCCGGGCGGTTATTCCAACGACGATACGAGGCCGCTTCAGAAATGGGGCGGCCTCTCTATTTGTGATTTGTGGCCCCGGATCTATAAGCCGCGCCCGCGCTGAATCGCCTGCCACGCAGCCTGCTGCTGAGCAGTGCGAAACGCGACGTCTTTGAGTTCCTCGCTCCGGGCCTCCGCCTCGGCACGCGGGAGCGCCTCACTCGCCTGCCCTTCCTCAAGCTCAACGGTGAAATAGCCGGGGCTGTCCGCCACAGGTACAAGGTCGCCGAGAGCCATTGAGGAATCCTCCGATGATGAAATCCTGCTCCAGAGGTAACCTTGACCACTCCGAACGCAAGGGCGCGACGAGAGGCACCGCCACATAGACGCGGTCGTCGATACGCACACGGCCATGAGTGTAACTCTTGGTCTTCAGCGTCCACAAAGCCGTCAGTGGGCTTTCCACGCACTTCCCGTCGTTCAATGGGCGCTTCGGCACGCCAAAGCGGACCGACCGCTTTTGAGAAGCCGCTTCAATCGCCGGAATGACCGCTGGCGAGGCGCTTAGCTGCCGTTCGCCAGCGACCCGCTCTATCAAAGGTGCTTCGCCACGGTCCGCGATGCAGGGTTAGTTGGACAGTGCGCACAAGCACGCCGGAGGCCACCTGTAACCGCAGCCAATATTATGACCGAGATTATCACCAAGCGGCAAAATCGAAAGAAAGGGGAATGAAATCAATGGCGGCTGGTGGAGCTGAGGGGAATCGAACCCCTGACCTCTGCAGTGCGATTGCAGCGCTCTCCCATCTGAGCTACAGCCCCGCCGCCGGTCCCGGTCGCGCCGGGAGGCGCTCCACTTAGCGAGCCGCGAACTGCGATGCAACCGGCTAGCCGCGCCTGCGCGCAGGCATCGCGCGTCTGGCGCTCAACCACCTGCGGATTCGACGAAATGCGGAACCTAAGCCGCGTCTCGCTCGCTGAATCGGCGTCGGGCATGCAGCGATCCCGCCAGCGTGCCCTGTCCGCAAATCGATCAGGAGAGATGCAAAATGGACGACCGCAATCGCCGCTATGGTCAGCGCGACTATTATGGCGGCCGCAGCCCCCGCAACTATTCGCAAGACTATGGTTCGGGCCGCGACTACGCCGCCGGCCGCTATGATCGTGGCCACCATGCCGACCGTGGCTGGCGCGACGACGCCCGTACCGGCTGGACCGACGAGCAGCCGGACTATGACCGCGCCCGCGTGACCGATTACTACCGCCCCGCCGCCGACCATGGCTATCGCGGGCCAGAGCGCCATCGCGGCTATGATCGCGGGCGCGACCAATATGACGCCGATCGCGGCTTCCTCGATCGCGCCGGCGATGAGATCCGCTCGTGGTTCGGCGACGAAGAGGCCGAGCGCCGCCGCGAGCGCGACCAGCGCTACGATGCCCAGGTCGGCCGCGACGAACGCGTCTATGGCGGCGTCGGCGACGGCCAGTACCAGTCGTGGCGTCGCCAGCGGATCGCCGAGCTCGACCGCGACTATGACGAATATCAGCGCGAGAATTCGCAGCGCTTCCACAACGAGTTCAGCAGCTGGCGCACCGACCGCCAGGGCCAGCGCGATTCGCTGCGCCGGGTGAGCGAGCATATGGAAGTGGTGGGATCGGACGGCAGCCACGTCGGCGTCGTCGACAAGATCCGCGGCGATCGCATCGTGCTCACCAAGAGCGACAGCGATGCCCGCGGGCATCATCATTCGATCCCGTCGCGCTGGATCCATTCGGTCGACGACAAGGTGACGCTGCGCAAGACTGCCGACGAAGCCAAGGCGCATTGGCGCGACGAGGAGCAATCGGGGGCGCTGTTCGGCAACCGCGACAGCGACCGCGACGACTGGTCGGGCGAGCGCAACCTCAACCGGAGCTTCTCGGGCACCTATTGAGCCTGCCCGGCGAACGAATGAATGCGGCCCGGGAAAGACTCCGGGCCGCATGTACGTCTAGTCGGCGAGGAAGCTGGTCAGCGCCGCTGCGAACGCCACGGGCTGGTCGAGCATGACGAAATGACCGGCGTCGCCGACGCCGACGAACCGAATGTTCGGCGTGCCCGAATATTGGGCTTTGAAGAAGGCACCAGCCTGCGCTTCGCGCGGATAGGTGTCGTTCCAGGCATAGACGATGGTGGTGGGCGCCTGGATCTTCGCCAGCTCGCCGCGCATGTCGGTGATCAGGTCCTCGTACATTGCCTGGGCGGTGACGCGCGGATCCGCCGCCATTGCCCATTCGGTCGCCTTGGCCCGGCCTTCCGGCTTGCGGACGAGCGTGGCGACATTGGCCTCGGCCGCCGTCTTGCTCGGCGGCTTGCCATAGCTCGCGGCGATCACGTCGCGCATCTGCGCGGCACGCGGCTCGATGGCCGCGACGGTCAGGCCGCTCCCCGGCGCGCCCATCAGCACCCCGAACCAGGGCAGCGCATCGACCACCATCAGCCGCCCGACGCTCGCGGGATGCCGCGCCGCGAGCATCATCCCGACGAGGCCGCCCATCGAATGCCCGACCACCGCCGGCGCCTCCAGCTTGCGCGTGGCGACGAGTCGGATCAGGTCGGCGACGATGCCGTCGAGGACGCCGGGCTTGAGGTTCGCGCGCGGATTTTCCCCGCCGAAGCCGTTGACCTGGACCAGATAGACGCTGTGCGTCTTCGCAAGCTCGGGGACGAACCCCGCCCAGGCGTCGCGCGGGCTCGACAGGCCCGGGATCAGGATCACCGGGCTCCCCGAGCCGACAACCTGCACCGAGATGTGATCCATCTGGATCGGCGCGGCGGGCGCGGTCTGGCAACGCGCGGGCACGGGGGCGAGTACCATCGGGGCGGCCACGACGGCGGCGACGCCAAGCAGGATACGGGTGATCATCATTCGGTCTCCTTCGACGGATTGGTGAAGATGTCTTCGATCGCCATGCCGAACAGGTCGGCAATCTTGAACGCGAGCGGCAGCGAGGGATCGTAGCGGCCGGTCTCGATCGCATTGACGCTCTGGCGCGAGACCTCGAGCGCGGCGGCCAGATCCTGCTGGCTCCAGGCGCGCTCGGCGCGCAGCACGCGGAGGCGGTTCTTCATGACCGGTGCTCGTTGTACAGCGTGCCGAAGCCAAGTCCCGCGCACCAGACGATGAACGCCCAATAAGCGGGCAGGTGCGGCACCTGCTCGAACTGCTCGAGAAAGCCCCAGATACTGCATGCTGCCAGCATCAGCCCGGTCGCGATCAACATCTGCCGGACATGGAGCATGCGCTGATACTCGTCCTTCTCGTCGAGGATCAGCCGGCCCATCGCGACGATCATCCCGAGCATGGGCAAGGCGGGCAGCACCGCGACGATCACCGCCACGGGCCCGTTCAGGGTGTAATGCCGGTTGAGCCAGATCGCCGCAATGAGCAGCGC